>NZ_JBEZIB010000015.1:0-174554 GCF_040650855.1 Streptomyces sp. NPDC048606 | reverse complement strand
AGGTCGCGAATCGCCTGGGGCGGGGGGCCGATCCAGGTCAGGCCGGCGTCGATGACGGCCTGGGCGAACTCGGCGTTCTCGGAGAGGAAGCCGTAGCCGGGGTGGACGGCGTCGGCGCCGGAATCGGCGGCGGCCTGGAGCACCTTGTTGATGTCGAGGTAGCTGGCCGCCGGAGTGTCACCGCCCAACGCGAAAGCTTCGTCTGCCGCGCGGACGTGCAGAGCGTCCCGGTCCGGATCGGCGTAGACGGCTACGCTCGCGATCCCGGCATCCCGGCAGGCCCGAGCAACGCGAACGGCGATCTCGCCACGGTTCGCAATGAGCACCTTACGCACGAACGCTCTCCTCAACTCGGTTGACAGAACCGTTTATCCGGACCGGTCCGAATTCGAACCCAGGACTGATCGAACGTAACGCCGGACGCTTGCCGGCGGCCCACCGGCAGGTAATCAGCGGATGAGGACCGCCAGAGAACGCCTGGTGACCGGGCTGTGATCGGGTGGCCCGGCCCTCGCTTTGCCCACAGCTCATCTCTTCGCGTCCCATGGAGGTATGCGGTCATGTCCGATGTGTCCCGTCGGGGTCTCATGAAAGGCGCCGCGCTGACCGGAGGGGCCCTGGCCCTTCCCGCGGTCGGCGTGGTCTCGGCCGCCGGAGCCGCCGAGGCGGCCGCCGTCACCGAAGGCCCCGACGCGGTCGCGGCCCGCGCGGCCGCCGCCCCGATCACCGTCACGCCGTCCGACCCCCGCTACAAGGGCCTCATATCGGGCTCCAACCAGCGCTGGGTCGGCACCCCCGACTACGTGCGCATCGTCAGCTCCGCCGACCAGGTCGTGCGCGCCGTCCAGGAGGCCGTCGACAAGGGCCTCAAGGTCGTCGTCCGCAGCGGCGGCCACTGCGACGAGGACTTCACCACGAACTCCGAGGTGAAGGTCGTCATCGAGATGTCCGGCCTCAACAACATCTCCTACGACCCCGAGCGCCGCGCCATCGCCGTCGAGCCCGGTGCCCTCCTCGGCACCGTCTACCGCACCCTCTACAAGCGCTGGGGCGTCGTCCTGCCCGGCGGCACCTGCCCCACCGTCGGCGCCGGCGGCCACATCCAGGGCGGCGGCTACGGCGCCCTGTCCCGCTCCCGCGGCCTGACCGTCGACCACCTCTACGCCGTCGAGGTGGTCCACGTCGACCGCCACGGCCGCGCCCGCAAGGTCGTCGCCACCCGCGAGCAGAACGACCCCAACCGCGAACTGTGGTGGGCCCACACCGGCGCCGGCGGCGGCAACTTCGGCGTCGTCACCCGCTACTGGCTGCGCTCCCCCGGCGCCACCGGCGACGACCCCTCACGGCTCCTGCCCAAGGCGCCCTCCGAGGTCCTGCTGTCCGACGTCAGCTGGTCCTGGGCCGACCTGGACGAGGCGAGCTTCACCCGCCTCGCCCGCAACTTCACCGCCTGGCACGAGGCCAACTCCGCCCCCGACTCCCCGGGCCGCTTCCTCTACAGCCAGTTCAAGGCCATGCACAAGGCCGCCGGCTACTTCCGGATGAGCACCCAGGTCGACGCGGGCGCCCCCGACCCCGAGGGGCTGCTCGACAGCTTCCTCGCCGCCGTCTCCGAGGGCACCGGCGTGCGCTACAACGTCGGCGACCGCTACCGCGCGCCGTGGCTGTACGCCGTCACCGAGTGGTCCGGCTTCGTCGAGGCCGCCGTCCCGCGCTGGAAGTCCAAGGCCGCCTACGTCCGCAAGACCATGCCGCAGGACCAGCTCAAGGCCCTCTACCGCCAGCTGACCCGCGACGACTACGCGGGCCCCTACGGCATGGCCGCCATCGTCAGCTTCGGCGGCAGGATCAACGAGGTGGGCGAGGCGGACACCGCCACCGCGCAGCGCGACTCCGTCGCCAAGATGCTCTACTGCGCGCTGTGGACCGACCCGACGCAGGACGAGCCCAACAAGCGCTGGGTCCGCGAGGCCTACGCCGACGTCTACGCCTCCACCGGCGGCGTGCCGCGCACCGGCGGGGTCAACGACGGCTGCTACATCAACTACGCCGACGCCGACATCGCCGACCCGGCCCTCAACACCTCCGGCACCCCCTGGCACCAGCTGTACTTCAAGGGCAACTACCCGCGCCTCCAGCAGGTCAAGGCCAAGTGGGACCCGCGCAACGTCTTCTCGCACCGCCTGAGCATCCGGCTCCCGTAGCCCGCTCGCGCACGACCGCGCACCAAGCACCGCACGCGCACCGCGCACCGCACGACACGCGGGAAAGCCCCGCCGGCCCGAGGCCGGCGGGGCTTTCCGTGGGCGTCCCCCGTCACGGGGCCGCCGGGAAGTGGCCTTCCTGGACGAAGAAGTCGACGTACAGCTCGAACAGTTCCTTCGTCAGCACGGGGATCTCGATGCCCGTGCCCTCCAGCGCCGCCGCGGTCTCGGTGGTGTCGATCGGCGGGTAGAAGCCGTCCGTGTCCGACGTCATCATCTCGAAGGCGTCGAGCAGCGGCAGCAGGGCGTTGTCGCCCGCCTTGACCGTGGCGTCCCACGTCTCGCGGTCCACCTCGTCCAGCTCGTAGCCGACGCCGCGCAGGAACTCCGCGCAGCGGCTGAGCGACAGCGAGCTCTGGTTGAAGAGGTGGAAGGTGCGTCCGACCGTGTTCGGCCGGCGCGAGATGCCGGTGATGGCCGCGCTGACGTAGTCGACCGGCAGCAGGTGGAAGCGGCCCTCGGTGCCCTTGGGGACGCTACGGGACTGCACCAGGCCCTTGAGGGTCAGCCAGACGAAGTCACGGGTCTGGCAGGCGCCGTTGACCTGGTCGCCGGAGATCACGTCCACGCGGTAGATCGACACCGGCAGGCCCCGGTCCCGGGCCAGGCCGATGACCTGCTCGGCGACCCACTTGGAGCGCAGGTAGCCGCTGGGCAGGTTCTCCGCCGGGCCGGTCGGGTCGGTCACCTTCAGCGGGACGCCGGGCTCGCGCACCCCGTCGAAGACGCCCACCGTGGAGACGTAGTGCACCGGGACCGTGCGGTGGCGCGCGGCGAGCCGCAGCACCTCCTCGGTGCCCGTGACGTTCGAGGCCTTGAGGGTCTCGTACGGGTGCAGCCAGTGCACGCGGGCGCCGTTGTGGTAGACCACGTCGACCTTGCGGGACAGGGCGTCGAACGCCTCCTCGGTCAGCCCGAGGCGGGGCTCCGCCAGGTCTCCGAGGACCACCGTGAGGCGGTCCTCGTCGATCTCGTCCCACACCCGGTACCACTGGGCGTTGGCCTTGAGCCGCTCCAGCGCGCTCGCCGCGTCCTCGCCGCGCACCAGGGCGTGCACGTGACCGGTGGTGGTGCGCATCAGGTCGCGCAGGAGGAACGCGCCGAGGAAGCCGCTGGCCCCCGTCAGCAGGATCTCCTTGGGGTCGGTGGCGGTCAGGACGACCTCCGCCGCGGGCCGGACGTCGTCCGCGAGGACGATCTCCGCCGCGAAGTCGGTGCCCTTGCGGCCACCGGACTCGGCGACCTCACCGTGCAGGAACGAGGCGAGCGCGGTCGGCGTCGGGTGGTCGAAGACCAGCGTCGGCGGCAGCTTCAGGCCCGTGGCGGTGCCCAGCTGGTTGCGCAGCTCGACCGAGGTGAGCGAGTCGAAGCCCAGCGCCGAGAAGGGCTGGTCGACGCTGATCCCGGAGGTGTCGGAGTGTCCGAGCACCGCCGCGACCTGCGCGAGGACGACCTCCAGGACGGCGGCCTCCCGCTCGTGCGGCTCCAGGGCGGCGAGCCGGTCGGCCAGGGTCTCCGTGCTCGCCGAGGTGTTCTGCGCGGCCCGGCGGACCGGCGTGCGCACCAGCTTGCTCAGCAGCACCGGAACCTGGACCTGCTCGCGCAGGGTGGCCAGGTCCATCGGGGTGGCGACCAGGGCCGCGTGACCGATCGTCAGCGCGATGTCCAGCAGGGCGGGGCCCTGCTCGGACTCGACCGGGCGGAAACCGCTGCGGGCGATGCGCTGGAGGTCGGCCTGGTCCAGGTGGCCGGTCATGCCGCTGGTCTGCGACCACAGGCCCCAGGCCAGCGAGGTCGCGGCCTTGCCCTGGGCCCGGCGGTGCTGCGCCAGACCGTCCAGGTAGTGGTTGGCCGCCGAGTACGTCGACTGGCCGGGGCCGCCGACGACCGCGGCGATGGAGGAGAACAGCACGAACGCCGTCAGGTCCAGGTCCTTGGTCAGTTCGTGCAGGTTCCACGAGGCGTCGACCTTGGGCCGCAGCACCGCGGAGAGCCGCTCGGGGGTCTGCGAGCCGATCAGACCGTCGTCCAGCACACCGGCGGTGTGCAGGACGCCGCGCAGCGGGTACTGCTCCGGGATCTCCGCCAGGACGGCGGCGAGCGCCTCCCGGTCGGCGACGTCGCAGGCCGCTATCGTCACGCGGGCGCCGAGCGAAGTGAGTTCGGCGGCCAGCTCGCCCGCACCGTCGGCGGCCAGGCCGCGCCGGCTGGTGAGCAGCAGGTTCCGCACGCCGTGCTCGGTGACCAGGTGCCGGGCGAACAGGCCGCCCAGGCTGCCGGTGCCACCGGTGATCAGGACGGTGCCCTCCGGGTCCCAGGTGCCGGTCGGCGCGGTGTCCGCGTCGGAGATCCGGCCGAGGCGCGGGATGAGGACCCGGCCGCCGCGGACAGCCGCCTGCGGCTCGTCCGAGGCCACGACCTGGGCCAGTACCGCGAACGGCTCGGTGGCCGGGTCGTCGAGGTCGAGGTCGTGGTCGACGAGCACGATGCGGCCCGGGTTCTCCGACTGCGCCGAGCGCAGCAGGCCCCAGACGGTGGCCGCGCCCAGGTCGGTGACGTCCTCCTCGCCGACGGCGACGCCGCCCTTGGTGAGGACCACCAGCTTGGTCTCGGTCAGCCGCTCGTCCTCCAGCCAGTCCTGGACGAGGTCCAGCGCGACGTGCGACGCGGTGTGCACGTCGCGGACGCCGTCCCCGGTGTCCGGGGTCTCCTGGCGGGCCAGGACCACGTCGACGCGCTCGCCGGCGCCGACCACCCGCGCGACCCGCGCGACGTCGGTGAAGCGGCGGTCGCCGAAGCCGTCCTTGCCCAGGGTGGCCCAGTGCGTGGTGTCCCCGGTCGCGACGAGCGGGTACGGGGCCCAGTCGACGTGGAAGAGGGAGTCCCGGTTGCGGGCCAGGGCGTTGGAGACCTCGCCGACGGCGATGGCGCGGCAGGCCACCGTGTCGACGGAGGCGACGGGCCCGCCGCTCTGGTCGGCGAGCTGCACGCGCAGCCCGCCGTCGGCGTCCACCGTCAGCTTCACGCGCAGTCGGGAGGCGCCCGTCGCGTGGAGGCGTACGCCCTTCCAGTCGGTGGAGATCCACACCGCGCCCTCGGGCACGGTGCCGTAGCTGGCCAGGCAGGACGCCGCCAGGGCGACCTCCAGCAGGGCCGGGTGCAGGCCGAAGCCGGCCGGGCTGGTCCGCGCGCCGTCGGGCAGGCTGACCTCCGCGTACACCTCGTTCGCGCCCACGCTCCAGACGGCGTCCAGACCCCGGTAGACCGGGCCGTAGATGTAGCCCTGCGTGGCGAGCTTCTCGTACGCGTCGTCGAGCGGGACCTCCCGCGCGCCGGCGGGCGGCCACTCGGTGAGCTCGAACGGCTCGCCGGTGCCCTGGAAGCTCAGGTGGCCGCGGGCGTTGAGGGTCCACGGCACGTCGGCGTTGTCGGGCCGGGAGTAGACGGCGACCTCGCGGCGGCCGGAGCCGTCGGCGGAGCCCACGCTGACCTGGACGTGCATGCCGCCCTTCGCGGGCAGGGCCAGCGGGCCGAGGATCGACATGTCGTCGAGGACGTTCAGGCCCAGCTCGTCGCCGGCCCGGATCGCCATCTCCACCAGGGCGGTGGCGGGCACCAGCGTCTGGTCGAGGACGACGTGGTCGGCGAGCCACGGGTGGGTGCGCAGCGACAACCGGCTGGTGAACAGCACCTGGTCGGCTCCGGCGATGGCCACCGAGGCGCCGAGCAGCGGGTGGTCGGCGGCCTCCAGGCCGAGGTCGGAGGCGTCGGCGACGATTCCGGTGGTCTCGACCCAGTACCGCTCGTGCTGGAAGGCGTACGTCGGCAGGTCGGTGCGCGTGGCGCCCGTGCCGGCGTAGAAGCCCTCCCAGCGCACGCCCACGCCCGAGGCGTGCAGCAGGCTGAGCGCGCCGACGAGGGTCTCGGAGTCGGGCAGGCCGCGGCGCAGCAGCGGGACCGCCGCGACGTCGGAGAGGGTGTCGCGCACCAGGGTCGACAGGACGGCGTCCGGGCCGATCTCGGTGAAGGTGGTGGCGCCGAAGCCCTCCATGGTGCGGACGGCGTCGGTGAAACGGACCGCGCCGCGGACCTGGTCGACCCAGTAGGCGGGGGTGCGCAGGTCGTCACCGGTGGCGAGCTTGCCGGTGAGGGTGGAGATGACCGGCAGCTGCGGCTTGTTGTAGGTGAGGCCGGCCGCGACCTTCCGGAAGTCCTCCAGCATGGGGTTCATGTGGGGGGAGTGGAAGGCGTGCGAGACGGTGAGGCGCTTGGTCTTGCGACCCAGCTCGGTGATCTTCGCGGCGACCGCGAGGGCCGCCTCCTCGTCGCCGGAGACGACGACCGAGGTCGGGCCGTTGACCGCGGCGATCGTGAGCCGGTCCTCCAGGCCCACGATCAGCGGGAGGACCTCCTCCTCGGTGGCCTGGAGGGAGATCATGGCGCCGCCCTTGGGCAGCTCCTGCATCAGCCGCGCGCGGGCCGCGACCAGCTTGGCCGTGTCGGCGAGGTCGAGGACCCCGGCGATGTGGGCGGCCGTCAGCTCGCCGATCGAGTGACCGGCGAGGTGGTCGGGCCGGATGCCCCAGGACTCGATCAGCCGGTAGAGGGCCACCTCGACCGCGAACAGCGCGGGCTGGGTGTACGCCGTCTCGTCCAGGCCCTCGCCGGAGACGATGACCTCGCGGATCGGACGGTCCAGGTGCCGGTCCAGCTCGGCGGCGACGGCGTCGAAGGCCCGCGCGTACACGGGGAACGCCGCGTACAGGTCCTCGCCCATCCCGGCGCGCTGGGCGCCCTGGCCGGTGAAGACGAACGCGTTGTGGCCGCCCGCCTTCGTACCGCGGACGATGCCCGGAGCCGGCTCGCCGGCGGCCAGCGACCGCAGGCCGTCCAGCAGGGCGTCGCGGTCCGCGCCGACGACCACCGCGCGCTGCTCCAGCGCCGCGCGGCCGGTGGCCAGCGAGAACGCCACGTCCAGCGGGGAGCGGGTCGGGTCGGCCTCGACGTGCGCGAGGAGGCGGGCCGCCTGCCCGGCGAGCGCGTCGGGGGTCTTGGCCGACAGCGCCCACGGGAGGACCGGCAGCACGTGCGCGGGAGCGGCCTCGGCGGCCTCCTCGCCCTCGGCGGCCGGGGCCGCCTCGGGGGCCGGCGGCTCCTCCAGGATGACGTGGGCGTTGGTGCCGCTCACGCCGAACGCGGAGACGCCCGCCCGGCGCGCGTGCCCGTACTCGGGCCACGGGCGGGCCTCGGTGAGCAGCGAGACCGCGCCGGACTCCCAGTCGACCATGGGGGTGGGCTCGTCGATGTTCAGGGTCTTGGGGAGCACCCCGTGCCGCATCGCCATGATCATCTTGATCACGCCGCCCGCGCCGGCCGCCGCGACGCTGTGCCCGATGTTGGACTTCAGCGAGCCCAGGTACAGCGGCTGGTCCGCCGGACGGTTCTGCCCGTACGTCGCCAGCAGCGCCTGCGCCTCGATCGGGTCGCCGAGCCGGGTGCCGGTGCCGTGCGCCTCGACCACGTCCACGTCGGAGGCGAACAGCTTGGCGGAGGCGAGCGCCTGGTGGATGACCCGCTCCTGGGAGGGGCCGTTGGGGGCGGTCAGACCGTTCGACGCGCCGTCCTGGTTGACGGCGGTGCCGCGGATGATCGCCAGGACCTCGTGGCCGTTGCGCCGCGCGTCCGAGAGCTTCTCGACGAGGAGCAGGCCCACGCCCTCCGACCAGGCGGTGCCGTCGGCCGCCGCCGCGAAGGACTTGATGCGGCCGTCCTCGGCGAGCCCGTTCTGCCGGGAGAAGTCGACGAACCCGCTCGGGTGGCCGGAGACGGTCGAACCGCCCGCCAGCGCCATCGTCGACTCGCCCTTGCGCACCGACTGCACGGCCAGGTGCAGCGCCACCAGCGAGGAGGAGCACGCCGTGTCCACGGACACGGCCGGACCCTCGAAGCCGAAGGTGTAGGCGATGCGGCCCGAGGCCACCGCGCTCAGCTTGCTGGTCATCAGGTAGCCCTCGAGCTCCTCCGGGCCCTCCAGGCCCAGGTAGCTCTGCTCCACGACGCCCGCGAAGACACCGACCTGCGTGCCGCGCAGCGAGTTCGGGTCGATGCCCGCCTGCTCGAAGGTCTCCCACGCGGTCTCCAGCAGCACGCGCTGCTGCGGGTCCATCGCGAGGGCCTCGCGCGGCGAGATCCCGAAGAAGCCGGGGTCGAAGAGGGCCGCCCCGTCGAGGAACCCGCCCTTCTTCGTGTACGACTTGCCGGGCTTGCCGCGCTCCGGGTCGTAGATGGCGTCGATGTCCCACCCGCGGTCCTCGGGCCAGTCGGTGATCCCGTCGGCCCCGTCCGTGACGAGCTTCCACAGGGTCTCGGGCGAGGTCACCCCGCCCGGGAAACGGCAGGCCATACCGACGATGGCGACCGGCTCGTCGGTGCCGGCCTCCAGCTCGGCGAGTCGCTTGCGCGCCTTCTGCAGGTCGGTGGTGACCCACTTCAGGTACTCGACCATCTTCTGTTCTTTGGACGCGGCGGGATCCGAAGACGCTGCCGGTCCGTTGTGCTGGGTCTCATTGGACATGAGAGATCAACTTCTCCTCAGAGCTGCGTACGTCGGGACCGTCAGTTCGCGGAACGGCCGAGCTGGTTGTCGATGAAGTCGAAGAGGTCGTCGGCGGAGGCGGATTCGATGGTGTCGGCGAGGTCCTCGGCGCTCTCCGTCGCACCCGCCGACTCGTTGAGCCGGGACAGGATGGTCTGGAGGCGGACGGAGACCGTCGAGCGCGTACGGCTGTCCTCGGCGAGGGCGGCGAGCGCCGCCTCCAGCCGGTCCAGTTCCGCCAGCGCGGGCTCCTCGCCCTCGCCGGCGCCGTCGGGCGCCACCTCGCCGAGCACGTGCTCGGCGAGCGCCGTCGGGTTCGGGTGGTCGAAGACCACGGTCGCGGACAGGCGCACCCCCGTCGCGGCGTTGAGCCGGTTGCGCAGCTCCACCGCCGTCATCGAGTCGAAGCCCATCTCCTGGAAGGCCCGGTCGGCCTGCACCGCGTCCTGTCCGGCGTGGCCCAGTACCGTCGCCACCTCGGACCGGACGAGGTCCAGCACCGCCTGCTGCCGCTCCAGCGGGGACAGCCCCGCCAGCCGGGTCGAGAGCAGTTCGACGGAAGCCCCGCCGGACTGCGCGGCCCGCCGGTTCGCCACCCGCACCAGCGAGCGGAACACCGGCGGCACCAGACCGTGCGCCCGCATCGCGGACAGGTCGACCGGCAGCGCCACGACCGCCGAGGTGCTCATCGCCAGCGCCGAGTCGAAGAGCGCGGTGCCCTCCTTCGGCGACACCGGCTTGAAGCCCTCGCGGCCGAACCGCTTGAGGTCGTTCTCGTCCAGTCCCGCGTTGATCCCGTAGCTCAGGCCCCACAGGCCCCACGCCAGGGAGGTAGCCGCGAGTCCGAGGCCCGCCCGGTGGGCGGCGAGCCCGTCCAGGAAGGCGTTGGCCGCCGCGTAGTTGGACTGGCCGGGGCCACCGATGACACCGACGCTGGAGGAGAACAGCACGAACGCCGACAGGTCAAGGTCCGCGGTCAGCTCGTGCAGGTGCCAGGCCGCGTCCGCCTTGGGCCGCAGCACGGCGTCCAGGCTGTCCGGGCTCAGCGCCGCGATCAGACCGTTGTCGAGGACACCGGCCGTGTGCACCACGCCCTTCAGCGGGTGCTCCGCCGGGACGGCCGCCAGTACGGACGCCAGCGCCGCGCGGTCGGAGACGTCCACCGCCGCGAGCGTGACCTCGGCGCCCAGGGCGGCGAGCTCCTCGCGCAGCTCCCCGGCCCCGGGGGCCGACGCGCCGCGCCGGCTCGCCAGGACGAGGTGGCGCACCCCGTGCTCGGCGACCAGGTGCCGGGCGAACAGGCCGCCCAGCGCGCCGGTGCCACCGGTGATCAGCACCGTGCCCTCCGGGTCCCACGCCGTCGCCCGCGCCCCGGCCTCGACGGCCCGGACGTCGCCGGCGGCGAGCCGGCGCAGCCTCGGCAGCAGCACCGCGCCGCCGCGCACCGCCGCCTGCGGCTCACCCGAGGCGAGCACCGCGGACAGGGCACCGACCGGCACGGTCGCGTCGCCCGGGTGGTCCAGGTCGACCAGCACGACCCGGTCCGGGGCCTCGGCCTGCGCCGAGCGCAGCAGACCCCACACCGTCGCCGACGCGGGCTCGGGAACCCCGGCGCCGGCGTCGACCGCGCCCCGGGTGACGACCACCAGACGGGTGGCCTCCAACCGGTCGTCGGCCAGCCAGTCCTGGAGCAGGGCCAGCGCGCCCCGCGCGGCGGAGTGGGCCGAGCCCACCACGTCGTCGGAGGAGCCGTCGGCGACGGCCCACGCCAGCACGGCGTCCACGGCCGCGCCCGCGTCGGCCGCCTTCCCGACGGCCGCGACGTCCTCGAAGGACGGGCCGTCGAAGGAGGCCTGCTCGGCGGCGCCGCCGCCCAGCACACCCCAACGGATCCGCTCGGCGGGCTCCGCCAGGGCGCTCGCCACCCAGTCGACCTGGAACAGCGGCCGGCTGCCGCCCTCGGACGCGGCGAACTCGGCGTCCGGCACGTCCCGGAAGACCAGCCGCCCGATCGAGGCGACGGCCCGGTCCTGCGCGTCGGCCAGGGTCACCGTCACGGCGCCCTGCGGGTCACCCTCCAGCGGGGCGATCCGCACCCGCACCGTCGTGGCACCGCTCGCGTACAGCCGTACGTCCTCCCAGCGCGCCGGGATCCGCGTCGTACCGGCCGCGCCCGTGCCCGCGGCGGCGGCGACGGCCGCCTCCAACAGCGCCGGGTGCAGCTCGTAGGCGGCGGCGTCGGGCAGGAGCTCCTCCGACAGCGCGGTCTCCGCGGCCTCGCCCACCGGGTCGGCGGGCGCACCGGCGGCGGCGACGGTCTCGAACAGACCGCGGGCGTGGACCGTCCAGGCGGCCTCCGCCTCGTCCGCGCGGGTGTGCACCGTGAACGGCCGGCGGCCCTCCCCGTCCACCGGGCCCACGCCCAGCTGGAGCTGGAGCGCGGCGTCCCCGTGCAGCACCACCGGGGCGCTCAGGTCCAACTCGGCCAGACCGCCGAGGCCCAGCTCGTCGCTCGCCCGCACGGCCAGCTCCACCAGCGCGGAGCCCGGCAGCACGGGGGCGTCGAAGACGGCCTGCCCCTCCAGCCACGGGTGGCTGCGCACCGACAGCCGGGACGTGAACAGCACCTGGTCGGAGCCCGCGATGGTGACGGCCGCGCCGAGCAGCGGGTGCCCGGTCGGGTTCAGACCGAACCCGGCGTCCGCCGCGGCGCCCGACCCCTTCAGCCAGAAGGCCTCGTGGCGGAAGGCGTACGTCGGCAGGGCCACCGGGAGGGCGCCCGAACCGGCGAAGTAGGCCTCCCAGTCGACGCGCACGCCCCGGCTGTGCAGCCGGCCGACGCCCGCGAGGAGGGTCTCCCCCTCGGGCCGGCCCCGCCGCACCAGCGGCACGGCCACCGCCGCGTCCAGGGTGTCCTGGGCGAGTGCGGTGAGGACGGCGTCGGGGCCGATCTCGGTGAAGGTGCTCGCGCCCAGGGTCTCCAGGGAGGAGACCGCGTGGGTGAAGCGGACGGCGCCGCGGACCTGGTCGGCCCAGTAGGCGGGGGTGCGCAGGTCGTCGCCGGTGGCGAGCTCGCCGGTCAGGGTGGAGACGACCGGGATGCGCGGCTCGGCGTAGGTGATGCTCGCGGCGACGGCGGTGAACTCCTCCAGCATCCCGTCCATGTGGGGGGAGTGGAAGGCGTGCGACACGCTCAGCCGCTTGGTCTTGCGCCCCTGCGCCTCGAACCGCTCCGCCACGTGCAGCGCGGTGTCCTCGTCGCCGGAGACGACCACCGAGGAGGGCCCGTTGATCGCGGCGATGGCCAGCTCGCCCTCGCGTCCGGCCAGGAGGGGGAGGACTTCCTCCTCGGTGGCCTGGAGGGCGATCATGGCGCCGCCGGTGGGCAGGGCCTGCATGAGCCGGGCGCGGGCGGCGACGAGCTTGGCGGCGTCGGCGAGCGTGAGGACGCCGGCGATGTGGGCGGCGGAGATCTCGCCGATGGAGTGGCCGGCGAGGTAGTCGGCCTTGACGCCCCAGGACTCGATCAGGCGGTAGAGGGCGACTTCGACGGCGAAGAGGGCGGGTTGGGTGTTGCCGGTCTCGTCGAGGCCCTCGCCGGAGGCGATGACCTCGCGGATCGGCCGCTCCAGGTGTCGGTCGAGTTCGGCGGCGACGGCGTCGAAGGCGGCGGCGTAGACGGGGAAGGCGGCGTACAGCTCCTCGCCCATCCCGACGCGCTGCGCGCCCTGACCCGTGAACAGGAACGCCGACTTGCCCGACGTACGCGCGTCACGCACCGCGTTCGGCGCCGAGGCACCCGCCGCCAGCGCCCGCAGACCCGCGAGCAGGGCCTCACGGTCGGCGCCGACCACCACGGCCCGGTGCTCGAACAGGGAACGGGCCGTCGCCAGCGACAGACCGATGTCCCGGGGCTCCGCCCCCGACGCCGTCTCCAGCAGCCGCTCCGCCTGCGCGGTGACCGCCTCGGGGGTCTTCCCGGACAGCAGCCACGGCACCACCGGCAGCGGCTCGCCGGCCTCCCGCGCCGGCTCCGGCCGGGCCGCGGGCTGCTCGATCACCACGTGCGCGTTGGTCCCGCTGATGCCGAACGAGGAGATGCCCGCGCGACGCGGACGCCCGTACGACTCCCACGCGCGCGCCTCGGTCAGCAGCGAGACGGCGCCCGCCTCCCAGTCGACGTGCCCGGACGGCGCGTCCACGTGCAGGGTCCGCGGCAGCACCTCGTGGCGCATGGCCTCGATCATCTTGATGACGCTGCCCACGCCGGCCGCGGCCTGCGTGTGCCCGATGTTCGACTTCAGCGAGCCCAGCCACAGCGGCCGGTCCTCGGAACGCCCCTGGCCGTAGGTGGCCAGCAGGGCCTGCGCCTCGATCGGGTCGCCGAGGGTGGTGCCGGTGCCGTGCGCCTCGACCACGTCCACGTCGGCCGTGTCCAGACCGGCGTTGGCCAGGGCCTGGCGGATGACCCGCTCCTGGGAGGGGCCGTTGGGGGCGGTCAGACCGTTGGAGGCGCCGTCCTGGTTGATGGCCGAACCCCGGATCACCGCGAGAACGGTGTGTCCGTTGCGCTCGGCGTCGGAGAGCCGCTCCACGAGCAGCAGGCCGACGCCCTCCGACCAGCCGGTGCCGTCGGAACCGGCCGCGAACGGCTTGCAACGGCCGTCGGGGGACAGCCCGCGCTGACGCGAGAACTCCACGAAGGTCGTCGGCGTCGACATGACCGTCGCACCACCGGCGAGCGCCAGGTCGCACTCACCGGAACGCAGCGCGTTCGCCGCCATGTGCAGGGCCACCAGGGACGAGGAGCAGGCCGTGTCGACGGTGACCGCCGGACCCTCCAGACCCAGGTTGTACGAGACGCGGCCCGAGGCGACGCTGCCCGCGTTGCCGCTGGCCAGGTAGCCCTCCAGGTCCTCGGGGATCGTCGCGAGACCGGAACCGTAGTCGTGGTACATCACGCCGGCGAACACGCCGGTACGGCTGCCGCGCAGCGCGGCCGGGACCAGGCCCGCGTTCTCGATGGTCTCCCAGGCCGTCTCCAGCAGCAGGCGCTGCTGCGGGTCGGTGGCCAGCGCCTCGCGCGGGGACATCCCGAAGAACTCCGGGTCGAACAGGTCCGCCTCGTGCAGGAAGCCGCCGCCCCGGGCGTACGTGGTGCCCGTGTGGTCGGGGTCCGGGTGGTAGAGGTTGTCCAGGTCCCAGCCGCGGTTGGACGGGAACGGGGTGATCGCGTCCGTGCCCTCCGAGACCAGCTTCCACAGGTCCGCCGGGGAGGACACCCCGCCCGGGTAGCGGCAGGCCATGCCGACGATCGCGATCGGCTCCAGCGAGCCGGTGTCCGCCGCCACCACGACCGGCGCCGCGCCCTGCTCGCCGCCGAACAGCTCGGACGACAGGTGCGCGGCCAGCGCCGCCGGGTTCGGGTAGTCGAAGACGAGGGTGCTCGGCAGCCGCATGCCCGTGGTGGAGTTGAGCTGGTTGCGCAGCTCCACGGCGGTCAGCGAGTCGAAGCCCAGCTCCTGGAAGGCGCGTTCGGCGTCGATGCTGCTGTGGTCGGAGTGCCCGAGCACCGCCGCGACCTGCGAGCGCACCAGGTCGGTGAGGGCCTGGTCCCGCTCGGCCGGCGACAGCCCGCCCAGACGCTGGGCCAGCGAGGAACCGCCGGCCGCCTGGGAGGAGGCCGCCGCCCGCCGCGGGGCGGCCGTGACCAGCCCGCGGAAGAGCAGGTGCGGTCCGTCCGCCTGCTTGCGCAGCGCGGCCGTGTTCAGCCGGGTCGCGGCGAGCACCGCCTCACCCGTGCCGGGGGCCGCGTCGAACAGGTCCATGGCGTCCGCCGAGGACAGCGGCAGCAGGCCGGTGCGCTCGATGCGCTTGAGGTCGGCCTCCTCCAGCTGCCCGCTGATGGTGGAGGCCTGCTCCCACAGGCCCCAGGCCAGCGAGGTGCCGGGCAGGCCCCGGGACTGCCGGTACTGGGCCAGGGCGTCGAGGAAGGTGTTGCCCGCCGCGTAGTTGGCCTGGCCGGCGTTGCCGATCAGACCCGCGATCGAGGAGTAGAGGACGAACGCCGAAAGGTCGAGGTCCTTCGTCAGCTCGTGCAGGTTCCAGGCCGCGTCCACCTTCGGCTGGAGGACCTTCGCGAGCCGCTCCGGGGTCAGCGAGGACAGCAGGCCGTCGTCCAGCACGCCGGCCGTGTGCACGACCGCGCCCAGCGGGCGGTCCGCCGGGATCGCGTCGAGCACGGCGGTCAGCGCCGCCCGGTCGGCGACGTCGCAGGCGGCGACGGTGACCTCGGCGCCGAGCCCGGTCAGCTCGTCGCGCAGCTCCGCCGCGCCCGCCGCCTCGATGCCGCGCCGGCTGAGCAGCAGCAGGTGCCGGGCGCCGTGCTCGGTGACCAGGTGCCGGGCCAGTACGCCGCCCAGCGCGCCCGTCGCACCGGTGATCAGGGTCGTGCCCCGGTCCCAGCGGGCCGTGCGCGCCTCGGGGTCCTGCTGCGTGCGCGCCAGCCGCGGCACCCGCAGCTCCGTACCGCGCACCGCGACCTGCGGCTCGCCCGAGGCCACGGCGGCGACGGGGAAGCCGGGGTCGGAGACGTCCAGGTCGACCAGGACGATCCGGCCCGGGTTCTCGCTCTGCGCCACGCGCAGCAGACCCCAGGCGGCGGCGTGCGTCAGGTCGGTGACCGGCTCGCCGACGGTGGTGGCGAGGCCGCCCCGGGTGACCACCACGAGGGTGGAGTCCGCGACCCGCTCGTCCGCCAGCCAGGACTGCGCCGTGGCCAGCAGCTCCCGCACCGCCTCGTGCGTGGCGACCGGCACCGACGCCGAGGCGTCGACCGGCTCCAGGGCCAGCAGCACCGTGGCGGGCACGCTCTCCAGGGCCGCCACCTCCTCCAGGGAGGCGTACGAGGCGGCGCCCGCGACCGTGAGGTCGCCGACGACGGCCCAACCGGAGGTGTCGACCGAGCCCGCGCCCGCGGCGGGCAGCGCGTTCCAGGCGACCTTGAACAGGCCGTCGCGGGCCGCGGAGTTCGCCTCGCGCAGCGCCTCCTTCGACAGCGGGCGCAGCAGCAGCGACTCGACGGTGGCCACCGGGGCGCCCGTACCGTCGGCCACCGTCAGCGAGGCCACCTCGGGGCCGGTCAGCGTGATCCGCACGCGCAGCGTCGCGGCGCCGGTCGCGTGGACGCTCACCCCGGACCAGGAGAACGGCAGCAGCGCCACCCGGTCCTCGTCCACCACGCCCGGCAGCAGCGGGTGCAGCGCGGAGTCCAACAGGGAGGGGTGCAGCAGGAAGCGGCCGGCGTCGGCGCGCTGCGCGTCGGGCAGCGTCAGCTCGGCGAAGATCTGCCCGTCGCCCTTCCAGGCGCGGCGCAGGCCCTGGAAGGCGGGCCCGTACGCGTAGTCCTGGGCGGCGAGCCGCTCGTAGACCCCCTCCAGGGAGACCTCGGTGGCCCCGGCCGGGGGCCACACCATCAGGGCCTCGCCGCCGGACCCGGCGGCCGGGGCCAGCAGGCCCTTGGCGTTGAGGGTCCACGGGCGGGCCTCGGCGGGGGCGTCGGCGGCGTCGCCGTCGTGGCGGGAGTAGACGTCGATGGCGCGGCGGCCCGCGCCGTCCGCCTCGCCCACCACCAGCTGGAGCTGGACACCGCCGCTCTCGGGCAGCACCAGCGGCGCCGACAGGGTCAGTTCCTCGATCTGCGGGGTGCCGAGCCGCTCGCCGGCCAGCACGGCCAGCTCGACGAAGCCGGTGCCCGGCAGCAGGACCGTGCCGAGGACGGCGTGGTCGGCGAGCCAGGGGTGCGAGCGCAGCGACAGCCGGCTGGTGAACAGGGTCTGCTCGCCGTCGGCCAGGTCCAGGGTGGCGCCCAGGATCGGGTGGTCCGTCGCGCTCAGGCCCAGGCCCGTCGCGTCGGCGGCGGCCTCGACCCGGTCGAGCCAGTAGCGCTCGCGCTGGAAGGCGTACGTCGGCAGGTCGGGGGAGTCCCCTTCCGACGCGCCCAGGTACGCGGCCCAGTCGACCCTGCCGGTACGGGCGTGGAGCTGCCCGGCGGCCAGGACGAGCTGCTGCGCCTCGGGACGGCCCGCGCGCAGGGTGGCGACGGCGAGGACGTTACCGGCGCCCTCGACGGAACCGGCGGCGAGTGCGGTGAGGACGGCGTCGGGGCCGATCTCGGTGAAGGTGCTCGCGCCCAGGGTCTCCAGGGTGCGGACGGCGTGCGTGAAGCGGACGGCGCCGCGGACCTGGTCGGCCCAGTAGGCGGGGGTGCGCAGGTCGTCGCCGGTGGCGAGTTCGCCGGTGAGGGTGGAGACCACGGGGATCTTCGGGGCCTCGTAGGTGATGCTCGCGGCGACGGCGGTGAACTCCTCCAGCATCCCGTCCATGTGGGGGGAGTGGAAGGCGTGCGAGACGGTGAGGCGCTTGGTCTTGCGCCCCAGCTCGGTGATCTTCGCGGCGACCGCGACGGCCGCGTCCTCGTCACCGGAGATCACGACGGACGAGGGCCCGTTGATCGCGGCGATGGCCAGCCGGTCCGCCAGGCCTTCGAGCAGCGGGAGGACTTCCTCCTCGGTGGCCTGGAGGGCGATCATGGCGCCGCCGGTGGGCAGGGCCTGCATGAGCCGGGCGCGGGCGGCGACGAGCTTGGCGGCGTCGGCGAGCGTGAGGACGCCGGCGATGTGGGCGGCGGAGATCTCGCCGATGGAGTGGCCGGCGAGGTAGTCGGCCTTGACGCCCCAGGACTCGATCAGGCGGTAGAGGGCGACTTCGACGGCGAAGAGGGCGGGTTGGGTGTTGCCGGTCTCGTCGAGGCCCTTGCCGGAGGCGATGACCTCGCGGATCGGACGGTCCAGGTGTCGGTCGAGTTCGGTGGCGACGGCGTCGAAGGCGGCGGCGTAGACGGGGAAGGCGGCGTACAGCTCCTCGCCCATCCCGACGCGCTGCGCGCCCTGACCCGTGAACAGGAACGCCGACTTCCCGGCGGCCTTCGCACCCTGGACCACCGCCGGCGAGACCTCGCCCGCCGCCAGCGCCCGCAGACCCGCGAGCAGGGCCTCACGGTCGGCGCCCGCCACCACCGCACGGTGGTCGAACAGCGCCCGCCGGCCGATCAGCGCCCGGCCCACCTCGGCCGGGTCCGGGTCCGCGCCGCCCTCGGCGTACGCCAGCAGGCGCGCGGCCTGACCGGCCACGGCCTCGGCGGTCTTGCCGGACAGCACCCACGGCACCACCGGCACCGCGGTCGTCGAGGTCGCGGCGGCCGTCGGAGCCGGCGCCGCCTCGTCCGCGTCCCGCTCGGGCTCCTCGACCGGAGCCTCCTCGATCACCACGTGGGCGTTGGTGCCGCCGAAGCCGAACGAGGACACGCCCGCACGGCGCGGCGTCCCCGTCTCGGGCCACTGCCGGGCCTCCTGGAGCAGCGAGACGGCGCCCGCCTCCCAGTCGATCCGCGACGAGGGCTCCTCGGCGTGCAGCGTCTTCGGCATGAACCCGTGCCGGATCGCCTGCACCATCTTGATGATGCCGCCGACACCGGCCGCGGCCTGGCTGTGCCCGATGTTCGACTTCAGCGAGCCCAGGTACAGCGGCCGGTCCGACGGCCGGTCCTGGCCGTACGTCGCCAGCAGGGCCTGCGCCTCGATCGGGTCGCCCAGCGAGGTGCCCGTACCGTGCGCCTCGACCAGGTCCACGTCGGCCGTGGTCAGACCGGCGTTCGCCAGGGCCTGGAGGATCACGCGCTCCTGCGAGGGACCGTTCGGGGCGGTCAGCCCGTTGGAGGCGCCGTCCTGGTTGACGGCCGTACCGCGGATGACGGCCAGCACCCGGTGTCCGTTGCGGCGGGCGTCGGAGAGGCGCTCCACCAGCAGCAGACCCACGCCCTCGGCCCAGCCGGTGCCGTCCGCGTGCTCGGAGAAGGACTTGCAGCGGCCGTCGGCCGACAGACCGCGCAGCCGGGAGAACTCGATGAACGCGGTCGGCGTCGACATGACGGCCGCGCCGCCGGCGAGCGCGAGGTCGCACTCGCCGGCACGCAGCGCGTTCGCCGCCATGTGCATGGCCACCAGCGAGGAGGAGCAGGCCGTGTCGACGGTCACCGTCGGCCCCTCCAGGCCGAAGGTGTACGCGAGCCGGCCCGAGGCGATGCTGCCCGCGCTGCCGCTGAACAGGTAGCCCTCGTTGCCCTCGGCGGGCAGGTCGGGCCGCGAGCCGTAGTCGTTGTACATCAGACCGGTGAAGACGCCGGTACGGCTGCCGCGCAGCGACGCCGGGTCGATGCCGGCCCGCTCGAACGCCTCCCACGTGGTCTCCAGCAGCAGGCGCTGCTGCGGGTCCACGGCGAGCGCCTCGCGCGGCGACATCCCGAAGAACTCCGGGTCGAACCGGTCGGCCTCGTGCAGGAAGCCGCCCTCGGCCGTGTACGAGGTACCGGCCGCGTCCGGGTCGGTGTCGTACAGCCGCTCCAGGTCCCAGCCGCGGTTGACGGGGAAGCCGCTGACCGCGTCCACCTCGTCGGTGACCAGCTGCCAGAGGTCCTCGGGGGTGGCGACCCCGCCGGGGTAACGGCAGGCCATCCCGACGATCGCGATGGGCTCCTGCGCCTTGTCCTCGACCTCGCGCAGACGCTTCTTCGCGTCCCGGGCATCGGCGATCGCCCGCTTGAGGTACTCCCGGAGTTCTTGCTCGTTCGCCACGTGATCTCAGCTCCCCGACGTGATGTGGCTGGGTGATGATGAATGGAGGGTTCGCATACCGGTCTGCGGCTTCCGGCTCAGTCGAGGTCGTCGAGGAGCGCGAACAGCTCCTCGTCGCTCGCGTCGTCCAGGTCGGCGTTCGCGTCCTCTTCGGCCTTGCCGCCGCCCGCCGTGTCGGCGATGTCCAGCAGCTCCCGCAGCCGGCCCGTGATCTGGTCGAAGGCGTCGCGGTCCGAAGCGGCCGCCTGGATCGCGGACTTCAGCTTGTCGAGGTCCGACAGGACCGGGGCGGCCGCCGACACGTCCTCCACCGTGATCTGCTTGCGCAGGTACGCGGCGAGCGCGGCCGGGTTCGGGTAGTCGAAGACGAGGGTGCTGGGCAGGCGCAGACCCGTCGCCGCGTTGAGCTGGTTGCGCAGCTCGACCGCGGTCAGCGAGTCGAAGCCCAGCTCCTGGAAGGCCCGGTCGGCGTCGATGCCGCTGTGGTCGGCGTGGCCGAGCACCGCGGCCACCTGGGCCCGTACGAGGTCGGTCAGCGCGGTGACCCGCTCCTCCTCCGGCAGCGCGCCCAGGCGCTCCGCCAGCGAGGGACCGCCCTCCGCGCCGGACCCGGCGCCGCCGCCCGCGACCGCGCGGCGCGGACCGGCCGGAGCCAGGTCCCGCAGCAGCGGCAGCAGCCGGTCGCCCTGCTTGCGCAGCGCCTCCAGCGCGAGTCGGGTGACCGCCAGGACCGGCTCCCCGGTGCCGGGGGCCGCGTCGAAGAGGTCCATGGCGTCCGACGAGGACAGCGGCAGCAGACCGAGCCGCGCCAGGCGCCGCAGGTCGGCCTCCTCCAGCGAACCGCTGATGGTGGAGGCCTGCGCCCACAGGCCCCAGGCCAGCGAGGTGCCGGGCAGGCCGTTCGCCTGCCGGTACTGGGCCAGGGCGTCGAGGAAGGTGTTGCCCGCCGCGTAGTTGGCCTGGCCGGCGTTGCCGATCAGACCCGCGATGGACGAGTAGAGGACGAACGCCGACAGGTCGAGGTCCTTCGTCAGCTCGTGCAGGTTCCAGGCCGCGTCCACCTTCGGCGCGAGCACCTTCTCCAGCCGCTCCGGGGTCAGGTCCGAGAGCACCGTGTCGTCCAGGACACCGGCCGTGTGCACCACACCCGTCAGCGGGTGCTCCGCCGGGATCGCGGCCAACACCCCGGCCAGGGACTCCCGGTCCGTCACGTCGCAGGCGGCGACGGTGACCTCGGCGCCGAGCCCGGTCAGCTCGTCCCGCAGCTCCGTCGCGCCCGCGGCGGTCGGACCGCTGCGGCTGAGCAGCAGCAGGTGCCGCGCGCCGTGCTCGGTGACCAGGTGCCGGGCCAGTACGCCGCCCAGCGCGCCCGTCGCACCGGTGATCAGGGTCGTGCCCCGGTCCCAGCGCGGCTGCGCCGCCGCCTCGTCCTGCCGGGTCCGCGCCAGCCGCGGCACCCGCAGCTCCGCACCGCGCACCGCGACCTGCGGCTCGCCCGAGGCGAGCACGGCGGGCAGGGCGTCCCCGACGGACCCGTCGAGGTCGACCAGGACGATCCGGCCCGGGTTCTCCGTCTGCGCCACGCGCAGCAGACCCCAGACACCGGCCTGCGCCAGGTCCGTCACCGGCTCGCCGGCTGCGGTGGCGAGGGCGCCCCGCGTCACCACCACGAGGGTGGAGTCCTCGAACCGCTCGTCCGCCAGCCAGGACTTCGCCGTCGCGAGGGCCTCGCGCAACGTCCGCCGCGCGCCCTCCACCACGTCCCCGCCGGCGCCGGCCGCGGCCAGCACCACCGTGGCGGGCACGCTCTCCAGGGCCGCCACCTCCTCCAGGGAGGCGTACGAGGAGGCACCGGCGACGGTGACGTCACCGACCACGGCCCACCGCGAGGTGTCCGCGGAGCCCGTCGCGGCGGGCAGCGCGTTCCACACCACCCGGAACAACCCGTCCCGGGCCGTCGACGCCGCCTCGCGCAGCGCCTCCTTCGACACCGGGCGCAGCAGCAGCGACTCCACGGAGGCCACCGGGGCGCCCGTGCCGTCGGCCACCGTCAGCGAGGCCTGGAGGGTCTCCGTCTCCTGACCCGACAGGGCCAGACGCACCCGCAGCACCGAGGCGCCCACCGCGTGGACGCTCACCCCGGCCCAGGAGAACGGCAGTCGGGCCTGACCCGACGCGAAGGCCACCCCCGGCAGCAGCGGGTGCAGCGCCGCGTCCAGCAGCGCCGGGTGCAGCAGGAACCGGGCCGCGTCGGCGCGCTGCGCGTCCGGCAGCCGCACCTCGGCGAAGATCTCGTCCTCGCCCAGCGTCCACAGCCGCGACAGGCCCTGGAAGGCCGGCCCGTAGGCGTAGCCCAGGGCGTCGAGACGCTCGTAGACCCCCTCCAGGGAGACCTCGGAGGCGCCGGCCGGCGGCCAGGCCGTCAGCCCCTCGGAGACCGCGCCCGCCGGGGCCAGCGCACCGTTCGCGTTCAGCGTCCACGGCCGGTCGGCCGCCACGTCGCCGTCGTCGGGCCGCGAGAACACCTCGACCGTACGCCGACCCGAGCCGTCCGCCTCGCCGACGACGACCTGCACCTGCACGCCGCCCTGTTCGGGCAGGACCAGCGGAGCCGACAGCATCAGCTCCTCGACCCGCTCCACACCGAGCTGCTCGCCCGCCCGGGCGGCCAGCTCCACCAGACCGGTGCCGGGGACCAGCACCGTGCCGTGCACGGCGTGCTCGGTCAGCCAGCCGTGCGTGCGGCGCGAGAGCCGCCCCGTGAACAGGTACTCGTCGCGGTGCGCGCTCGCCACGGCGGCGCCCAGCAGCGGGTGGCCGGTCGCGGCCAGACCCAGCCCGGCCGCGTCCGCCGGGGTCTGCGGGTCGTCCAGCCAGTACCGCTCGTGCTGGAAGGCGTACGTCGGCAGGTCGACCGCACGGGCACCGGGGAACAGCTTCGCGAAGTCCGGCCGGGCGCCGCGCATCCGCAGCAGCGCCATCGCCCCGGCCACGCTCTCGCCCTCGGGCCGGTCCCGGCGCAGGGCCGGCGCCAGCGCGCCCGCCTCCTGCTCCAGGGAACCCTGGGCGAGCGCCGTCAGCACCCCGTCCGGGCCCAGCTCCAGGAAGTCGGTGACGCCCTGGGCCTCCAGGTAGCGGACCCCGTCCGCGAAGCGCACGGCCTCACGGATGTGCGTGGCCCAGTACTGCGGGGAGGTGAGCTGCTCGACGGTGGCCAGGGTGCCGGTGACGTTGGAGACCACCGGGATGCGCGGCTCGCGGAAGGCCAGCCCCGAGGCCACCTCCACGAACTCCTCCAGCACCTCGTCCATGTGCGGCGAGTGGAAGGCGTGCGAGACCGGCAGCCGCTTGGTGCGGGCGCCCTTCGCCCGCCAGGCGTCGCAGACCTCGTCGACGACGTCCGCGTCACCCGAGATCACCATCGAGTTCGGGCCGTTGACACCGGCGATCGACACCGCGTTCCCGTACGGGGCCAGCGAGGCGCGCACGTCCTCCTCGGTCGCCTGGACCGCGGCCATCGCACCGCCCTCGCGGGCGGCCTGCATCAGCCGGCCGCGCTCGGCGACCAGGCAGCAGGCGTCGCCCAGTTCGAGGACCCCCGCCAGGTAGGCGGCGGTGACCTCGCCGATGGAGTGGCCCAGCAGGTAGTCCGGGGTGAAGCCGTGGTGCTCGAACAGCCGGTACAGGGCCACCTCGATGGCGAACAGCGCGGCCTGCGTGAACGACGTCTGGTCGATCAGCGCCGAGTCCGCCGAGTGCTCCGGCGCGAACAGCACCTCCTTGATGGGCCGCGCCAGCTCCGCGTCGAAACGGTCGCAGATCTCGTCGAGGGCCTTCGCGAACACCGGGTTCGTCGCGTACAGCTCCCGGCCCATGCCCAGGCGCTGGCTGCCCTGCCCGGTGAAGAGGAAGGCCGTCTTGCCGGGACGCGCCGAGCGGCCCCGTACGACGTTGCTCGCCGACTCCCCGTGCGCCAGCGACGACAGGCCCCGGATCAGGGACTCCCGGTCGGCGCCGACCACGGCCGCGCTGTGCTCCAGGACCGCCCGGCCGGTCGCCAGCGAGAAGCCGATGTCGGCGGCCGACAGCTCCGGGTGGTCGAGGGCGAACCGGTGCAGGCGCGAGGCCTGCGCCCGGACGGCCTTCTCGTCCTTGCCGGACACCAGCCACGGCAGGACGCGCGCGGCCTCGGCAGCCGGCGCGGGCCGCCGCTCGGCGGGCGCCGCCGGAGCCTGCTCGATGATCACGTGGGCGTTGGTGCCGCTGATGCCGAACGAGGACACGCCGGCCCGGCGCGGCCGGTCGCGCTCCGGCCAGGGGGTCTCCTCCGTCAGCAGCGACAGCGCGCCCGCCTCCCAGTCCACGTGCGGGGAGGGCCGGTCCACGTGCAGGGTGCGCGGCAGGGTGCCGTGCCGCATCGCCTCCAGCATCTTGATGACGCCGCCGACGCCGGCCGCGGCCTGGCTGTGCCCGATGTTCGACTTGAGGGAGCCCAGGTACAGCGGCTGGTCCTCCGCCCGGTCCTGGCCGTAGGTGGCCAGCAGGGCCTGCGCCTCGATCGGGTCGCCGAGGGTGGTGCCGGTGCCGTGCGCCTCGACCGCGTCCACGTCCGCCGGGTTCAGACCGGCGTTCGCCAGGGCCTGGCGGATGACCCGCTCCTGGGCCGGACCGTTCGGGGCGGTCAGACCGTTGGAGGCGCCGTCCTGGTTGATGGCGGTGCCGCGGATCACACCGAGGATCCGGTGCCCGTTGCGCCTGGCGTCCGAGAGCCGCTCCACCAGGAGCAGGCCGACGCCCTCCGACCAGCCGGTGCCGTCCGCGCTCGCCGAGAACGACTTGCAGCGGCCGTCGGGGGAGAGCCCGCGCTGCCGGGAGAACTCCACGAAGGTGTGCGGGCTGTTCATCACGGTGACACCGCCCGCGAGCGCCAGGTCGCACTCGCCCGAGCGCAGGGCGCTCGCCGCGAGGTGCATGGCCACCAGCGAGGAGGAGCAGGCCGTGTCGACGGTGAGCGACGGGCCCTCCAGACCGTACGTGTAGGACAGCCGGCCGGAGATGACGCTGGAGAGGTTGCCCGCGAGCAGGAAGCCCTCGAACTCCTCCGGGGTGGCGCTCAGCCGCGACGCGTAGTCGTCGTACATGGCGCCCGTGAACACACCGGTGTTGGAGCCGCGCACCAGCGCCGGGTCGATGCCCGCGCTCTCGAAGGTCTCCCACGCCGTCTCCAGCAGCAGGCGCTGCTGCGGGTCGGTCGCGGTCGCCTCGCGCGGGGAGATCCCGAAGAACTCCCGGTCGAAGAGGTCCGCCTCGTGCAGGAAGCCGCCCTCGCGGACGTAACTGGTGCCCGTGCGCTCCGGGTCCGGGTCGTACAGGTTGTCCAGGTCCCAGCCGCGGTTGACGGGGAAGCCGCTGACCGCGTCCACCCCGTCGGCCACCAGCCGCCACAGGTCGGCCGGGGAGTTCACCCCGCCCGGGAAGCGGCAGGCCATGCCGACGATCGCGATCGGCTCGTCCGAGGCACCCTTCGCGCGGGCCTTCACGGCCTTCGCCGGGGCGCCGCCCGCCTCCGCCGACACCTTCGACAGCACGTACGTCGCCAGGGCGGCCGGGGTCGGGTGGTCGAACACCGCCGTCGCCGGCAGCCGCAGCCCGGTGGCCGCGCCGAGCCGGTTGCGCAGGTCCACGCCCGCCATCGAGTCGAAGCCGATGTCGCTGAAGGCCCGCTGCGGGTCGATGGACGTGGCGCCCGCGTGCCCCAGCACCGAGGCCACGGTCGACCGTACGAGGTCCAGCACCGCGTCCGCGCGCTTGTCCTCGGCGAGAGCGGCGATCTGCCGGCTCCAGCCCGAGTCCCCGGCGCCGGCCGCGCCGGCCTGCGCCGCACGGCGGGTACGGGTGCGCACCAGCCCCCGGTAGAGGGCCGGCGGCAGCTCGGCCGCCGTACGGAAGCGGCCCAGGTTCAGCGCCACCGGCACCAGCAGCGGCCGCTCACCGGCCAGGGCCGCGTCGAACAGGGCGAGGCCCTGCTCCGGGGTGAGCGGCGTCATGCCCGCCCGGTCCCAACGCGCCAGGTCGGCCTCGGTGAGACCCGCGCCCATGCCGTGGCTGGAGTCCCACAGACCCCAGGCCAGCGAGGTCGCGGCCAGGCCGGAGGCCCGGCGGTGCGCGGCCAGCGCGTCGAGCCAGGTGTTCGCGGCGGCGTAGTTGGCCTGGCCCGCCGTACCCGTCAGACCGGACACGGAGGAGAACAGGACGAACGCCGCCAGGTCGAGGCCCTCGGTCAGCTCGTGGAGGTTCCACGCGGCGTCCACCTTCGGCCGCAGCACCGCGGAGACCTGCTCCGGGGTGAGGGACTCCACCGTCGAGTCGTCGAGCACACCGGCGGTGTGCACCACGGCCGTCAGCGGGTGCGCCGGGTCGACGGCGGCCAGCAGCTCCGCCACCGACGCCCGGTCGGCGGCGTCCGCCGCGACCACGCGCACCTCCGCGCCCAGCGCGGACAGCTCCGCGACGAGGGTGTCCGCGCCCGGGGTCGCCGGACCGCGCCGGCTCGACAGCAGCAGGTGCCGTACGCCGTGCCCGGTCACCAGGTGCCGGGCGAACAGCGCGCCCAGACCGCCCGTGCCGCCCGTCACCAGGACCGTGCCGTTCCCGTCGAGGACCGGCTCCGCCGGGGCGGTCGCCGCCGCGCGGGCCAGCCGCGGCGCGTACAGGGCGCCGTCCCGGACGGCGAGCTGCGGCTCCCCGGTGGCGAGGGCGGCGGCGATCAGCGCGTCGTCCGCCGACGGGTCGGCGTCGACCAGCACCAGCCGGTCGGGGTGCTCGGACTGCACCGAGCGGACCAGACCCCACACCGGGGCCGCGTCCAGGTCGGTGACGTCCGCGCCCGCCGGCGCGGCCACCGCGCCGGAGGTGACGAGCACCAGCCGCGACTCGGCGAACCGCTCGTCCGCCAGCCACTCCTTGACCAGCGCGAGGGTCTCCAGCGTCGTGCGGTGCGCGCCCTCGATCCCGTCGCCCGCGCCGGCCACCCGGACGAGGACGTCCCGACCGGCCTCGACGTCCGCGAGGGCGGAGTCGGCCCGCGACCAGTCGGCCTCGGCGCCCTCGGGGGTCGCCACGGCCGCCCACTCCACCGCGTACAGGGAGTCGTCGCCGCCGTCCGCGGCCGGGGCGGTCAGCTGCTCCTTCGCGACCGGACGCAGCGTCAGCGACTCCACCTCCGCGACGGGCGCGCCCGCCGCGTCGGCCAGCGTCAGCCGGTAGGTGTCGGTGCCGACCGGGGAGATCCGCACGCGCAGCTCGGCGGCGCCCGCCGCGTACAGCGAGATCCCCGACCAGGCGAACGGGAGCCGGATCCGGTCGGTGTCGCCCGGCGCGGCCGCGTCCAGCACCAGCGGGTGCAGCACCGAGTCGAACAGCGCGGGGTGCACCCCGAAGCGGGCGGCGCTCTCGCGCTGCTCCTCGGGCAGGCGCACCTCGGCGTACAGGTCCTCGCCGTCGCGCCAGGACGCCCGCAGGCCCTGGAAGGCCGGCCCGTACGCGTAACCGAGCCCGCCGAGCCGCTCGTAGACGTCCTCCAGCGGCTGCGCCTCGGCGCCGGCCGGCGGCCACTCGGTCAGGCCGGCGTCGGCCTGCGGGTCACGGGCCTCGGCCAGCGCGCCCGTCGCGTGCCGCGTCCACGGCTTCTCCTGGTCCTCGCCGCCGTCGGGGCGGGCGTGGATGGAGAACGGGCGGACACCGGAGGCGTCCGGGGCGCCCACCGCGACCTGTACGCGCACCGGCTCGCGGCCGATCAGCGCGAGCGGCGCCTCCAGGGTCAGCTCCTCGACGCGGGTGAAGCCCAGGTGGTCGCCTGCGGCGACCGCCAGCTCCAGGAAGCCGGTGGCGGGCACCAGCACCGTGGTGCCGATGGTGTGGTCCGTCAGCCACGGGTGGCCGCCGACCGAGATCCGGCTCGTGAACAGGGCGTCCTCGCGGTCCGCGAACTCCACCGTGGTGGACAGCAGCGGGTGCTCGGAGGGGTCCAGGCCCAGGCTGCGCGCGTCGGTCGGGACGGTCGGCGACAGCCAGTACGTCTCCCGCTGGAAGGCGTACGTCGGCAGGTCGGCCGCGGCCCCGGCCGCGAAGAACGTCGTCGCGTCCAGCGTGGCGCCGGCGGTGTGCGCGCGGGCGAGGCCCGCGGTCAGGCTCTGCGCCTCCGGACGGCCGGCGCGCAGCAGCGGCACGGCCACGACGGGGGCGTCCTCCAGGGCGCCCTGGGCCAGCGCGGTCAGCACCGCGTCCGGACCGGCCTCGACGAGGACGGTCGCGCCCTGCGCGGCCAGCTCCAGGACGGCGTCGTGGAAGCGGACGGCGGCGCGGATCTGGTGCGTCCAGTAGTCGGGCGAGGTCAGCTCGGCGTCCGTGGCGAGCCGGCCGGTGACGGTGGAGACGACCGGAACGGTCGGCGCCGAGAACGTCAGCGAGGCGGCGACGTCGCGGAACTCGTCGAGGACCTCCGCCATGTGCGGCGAGTGGAAGGCGTGCGAGACCGTCAGGCGCTTGGTCTTGCGGCCCTGCTCCCGCCACCGCGCGGCGACGGCCTCGGCGACGTCCTCGTCACCGGAGATCACCACGGAGGCCGGGCCGTTGACGGCGGCGATCGACACCGCGTCCTCGTGGCCCGCCAGGGAGGCGGCGACCTCCTCCTCGGTGCCCTGGACGGCGATCATCGCGCCGCCGGAGCGGGCCGACTGCATCAGCCGGCCGCGCGCGGCCACCAGCCGGGCCGCGTCCTCCAGCGACAGGACGCCGGCGGCGTGGGCGGCGGACAGCTCGCCGATCGAGTGGCCGGCCAGCAGGTCGGGGACGACCCCGTGGTGCTCCAGCAGCCGGAAGAGGGCCACCTCGATCGCGAACAGCGCGGGCTGGGTGTACGTGGTCTCGTCGAGCAGGGCGGCCTCGGGGCTGCCCTCCGCGGCGAGGACGACCTCGCGCAGCGGACGCTCCAGGTGGGCGTCGAGCGCGGCGAACACCTCGTCCAGGGCGGCGGCGAACACCGGGTGGCGCTCGTACAGCTCGCGGCCCATGCCCGGGCGCTGGGCGCCCTGACCGGTGAAGAGGAACGCGGTGCGGCCGGCGTTCGCGGCGCTGCCGGTGACCACGGCCGCGTCGGCGGCGCCGGCGGCGAGGGCTTCGAGACCGGACAGCAGGCCGGCCCGGTCCTCGGCGAGGACGACGGCCCGCTCCTCGAAGACGGTACGGGTGCTCGCGAGCGCCCGCCCGACGGCGGAGGCGTCGACACCGGCGTCGCCGGCGAGGGCGGCGCGCAGCCGCTCGGCCTGCGCGCGCAGCGCCTGCGGGGTACGGGCCGACAGCAGCCACGGCGCGGGCAGTTCGGCGGGCGCGGCGGCCGGGGCGGGCGCGGCGTCCGGCGTCCGGCCGGCGGCGGGGGCCGCGGCCGGGGCCTGCTCGATGACGACGTGGGCGTTGGTGCCGCTGATGCCGAAGGAGGAGACGGCCGCGCGGCGCGGCCGGCCCGTCTCGGGCCAGGCCCGCTCCTCGGTGAGCAGCTCCACCGACCCCGCCGACCAGTCGATGTGCGTCGACGGGGTGTCGGCGTGCAGGGTGCGCGGCAGGACGCCGTGGCGGATCGCCTCGACCATCTTGATGACGCCGCCGACGCCGGCCGCGGCCTGCGCGTGGCCGATGTTCGACTTGAGGGAGCCGAGGAACACCGGGGAGCGGTCCTCGCGGGCGCTGCCGTAGGTGGCCATGATGGCCTCGGCCTCGATCGGGTCGCCCAGCTTCGTGCCGGTGCCGTGCGCCTCGACCGCGTCCACGTCCGAGGTGTCCAGACCGGAGTCGGCGAGCGCCTGGCGGATGACCCGCTGCTGGGCGAGGCCGCTCGGGGCGGTCAGACCGTTGGAGGCGCCGTCCTGGTTGATGGCGGAGCCGCGCAGGACCGCGAGGACGGTGTGCCCGTTGCGCTCGGCGTCGGAGAGCCGCTCCACGAGGAGCAGGCCCACGCCCTCGGCCCAGCCGGTGCCGTCGGCGTCCGCCGAGAAGGACTTGCAGCGGCCGTCGGGGGCCAGACCGCGCTGGCGGGAGAACTCCACGAACATGCCCGGGGAGGACATGACCGTCGCGCCGCCCGCGATCGCCAGGTTGGTCTCGCCCGAACGCAGCGAGCGGATCGCCAGGTGCAGCGCGACCAGCGACGAGGAACAGGCGGTGTCGGTGGTCACGGCCGGGCCGAGCAGGCCCAGCTGGTAGGCGATCCGGCCCGACATCACGCTGCTGGTGGAGCCGGTCAGGATCGAACCCTGGACGCTCTCGGGGGCCTCGTACATGCGCGGCCCGTACTCCAGCGCCGTCGCGCCGACGAACACGCCGGTACGGGTGCCGTGCAGGTCCTCGGGACGGATCCCGGAGCGCTCGACGGCCTCCCAGGCGGTCTCCAGCAGCAGCCGCTGCTGCGGGTCCATGGCCAGCGCCTCGCGCGGGGAGATCCCGAAGAAGGCGGCGTCGAACTCGCCCGCGTCGTGCAGGAAGCCACCGTGGCGCACGGCGGACTTGCCGGGCCGGTCCGGGTCGGCGTCGTAGAGGTCCTCGGGCCAGCCGCGGTTGACGGGGAAGCCGGAGACGGCGTCGCCGCCCCGCGCCACCAGGTCCCACAGCGCGTCCGGGGAGGCGATGCCACCGGGGAAGCGGCAGGCCATGCCGACGATCGCGATCGGCTCGTCGGCGTCGGCGCGACGGGTGAACTCCTCCGCGGCCTCCGCCGCGCCCAGCAGCTCGGCCTCGACGAACTCGGTCAGCGCCTGCGGGGTCGGGTGGTCGAACAGCAGAGCGCCGGGCAGCCGCAGGCCCGTGGCCTCGGCCAGCGCCCTGCGCAGCTCGGTGGTCATCATCGAGGAGAAGCCGAGCTTCTGGAACGGGGTGCGCTGCTCCAGCACCTCGCCCGGCCCGTACTCCAGGATCGCCGAGACGTGCGAGGTCACCAGCTCCGAGACCACGCGGCGGCGCTCGACCTCGGACAGCGCGGCCAGGCGGCGGCCCAGCTCGCCGTGCGGGACCGCCTCGGGGGCGTCGCCGCCCTGCGCGGACCGGTCGTCGGCGCCGGCCGCAGAGAGCGCCGGGGCCTCCTTGCGGGCGGTGGCGTCGAACCAGTACCGGCGGCGCTCGAAGGCGTACGTCGGCAGGGCGGTGCGCGGCGCGCCGCCGGCCTCGTGACCCAGGCCCGCGTACACGGCGTCCCAGTCGAGGTCCGCGCCGCGGGCGAAGAGGGACGCGGCGGCGGCGAGCAGACCCTGCACCTCGGGGCGGCCCGCGCGCAGGGTGGCGGTGCCCTCGGTCAGGGCCGACAGGACGGCGTCGGGGCCGATCTCCAGGAGGACGTCGGCGCCCAGCTCCGCGAGGGAGTTCGCGGCGTCGGCGAAGCGGACGGCGCCGCGCACCTGGTCGGTCCAGTAGCAGGGGGTGCGCAGGTCGTCGCCGGCGGCCGGCCGGCCGGTGAGGGTGGAGACGACGGGGATGCGCGGCTCGGCGTAGGTCAGCTCCTTGGCGACCTTGTGGAACTCCTTCAACATCCCGTCCATGTGGGGGGAGTGGAAGGCGTGCGAGACGCTCAGGCGCTTCGTCTTGCGGCCCAGGGCCGCGATCCGCAGCGCCACGTCGACGGCCGCGTCCTCGTCGCCGGAGATCACCACGGACCGCGGTCCGTTGACGGCGGCGATCGACAGCCGGTCCGTCAGGCCCTCCAGGAACGGGAGGACCTCCTCCTCGGTCGCCTCCACGGCGATCATGGCGCCGCCGGTCGGCAGCGCCTGCATCAGCCGCGCGCGGGCGGCGACGAGCCGCGCGGAGTCGGCGAGGTCCAGGACGCCCGCGACGTGCGCGGCGGCCAGCTCGCCGATGGAGTGACCGGCGACGAAGTCCGGGGTGACGCCCCAGGACTCGACGAGCCGGTAGAGGGCCACCTCGACGGCGAACAGGGCGGGCTGGGTGTTGCCCGTGTCGTCCAGGCCCTCGCCCGAGGCGATGACCTCCCACAGCGGACGCTCCAGCAGCGGGTCCAGCTCGGCGGCGACGGCGTCGAAGGCCTCCGCGAACACCGGGAAGGCGGCGTACAGCTCCTGGCCCATCCCGGCGCGCTGCGCGCCCTGGCCGGTGAAGAGGAAAGCGGTGGAGCCGCTCGCCGCCTCGCCCCGTACGACGCCGGCGCCCGGACGGCCCTCGGCGAGCGCCCGCAGGCCCTCCAGCAGCGCCGGCCGGTCGGAGCCGACCACGACCGCGCGGCGGTCGAAGACGGTACGGGTGGTCGCGAGCGCGAAACCGGTCTCGGCGATGCCCGGAGCGCCCTCGGCGGCCGCGAAGTCCGCCAGCCGGGCGGCCTGGGCGCGCAGCGCCTCGTCGGAGCGGGCGGACAGCACCCACGGCAGGGCGGCGGCCGGCTCGACGACCGACCCGTCGGTTTCCGCGCCCGCCGGCGAGCCCGTCGTCCCGACGACGGCCGGGGCCTGGGCGACCACGACGTGGGCGTTGGTGCCGCCCATGCCGAAGGAGGACACGCCGGCGACCAGCGGACGCTCCGGGTGCGGCCACGCCGAGTGCTCGGTGTGCACGGCGAGCCCCAGCTCGTCGAGCGCGATGGCCGGGTTCGGGGTCTCGAAGTTCAGGCTCGGGGGCAGTTCGCGGTGGTGGATCGACAACAGCGTCTTGATCAGGCCCGCGATGCCCGCGGCGCCCTCCAGGTGCCCGATGTTGGTCTTCACGGAGCCGACGCGCAGCGGGTCGCCCTGCGGCCGGTCCGCGCCGAGCGCGGCGCCGAGCGCGGTCGCCTCGATGGGGTCGCCGACCGGGGTGCCCGTGCCGTGCAGCTCCACGTACTGGACCCGCTCGTCCGCGGTGAGCGCGGCCCGCTCGTGGGCCAGGCGCAGCACCTGCTCCTGCGCGGTCGCGCTGGGGACGGTCAGGCCGGCGGTGGTGCCGTCGTTGTTGACGGCGCTGCCGCGGATGACGCCGTAGACGCGGTCGCCGTCGGCGAGGGCCGCCTCCAGCGGCTTCAGGACGAGGACGCCGGCGCCCTCGCCGGGGACGAACCCGTTGGCGCGGGCGTCGAAGGTGTAGGTGACGCCGTTCGGGGAGAGCGCGCCGAACCGTTCCTCCGTGGTGGCGTTCTCCGTCAGCAGGTTCAGGTTCACACCCGCCGCCAGCGCCGTCGTCGACTCGCCGGCCCGCAGGCTCTCGCACGCCAGGTGCACCGCGACCAGCGAGGAGGACTGCGCCGAGTCCACCGTCAGGCTCGGACCCGTCAGGCCCAGGTAGTAGGAGACCCGGTTGGCGATGACACCGCGGTTGACGCCGGTCATCGTGTGCTGGGTGATGGCCTCCGTGCCGTACTGGTACAGCAGGTTCGTCCAGTCGTCGCGCAGCGTGCCGACGAACACCGAGGTGCGGCTGCCGCGCAGGGTCGCGGGGACGATGCCCGCGTCCTCCAGCGCCTCCCAGGCCAGCTCCAACACCAGGCGCTGCTGCGGGTCCATCGCCGAGGCCTCGCGCGGCGAGATGCCGAAGAAGCGCGCGTCGAAGAGGTCCACGCCGTCCAGGAACGCGCCGCGCCCCGGGCCGTCGCCCGGGGCCGCCGAACCGTCCTGCGGCACGCCCCAGCGGCCCGGCGGGATCTCGGCGACGGCGTCGGCACCGCTCCGCAGGAGCTCCCAGAACGCGGCCGGGCTCTCGGCTCCGGGAAGCCGGCAGGACAGCCCCACGACAGCGATCTGCTGCACCTTCTCGGTGCGCGCCCCGGCTGCTACAGGATTCTGCTCACTGGTCACCACGCTCGGCTGCCCTTTCCTGGGATTACAGCGCCTGGGAATTCTGCGCCTGGATTCACCGCCTGCTGGATGTCCGGCCCCGTGTCAAGCCACGAAAATCCAGTCCTCGACAGGCTAGTAAAGGCAGGTTCACAAACAGTCATGGACCGGTAACTCCGCACGCTGGAACGCCTGATGAGCGGCCCGTTGCCACACAATGAGCGGCCGGTGGAACGCCTGCGGATACCTTCGGTGCGGGCTTACGCGAAGCAAATGTCGGGAGGTGTCCCGCATTTGGATTCCGCGGGCTCGAGGTGGGCTGTAGTGATATGCGAATTCAAGGAGAGCTGATCGCTGTGAGTGCTGCATCTTCCCAAGGGGTCACCCCCGGATCCGCCGGAAACGTGACCGGAGGTCGCGCGGTCGTCCTCGGCGGGAGCATCGCCGGCCTCTTCTCGGCCCGCGCCCTCTCCGAGAACTTCGCCGAGGTCGTCGTCGTCGACCGCGACGAGCTGACCGGTCCCAACGACCTGCGCCGCGGCCTTCCCCAGGGCCACCACCTGCACGGCCTCCTCGCCCGCGGCCAGCAGATCGCCGAAGAGTACTTCCCGGGCCTCACCGAGGAGATGAAGGCCGCCGGCGCCCAGCTCGGCGACGTGGCCGACGACGTCCGCTGGATCATCAACGGAAAGCGGCTCCAGAAGGTCGAGTCGGGCCTCTTCGCCCTCACCTCCAGCCGCCCCTTCCTGGAGCGCCACATCCGCAACCGGGTGCTCGCCCTCCCCCAGGTCTCCTTCCTGGAGCAGTCCGACATCCTGCGCCTGACCACCGCCGAGGACCGCCGCGAGGTCACCGGGGTCGTCGTCCGCCGCCAGGACGGCACCGAGGAGACCCTGTCCGCCGACCTCGTCGTCGACGCCACGGGCCGCGGCTCGCGCACCTCCGTGTGGCTCCAGGAGTTCGGCTTCGCCGCCGTCGAGGAGGAGAAGCACAAGATCGGCCTCGGCTACACCACCCGCTACTACCGGGTCCCGGACGAGGCCTTCGAGGGCAACATCTCCATCAACACCGTCGCCTCCGCCGGCATACCGCGCGGCGCGATCTGCCAGAAGATCGACGGCGGCCGCTCCATCGTCACCGCCTACGGCATCCTCGGCGACCACCCGGCCACCACCCCCGAGGGCTTCCTCGACTTCATCAAGTCGCTCGCGGCCCCCGACATCTACGAGGTCCTCCAGGCCTCCGAGCCGCTCGACGAGCCGGTCGCCTACAAGTTCCCGACCAACCTGCGCCGCCACTACCAGCGCCTGACGGACTTCCCGACCGGTCTGCTCGTCATCGGCGACGCCGTCTGCTCCTTCAACCCGAGCTACGCCCAGGGCATGACCGTCTCCGCCCTCGGCTCCCTCGTCCTGCGCCGCCACACCGCCGAGTCGCGGCGCCCCGACCCGATCGCCTACTTCAAGGACCTCGCCGCCGACGCGGTCGACGGTTGCTGGGAGATGGCCGTCGGCGCCGACCTCAGCTTCCCCGAGGTCGAGGGCGAGCGCACCGAGGAGGTCCAGCAGGCCCACGCGTTCATCGCGCAGGTCCAGGAGGCCGCCTCGCGCGACGCCGCGGTCGCCCGCGCCTACTCCCGCGTCATCGGCCTCGTCGACTCCCCGGCCGTCCTGCACGACCCCGAGATCGAGGCCGCCATCGCCGCGGCGTCGACGCGGGCGTGACCATGACCGCGATCACCCTGGGCGACCTCACCTTCGACGTCGAGGTGGGCGGACCGGCCGACGGAGACCCCGTCCTGCTCCTGCACGGATTCCCGCACAACAAGGAGTCCTGGACGGAGACCGCCCCGCTGCTCCACGCCGAAGGACTGCGCACGATCGCCCCCGACCAGCGCGGCTACTCCGACGGCGCCCGCCCGGCCGAGGTGGAGGCGTACCGCCTCGAACACCTCGCGGCCGACGCGCTCGGCGTCCTCGACGCCCTGGGCATCACCTCCGCCCACGTCGTCGGCCACGACTGGGGCGCCGCGGTGGCCTGGTACCTGGCGGCCCACCACCCCGACCGGGTGCGCACGCTGACCGCCCTGGCCATCCCGCACCTCGACGCGTACCAGCACGCCTACCGCGTGGACGAGGAGCAGCAGCACAGCTCCCAGTACGTGGAGTTCCTCGTCTCCGAGGGCGCCGCCGCGCACTTCCTCGCCGACGGGGGCGCACAGCTGTACGCCTGGTTCACCCAGGCCGGCGAGGGCGTCCTGACCGACGCCCAGATCGAGCGGTACGTCACCACGCACCGCGCGCCGGGCGTGCTCGACGCCGCCCTCAACTGGTACCGGGCCAACAACCTGCTCGGCGACGACCTCGGCTTCGGCCCGGTCACCGTCCCGACGACGTTCGTCTACAGCCGTACCGACACGGCCGTGAGCGAACTGGCCGTCGAGAAGACCGCCGACCACGTCACCGGCCCCTACCGGCTGGTGACCCTGGAGAAGACCTCCCACTGGCAGCCGCAGCAGGACCCCGACACGGTCGCCGCGGAGATCATCCGGCGGGTTCGCACGGCCCCCTAGCGACTCCAAAAAAGAACATTGATGAAGGGATAACCATGTCTTCGAACACCGCCGCCCCCGCGGTGGAGTTGCGGGCCGGGCCGCGGGAGTGGTTCGGACTGCTCGTCCTGCTGCTGCCGGTGACTCTGATGACGGCCGACCTCGGCGTGCTGTGGCTGGCCACCCCGTACGTCACGGCCGACCTGCGGCCCACCAGCTCCCAGCTGCTGTGGACCACGGACATCTACGGGTTCCTCACCTGCGGCTTCCTGGTCGTCATGGGAACCCTCGGGGACCGGATCGGGCGCCGCAAGCTCCTGATCCTGGGCTCCGTCGGCGTGATCGTCGCCTCGCTGCTCGCCGCGTACTCCACCAGCCCGGAGATGCTCATCTTCGCGCGCGCCCTGCTGGGTGTGGCCGGCGCGGCGGTGCTCCCGTCGACGCTCTCGCTGATCATCCACATGTTCAAGGACGCCCGTCAGCGGGCGACCGCCATCGCCACCTGGGTCACGGCCCTGTCCGTCGGCATCGCCATCGGCCCCGTCATCGGCGGTGTGCTGCTCGACCAGTGGTGGTGGGGCTCCGTCTTCCTGATGGGCGTCCCGGTCATGCTGGTGCCGCTGATCCTCGCGCCGGTGCTGCTGCCCGAGTACAAGGACCCGGGCGCCGGCCGGATCGACCTGGCCAGCGTGGTGCTCTTCCTGGCCGCGATCCTGCCGATCGTCTACGCCGTCAAGAAGTTCGCCGAGAGCGGCTTCAGCGTGCTCAACGTCGCGGCCCTGCTCATCGGCGCGGTCTTCACGGTCGCGTTCGTCCGCCGCCAGAACTCCCTGGACACCCCGCTGCTCGACATGCGGCTGTTCAAGACCCGCGCCTTCACCGGCGCCCTGCTGACCCTGCTGTTCGGCATGATGGCGCTCAACGGCGTCGAGTACCTGGTCCCGCAGTTCCTGCTGGTCGCCGGTGGGCTCAGCCCGCTCGCCGCCGGTCTGTGGCTGCTGCCCGGAGCCGCCGGCCTGATCCTGGGCTCGCAGCTCACCCCGGTGTTCGCCAAGCGGATCCGTCCCGCCTACGTCATCACCGCGGGCCTCGTCGTCACCCTGATCGGCTTCTGGCTGACCGGGATCGCCGAGCACAACGAGGACGGCATCCTGCCCGCCGCGATCGGCCTCGCCATCATCATGTTCGGCGTCGCCCCCATCAGCGTCCTGGGCACCTCGCTGGCCGCCGGCGCCGCGCCGCCGGAGAAGGCCGGCGGCGCCGCCGCCACCGGTCAGACCGCCTACGACCTCGGCCTCGCGCTCGGCATCGCCGTCACGGGCTCCATCGCCGTCGCCGTCTACCGCGGCCACGTCGACGAGAACGTCCCGGCGGGCCTGCCCGCCGAGGCCGCCGAGGCCGCCCGCGACACGGTCGGCGGCGCCACCGACGCCGCCGCCTCGCTCCCGGCCGACCTCGGCGCCCAGCTGGTGAGCGTCGCCCGCGACGCCTTCACCGCCGGGTTCCAGGCGACGGCCTGGGTCAGCGCCGGCCTCGCCGCCGTGACCGCCGTCATCGTGCTGTCCCTGCTGCGTCACATCCCCGCGATCGGTGCCGCCGAGGCCCCGGCGGAGGAGGCCCCGGCCCCGGCCCCGGCCCCGGCCGAGGCCCCGGCCCCGGCCGCCCGCGAAGAGTCCACCACCAGCGCCTGAACGGACTGACATGACGACCGAATCCACCACGGCCAACGCCGAGTTCGCCGAGCCGTTCCTGCTGGGCGTCCTGGCCTCCGGCGGTCTCGACGCCGACTACGTGCGCGGCGAGGGCAACACCCTCTACCGCCGCGGCGAGAACGGCGAGGAGATCCCCGTACTCGACTACGTCGGCGGCTACGGCTCCCTGATGCTCGGGCACAACAACCCCGAGATCAACGCCTACGCCAAGGAGCTGCTGGACGCGCAGACGCCCGTCCACGCGCAGTTCTCCCGCCACCCCTACGCCAACGACGTCGCCGAGGTCCTCAACCGGATCCTCCAGCGCGAGCGCGGGGACGACGAGCAGTACTACGCCATCTTCGCCAACAGCGGCGCCGAGGCCGTCGAGGCCGCCATGAAGCACGCCGAGCTCGACCGCGGCCTGCGCCTGGCGGCCCTCACCGAGGAGATCGCCGCCAACGTGGAGGAGGTCCTCACCCGCGTCACCGCCGGCGAGGCCACCGTCGCGCCCGGCGTCGCCTCCACCATCGAGGACCTCGTCACCGAGGTCGTCGCCCGCAACGAGGCCCAGGCCGCGCGTCAGCCGGTCTTCCTGGTCCCCGAGGGCGGCTTCCACGGCAAGCTCGCCGGCAGCGTGCAGCTCACCCACAACGAGGGCTACCGGCTGCCCTTCAAGGCCCTCGCCGCGCAGTCCCGCTTCGTCCCCCGCGACCAGCCGGGCGCCCTGCGCAAGATCATCGACGAGGAGCGGGCGCAGCTGCTCGACCTGGTCGTCGAGGGCGGTCAGGTCCAGGTCGTCGAGCGGGACTTCCCGCTGTTCGTGGCCTTCGTCCTGGAGCCGGTCCTCGGCGAGGGCGGCATCCACGAGCTGACCCCGGAGTTCGCGCGCGAGATCCAGGAGGTCTGCGCCGAGGCCTCCATCCCGGTCGTCATCGACGAGGTGCAGACCGGCATGGGCCGGACCGGCACCTTCCTGGCCGCCACGCAGCTCGGCCTGCGCGGCGACTACTACACCCTGGCCAAGAGCCTGGGCGGCGGCATCGCCAAGGCCGCGGTCATGCTCGTGCGCAAGCCGCTCTACCACGGGCAGTTCGAGCTCGCGCACAGCTCGACCTTCGCCAAGGACAGCTTCTCCTGCTTCATCGCCCTCAAGGTGCTGGAGATCATGGAGCGCGGCGACGGCGAGGTCTACCGCCTCGCGGCCGAGCGCGGCGAGAAGCTCCTGTCGATGCTCCGCTCGGTGCGCGACGACTTCCCCGACACGGTCAAGGAGGTGCGCGGCCGGGGCCTGATGCTGGGCCTGGAGTTCCACGACCAGTCGGGTGCCGACGCCGAGATCCTGCGGGGCGTCGCCCAGAGCGGGTTCTTCGGGTACTTCGTCTCGGGCCACATCCTGCGGGCGCACCGCATCCGCACGTTCCCGACCTCCAGCGCGGTCAACACGCTGCGCTTCGAACCGTCCGTCTACCTCACGGACGAGGAGATCGACCGGCTGGAGGCGGCCCTGCGCGACGTCTGCGTGATCATCCGCGACACGGACGGGGCGAGCCTCGCGCCGGTCGCGTGACGGGTGCGGGCTACACCTAAACCAAACCGCTTGTGCTGTTTGAGGGGCCCTCAAGGTCTTTTTTCGGCCATGAAACCCCGATCCGGCATGTGAGCCACCCCACAGTGATGCGACCTCCCCCCTGGTCGCAGCACCGCCAGAGGGCCCGGGAATCCCCCATCCCGGGCCCTCTGGCCTTTGGTTTTTCAGAAACCGGCGCTCCGCTCGAAGTTCGACCGGCCTTGCGGTGGAGAAGCGTACCGAACAACACTTTTGACAAACCGGAGTGTTGGTTTGTAATCTCCTGAACGAGTGAGCATGACGTATCAGCTCGCAGGACCGGGGGAGTTATGCGCTTTCGGATGTTGGGTCCGTTGGAAGTGATGTCCGCTGACCAGCCCGTACCGCTCGGTGGAACCAAGCCGCGTGCCACGCTGGGATACCTGCTCTTACAGGCCAACCAGGTCGTCCCCACGAGCCAGTTGCTGACCGCGCTCTGGAGCGCGGACAACGCACCCGTGACGGCCCGCAAGATCCTCCAGAACGCGGTGTGGGGACTGCGCGGCATGCTGAACCAGTGCGCGCCCGGCGGCGACGGGGCACCCGCCGAACTCGTCACCCGTGCGCCGGGGTACATGATCCGCGTCGATCCCGACCACGTCGACCTGCACCTCTTCCGTCAGCGCGTGCGCCAGGGCCGGGCCCGCCTCGCCGCCGGCGCCCCGCACGAGGCGGCGAACCTCTTCTGCGAGGCCCTGGAACTGTGGCGGGGACCGGTCCTGTCGGACCTGGTGGAAACCGGCACGATGTGGCCCGAACTGACGGCCGTGCAGAACACCCGGCTCGACGTCCTGGAGGACTACTTCGAGGCGAAGCTGCGCTGCGGCCAGCACTACGCCGTCCTCGGCGAGCTGGAGACCACGGTCGAGGCCGAACCGCTGCGCGAGCGCTCCTCCGGCCAGCTGATGCTCGCCCTGTACCGCTGCGGCCGGCAGGCCGACGCGCTCAGCGTCTACAACCGCATCCGCGCCACCCTCGTCGAGGACCTCGGCCTGGAGCCGGGCCACGAACTGCGCAGGCTCCAGCAGGCGATCCTCGCCCACGACCCCGCCCTCAACCTCGCCCCCGCCGCGGTCATCCTCGGCGGTCCGGCACCCGTCGGCGTACCGGGCGGCCAGGTGCGCCGGCGCGAGGACGCGATCGTGGCCCAGGGCGCGACCGCCCACGCGGCGACCCGGCTGCCGGTCCCGTCCGCCGCCGCGCCGATCGGCGTCGACGCCACCGCCCTCCACCCGGAGCGCCACGGCGAACGCGTCCCGGACCCGTACGGGGTCGAACGCCCGGCGCCCCACCCCGTCGAGCGCTACGAGGACCCGCGCGAGGAACGCCCGGAGGACCGGCGGCGCATGCTGGCGGCCGTCCCGACCCACCCCCGCGGCGTGCTGCCGGCCGACCGCCCGACGCAACCCAGGGGAGCGCCGGTCCGCCGGCAGCCCGCTCCCCGACCGGTGGTCACCGAGCGCCAGCGCATCAGCGTGCTCCTCGTCCAGACCCGGATCACCCCGGACCTCGCGGGCGCCGCCCCCGACTTCCTGGACGAGATGTTCGAGAGCGTCAACGCCATCGCGCGCCAGCGCATCGAACGCTTCGGCGGGGACGCGGTCACCTCGATCGGGGCCGTCTCGCTCGGACTGTTCCGGGCCGGCGGCGAGGAGGGCACGGCCGAGCGGGCCGTGCGCGCGGCGGCCGCCATCCGCGACCGGCTCACCGACCCCGCGACGGACGCCGGCCTCAACCCCACCCCCTGGCAGGGCCTCACCCTGCACGCCGCCGTCGCCACCGGGAACGCCCTCGTGCGCTTCCGGCCGGACGACCCCACCGCCGCGCCGACCGTCAACGGCGCGCTCCTGGACACCTGCCAGTGCCTGCTGGAACTGTCCCCCGCCGGCGAGATCCAGCTCTGCGACGCCACGCGCGAGGCACTGGGACAGACCACGGCGCACGAACGGCTCGCCGGAACCGCGCCGGCCCGGGTCTGGGCCGTCTGAACCGGCAGGGCCCCGGCCCGCCCGCACCCGCCGCACCCGTCCGGACCTGCGGGTCCCGGGCCGGGCCGGCCGTGCGCACCCGCGGGAGGCGGGCCGGCCCGGCCGCCGGGCCCGACCGCGTTCCGGGCCCTATGGGACGCTTTTCGAGCCGCTCCGTCCCGTCTCGAATCGCCTTCACAACCGGAATTGGTCAAGGATTACTCGACGATGGAATCTGGCCGATAATTTGTGGTTTCACAGGGACTCACGGCCATTGATTCCACCCCGCCTCCAGCAGGTGTGCGGCGTGATGTCGAGTTCCGCACTCGAGAACCAATTCCTCGTGGAGGTACACGGAATGACCGGAGTTTCCCGCCGCGTGTTCATGAGAAACACTGCGGCCGCCGGCGGTGCGGCTCTCGCCCTGCCCGCCCTGGGCGGCTGGGCGGGTGAGGCGTTCGCCGCGGAGCCGACGGCCGCCGCCGCCATCGCCTCGTCGCAGCTGGTCACGGTCCTGCCGTCCGACCCGCGCTACGCGGCCCTGGTGGCCGGCGCCAACGGTCGCTGGGTCGGCACGCCGAACTACGTGCTCGTGGCGAGCACGGCGGACCAGGTCCTCCAGGCCGTGCAGGAGACCCTCGACAAGGGACTGCGGTTCACCGTCCGCAGCGGTGGCCACTGCTACGAGGACTTCACGAGCAACGCCAACATCCGCGTCCTCATCGACATTTCGGCCATGACCGGAATCTCGCACGACTCGGCCCGCCGGGCGATCGCCGTCGACGCCGGCGCCCAGCTCGGCAGCGTCTACGAGACCCTCTACAACAACTGGGGCGTCACGATCCCCGGCGGCACCTGCCCGACCGTCTCGGTCGGCGGCCACATACCGGGTGGCGGCTACGGCCCGCTGGCCCGCTCGCACGGTGTCACCGTCGACCACCTGTACGCCATCGAGATCGTGCACGTCGACGCCGGCGGCGTGGCCCGCAAGATCGTCGCCACCCGCGAGGCCAACGACCCCAACCGCGAACTGTGGTGGGCGCACACCGGCGCCGGCGGCGGCAGCTACGGCATCGTCACCCGCTGGTGGTTCCGCAGCCCGGGCGCCACGGGCAACGACCCGGCCACCCTCCTGCCGAAGGCCCCGCGCGAGCTGATCGTCTCCGAGGTCGCCTTCTCCTGGAACGGCATGACCGAGGCCGCCTTCACCCGCCTGCTGCGCAACTTCACGGCCTGGCACGAGAACAACGCCTCCGCCACCTCGCCGTACGCGAAGCTGTTCAGCGCCATCAAGCCGCGGCACAAGCTGGCCGGCGAGTTCCTGATGAGCTCGCAGATCGACACCGCCCTGCCCAACGCGGACGCGCTCCTGGACAACTACCTCGCCGCCATCGTCGCCGGCACGGGCCTGACCTACCGCGTCGACACCCGCCAGCGCGTGGACTGGCTGTACAACGTCCTGCACTGGCCGGGCCTCGGCGGCTCCGGCTTCGAGGGCAAGGGCCGCTTCAAGGCCAAGTCCGCCTACCTGCGCCGGACCATGCCGGACCACCAGATCAAGGCGTTCTGGAAGCACCTCACGCGCACCGACTACAACAACTCCGCGGCCCTCGTGGAGATCGCCGGGTACGGCGGCGCGGCGAACCTGCCCGCCTCCTCGGCCACCGCCACGGCGCAGCGCGACTCCGTCATCAAGATGCTGTTCGTCAACCTCTGGGCCACCCCCCAGGAGGACGCGGCCAACCTCGCGTGGATCCGCGAGTTCTACCGCGACGTGTACGCCGGCACCGGTGGCGTCCCGCGTCCGGGCGGCGTCAACGACGGCGCGTTCATCAACTACGCCGACGCGGACCTCGCCGACCCGGCGCTCAACACCTCGGGCGTCGGCTGGGAGCACCTGTACTTCAAGGACGGCTACTGCCGCCTCCAGGCCGCCAAGGACAAGTGGGACCCGAAGAACATCTTCCGGCACACCCTGTCGATCCGGAACACCTGACGGTTCCCGATCGGTCGGCGGTGACGGGCCCCCGGCCCGAGGGCGATCCCCTCGGGCCGGGGGCCTTCCCGCGTCCGGGCCCGCGTCCGGGCCCGCGTCCGGGGGCACGCCCCGCGGGCACGACGAAGGCCGCCGCCTCCCCCGGTGCGGGGGAGAGGCGGCGGCCCGGGGAGCCGACCGTGCGCGGACGACGGACCCCGCGTCAGATGCCGAGGCCGGAGCCGCCGGAGACGTCGATGTTCTGGCCGGTGACCCAGCGGGAGTCGTCCGAGGCCAGGAAGGACACGACGTCGGCGACGTCGGCCGGCTGACCGACGCGGTTGAAGACCGAGAAGCCGGCGGCGTGCGCCTTGGCGGCCGGGTCGGCCATCCACGGGTGGATGTCGGTCTCGATGGTGCCGGGGGAGACGGCGTTGACCGTGATCTGACGCGAACCCAGGGTCTGGGCGAGGGTCAGGGTGAGCACCTCGACGGCGCCCTTGCTCGCGGCGTAGGAGGTCATGCCGGGGAAGGCGACCTTGGTGACGCCGGACGAGATGTTGATGATGCGGCCGCCGTCGCGCAGGCGCTCCAGGCCCTTCTGGATGATGAAGAAGGGGGCCTTGGCGTTGATCGCGAAGACCTTGTCGTAGTCGGCCTCGGTGACCTCGTGGATCAGACCCGGGCCCGCGATGCCGGCGTTGTTGACCAGGATGTCCAGGCCCGCGGTGTCGGAGTGCTTGCCGATCTCCGCGTCGAAGGCCTCCCACAGGGCGTCGGCGTCGCCCGCGACGCCCAGGGCGGAGCGGAAGGCGAAGGCGCGGCCGCCCGCGGCCTCGATCGAGGCGACGGTCTCCTTGGCGGCGGCCTCGTCGCTGGAGTACGTCAGGGCGACGAGGGCGCCCTCCTTGCCGAGCCGCTGGGCGATGGCGCGGCCGATGCCCCGGCTGCCACCGGTGACCAGAGCAGTCTTGTTCGTGAGGGCAGTCATTCAGGTAGCTCCCGATTCTTTATGTCAGACGCGGCCGCTGCGGAGTGGGGTCGCAAGTGCGATGGTGCCCGCGGGGCCCCACCGGATGGTCATCGGACGCTCATCGTCGGGTATTTGGCGGCAATTCCCTGATCTACCATCAGCCGCATGAACGAGAATCCCGTACTTGTTATCGGCGGCACCGGAAAGACCGGCCGCCGGGTCGTGCGCCAACTCACGGAGCGTGGAATTCCGGTCAGGTCCGCGTCCCGAAAGGGAGAAACCCGGTTCGACTGGCTCGACGAGACCACCTGGGGCCCCGCCCTGGAGGGCGTCTCCGGCGTCTACATCGTCCAGAACGACACCGCCCCCCGCACCCGGGAACTGACCGAGCACGCGGCGCGCGCCGGCGTGCGCCGCCTCGTGCTGCTCTCGGCGCGCGGCGTCGACACCCCCGGCTACTACGGCGAGGACCCCTCCACCAGCGACGCCTTCCTCGCCGGCGAGGCCGCCGTCCGCGAGTCCGGCCTCGCCTGGACCATCCTGCGCCCGGGCTGGTTCGCCCAGAACTTCGACGAGGGCTTCTTCAACGAGGGCGTCCTCGCGGGCGAGCTGCGGCTGCCCGCGGGCGACGGCGTCGCCACCTGGATCGACGTCGAGGACATCGCGGCCGTCGCGGTCGCCGCGCTGACCGAGGACGGCCACGACGGGCAGATCTACGAGCTGTCGGGGCCCCGCCCCGTCGCGCTCGACGAGGCCCTCTCCCTCATCGCCGCCGCCGGCGGCCGCAAGGCCGTCTACTCGGCCCTGACCGTCGAGGAGTTCGTGGCCGAACTCGTCGCCCAGGGGGTCTCCGCCCCCGACGCGAGCCTGTGGGCGGCGGCCCTGAACCCGGTCGCGAGCGGCGGAGAGGCCAAGGTCAGCGACGGGGTCCGGCGCGCCCTGGGCCGTGACGCCCGCGACTTCGCGGACTTCGTCAAGGGCGCGGCGGCCGCCGGAGCCTGGCGCGCCTGAGCGCTCGTCCGCCCGACGAAGGACTTCCCGGGGGCCTGAGCGGTCCTGGAGCGGGTCCCCTCCTCCAGAGCGGTTCGAGGGGACCTGTATCCGGACTGGCCAGGATGTGCTGCGTCTGCCGCGTTGACGTGCGCGACGGGGGAAGTTCTCTTCGAAAGGACAAGCATGAGCATCGTCGAGGAAGCGCCGCTCGGACCTCCGGCGGCCGCGACCATGGCGTCGAGGGTGGCGGAACTCTCCGAGCTGCGCGAGGCGGTCGAGGCCGGTCCCAGCGAGCGGGCGACCGAGGCGCAGAAGAAGAAGGGCAAGCTCACCGTCCGCGAGCGCATCGAGCTGCTCTTCGACAAGGGCACCTTCACCGAGGTCGAGGCCTTCCGCCGGCACCGCGCCACGGGCTTCGGCCTGGAGGACAAGAAGCCGCACAGCGACGGCGTCGTCACCGGCTGGGGCCAGGTCAACGGCCGCCCGGTGTTCGCCTACGCCCACGACTTCCGCATCTTCGGCGGCGCCCTCGGCGAGGCGCACGCCCAGAAGATCCACAAGCTGATGGACCTCGCCGAGAAGGCCGGCGCCCCCATCGTCGGCCTCTGCGACGGCGCGGGCGCGCGCATCCAGGAGGGCGTCACCGCGCTGGCCGGCTACGGCGGCATCTTCCAGCGCAACGTCCGCAACTCGGGCGTGATCCCGCAGATCAGCGTGATCATGGGCCCCTGCGCGGGCGGCGCGGCCTACTCCCCGGCGCTCACGGACTTCGTGTTCATGGTCCGCGACACCTCGCAGATGTTCATCACCGGCCCCGACGTGGTCGCCGCCGTCACCGGCGAGCAGATCACCCAGGACGGCCTCGGCGGCGCCGACGTGCACGCCTCCGTCTCCGGCGTCGCGCACTTCGCGTACGACGACGAGGAGCACTGCCTGGAGGAGGTCCGCCACCTGCTGTCGTACCTGCCCTCCAACAACCGGGAGCTGCCGCCGGCCGAGGCCGCCGACGACCCGCACGACCGCCGTACGGAGTCGCTGCTGGACCTGGTGCCGGCCGACCCCAACCGGGCGTACGACATGCACAAGGTCATCGAGGAGATCTCCGACCACGGGGAGTTCTTCGAGGTCCACGAGCGCTGGGCGCCGAACATCATCTGCGCGCTGACCCGACTCGGCGGCCAGGTCGTCGGCATCGTCGCCAACCAGCCGCAGAACATGGCCGGTGTCCTCGACATCGAGTCCTCCGAGAAGGCCGCCCGCTTCGTGCAGATGTGCGACGCCTTCAACATCCCGCTGGTCAGCCTGGTCGACGTGCCCGGCTTCCTGCCCGGCGTCGACCAGGAGCACAACGGTGTGATCCGGCACGGCGCCAAGCTGCTCTACGCCTACTGCAACGCCACCGTCCCGCGGATCTCGCTGGTCCTGCGCAAGGCGTACGGCGGCGCCTACATCGTCATGGACTCCCGCTCCATCGGCACCGACATCGCCCTCGCCTGGCCGATCAACGAGATCGCGGTCATGGGCGCCGAGGGCGCGGCCAACGTCGTCTTCCGGCGCGAGATCGCCGCCTCCGACGACCCGGAGGCCACCCGCGCGGCGCGCATCGACGAGTACCGCGACGAGCTGATGCACCCGTACTACGCGGCCGAGCGCGGCCTCGTCGACGACGTCATCGACCCGGCGGAGACCCGCTCGGCGCTGATCGGCGCCCTGGAGGTCCTCCGCGGCAAGCACGCCCCCCTGCCGAGCCGCAAGCACGGCAACCAGCCCCAGTAGAGAGGGAGAAACCCGATGGCAACGGCACTCCGAGCGGTCGGCGGCGCAGCGCACGACACCGACGAGCGGGCCACGTCGGAGATCCTCTCCGCACCGGCCTGGCGCATCACCAGCGGCTCGCCCGACGCGCACGAGGTGGCCGCCCTCGCGGTGGTCCTCTCGGCCGTCCTCGCGGCCCGCACCGCCGAGGCGGTCCGGGCTGCGGAGGAGGAGCAGGCGCGGGCCGCGGCCCGCTGGACCCCCTCGTCGGCCCGCCGCCGCGCGGCGACCTCCTGGGCCGCGGGCGCGCAGCCGACCTGGCGCAACTCGGCCTGATCCGCGCACCGCACCCCGCACGGCGACCGGGCCCCGGTCCCCCCGCTCACGGCGGTGGGACCGGGGCCCGTCCTCGACGGCCCCGGCGGGCGCTCGGGCCGGCGCTGGGGCCGGGACTCGGGCCGGGGCTCAGGCGCGGACGCGGTCCGCGTCGCTCGCCGCCCGGGGCGCCGGTACGCCCTGCGCGGCCGCCTCGGGCGCCTCGGCCGTCCCGGGCCGTACGGCGGCCGGCGCGCGGCCGGCGCCGGCGGCGGAGCGCCGACCGAGCGTCAGGGCCACCAGGGTCACGGCGATCAGGGCCAGCGCCACCCAGGACATGGAGTCCACGGGAGCCGCGGGCGGGTTGATCCACCCGTTGAGGTAGACCCAGGCCATCGCCGCCCCGCCGAGCACCGCCGCCAGGTACGACAGCGGGCGCCGCGCCCGCTCGCGGACCAGCAGCGTCACGTGGGCCGCGCAGATCAGCACGTAGGGGAACACCCACAGGTAGACGATCAGGGTCGCCAGCGCCGAGTACACCGACAGCAGCGACTCCGGGTAGGCGATCACCGCGACGGCGAGCACCAGGAAGCCGATCACCGACAGGGTGACCACGGCGGTCGCGGGCGAACCGTGCTTCGGGTCCGGGCGTCCGACCCGGCGCGGCAGCAGGCCGTCGTCGGAGAGGGTGGCCACGAAGCGGGCGCCGAAGTTGACGAAGCCGATGAGCCCGGCGAAGGTCGCGACGGCCAGCACCAGGTCGGTGGCGCTCGCGAACGTCTCGCCCAGACCGGCGTTCAGCGCCAGCGCCGCCGCCGGCGACATGCCCTGGGCCAGGCCGTCCGCCGAGGCGAACAGGCCGGGCACCTGGAGGATCGTGGCGAGCAGGTAGACCACGCCGAGCAGCACCGGGATGCCCAGCACCGCGAAGGGCACGTCCCGCTTGGGGTCCTTGGTCTCCTGCGCGAGGGCCGCGCAGCTCTCGAAGCCCATCAGGAAGGTGGCTCCGGCCGCCATGCCCTGGAAGACGCCGCTGAAGGAGAAGCCGCCCTCGAAGGACAGCTGCTCGCCCAGGTGCAGGCCCGTGGTGCCCGCGCTCGCCACCACGACGACGGCGACCACGGGGATCGCGACCGCCATCAGCACCACGGCGGCGCGCACCGACACGTCCACCCCGCGCCGGGCGAAGAACACCGCGATCAGCAGGGCGACGGCGTACACGGCGAGCTGTACGGGCAGCTCCAGGCCGCCCGCGTACCCCTGGGACAGCAGGAAGCTGCCGACGTAGACGCCGATGACCATGGTGATGCCGGCGATCATCGCGGCGTAGCCGAGCAGCAGGGCGGCCGCGGCCAGCAGGCGGGCCCAGGGGCCGAAGACGAGCGAGAGGTAGGAGTAGAGCGAGCCGCCCGCGACGTGGCGACGGGCGAAGGTGATGACCGACAGGCCGACGAAGGTGGTGACGGCGGCCGACAGCAGGGCCGCGAGCCAGCTGCCGTTCCCGGCCGAGACGAACATCAGGGCCGGCACCGCGGCGAGGCCGACCGCGGGGATCATGCTGGCCACGGCGAGGCCGACGATCTGACCTCTGGTCAGTCTCCGGGCCTCGGTTTCTGGAGTGGACATGACAGGCGCCTCCAAGGGCGGAAGGGAGCGAGGGGAAAAAGCGTCGGGGGAGTGGCGAGAAACGGATGAAGTCTGGCCAGGCCGTCTCACGGCGCGGTAACCCCCCGCCCACCGCGCGCTCGCGCGCGCCCACAGCCGGCACCCCTCGCCCCCCACCGTCCCTGGACCGCCGGCGCACCGCGCCCGGAGCGAAAGCGCACCCCGCCCTGATCAGGACCGCACCACGACCGGACCGTCCCCACACCGCCGCCGTACCGCTCCCGCACCGTGCCCCGACAACCGGACCACGCCGCCTGGACTTGCCGTCCGGTACCCCTCGACCGCCGGTCCAGCGGCTCGACGGACCCTGGAAACCGAGTCGACAAGACGCTGAAGGAGAGAAGACACATGGCCAGTGACTGGTTTCGGAGGTTCGGTCCGGCACCCGACAGCGACACCCGTCTGATCTGCTTCCCCCACGCGGGCGGCGCCGCCAGCGCCTTCCTGGCGCTGTCCCAGGAGCTGACCCCCGAGTTCGACGTGGTGTCCGTCCAGTACCCCGGACGTCAGGACCGCCGCATGGAACCCGCGGTGGACGACATCGACCGGCTCGTCACCGCGCTCGCCGACGAACTCGCGCCCGAACTCGACGGCGTCACCACCCACCCCGGAGACCGACGCCCGTACGCTTTCTTCGGGCACAGCATGGGCGCCGTCCTCGCCTACGAACTCGCCCGCGAGCTGGCCCGACGCGAACTGCCCGCCCCCGAACGCCTCTTCCTCTCCGGACGGTTCGCGCCGACCCCGCTGGGCAGCGCCAGCGACCGGCTCGACACCGACGAGAAGGTGATCGCCATGATCCGCAGGCTCGGCGGCACGGTCGGCAAGGTCTTCGACGACCCCGACCTGCTGGAGATGGTGATGCCGCCGCTGCGCGCCGACTACAAGGCCATAGGCTCCTACGCCTGGCGGCCCGGCCGGACCCTGGACGTCCCCTTCACCGTGCTCGTCGGCGACCGCGACCCCGTCGTCCCCGTCGAGGACGCCGCCGCCTGGCGGGTGCACACCACCGCCGAGAGCGACCTGCGGATCATGCCCGGCGGACACTTCTACCTCGACCAGAGCGTCCCCCAGGTCGCCGCGGTCGTCCGCGCCGCCCTGCGCCGGGGCCGCGTCGACGCACTGGGGGCGGCCTGATGCCGACAGGTTCCGGCAGGCTGCTGGCCATCAGCGACCTGCACGTCCGCCACGACGAGAACAAGAAGATCGTCGACGGCCTGCGGCCCGAGACGGAAGAGGACTGGCTGCTGCTCGCCGGCGACGTCAGCGAGTCCGCCGAGGACTTCGAGTGGACCCTCGGCCGGCTGCGCGACCGCTTCGCCAAGGTGGTCTGGGCACCGGGCAACCACGAACTGTGGACCACCCCCGACGACCCCGTCCAACTGCGCGGCGAGGCCCGCTACCTGCACTTCGTCGAAATCTGCCGGAAGCTCGGCGTCACCACCCCCGAGGACCCCTACCCGGTGTGGGAGGGAGTCGGCGGCCCCGTCGTCGTGGCCCCCCTCTTCCTCCTCTACGACTACAGCTTCCGGCCCGCCGGAGCCCGCACCCACCAGGAGGCGATGGAGATCGCCGACCGGGCCGGCGTCGTGTGCACCGACGAGTTCTACCTCCACCCCGACCCCTACCCCAGCCGGCAGGCCTGGTCCCGGGCACGCGTCGAACACACCGCCGCACGGCTCGCCGAGATCCCCGACCACCTGCCGACCGTCCTCGTCAACCACTATCCCCTCGTCCGCGAACCCACCCGGATCCTGCGGTTCCCGGAATTCGCCCTGTGGTGCGGCACCGAGGCCACCGAGGACTGGCCCGTGCGCTTCCGCGCCGCGGCCGTCGTCTACGGACACCTGCACATCCCGCGCCTGATCCGGCAGGACGGGGTCCCGCACCACGAGGTCTCCCTCGGCTACCCGCGGGAGTGGAAGCAGCGCGCCGCCGCCCCGGCCGGCGCCGTACGGATCCTGGCGGAGGGAACGTGATCGAGGAACTGCTGGAACCCGGCACCGTCGCCGTCGAGACCTTCGGGGACGAACCCGGCGCCCTCGCGGACCTCTTCCCCGAGGAGGCGCTCCTGGTCGAAGGAGCCCAGGCGGGCCGGCGCGGGGAGTTCGCCACCGTACGCCGCTGCGCGCACGAGGCCCTCGGGAAACTGGGCGCCGAACCGGCGCCGATCCTGCGCGACCCCAAGGGAGCGCCCCGCTGGCCCGCCGGATTCGTCGGCGCCATGACGCACTGCGAGGGCTACCGTGCCGCCGTCGTGGCCCCCGCCGACCGGGCCGCGGCGATCGGCATCGACGCCGAACCCAACCGGCCGCTGCGCAGCGCCGGCGTCGCGGAGCTCGTCACCGTGGAGGCGGAACGCGCCTGGCTGCCCTCGCTCGCCGCCCGACGGCCCGACGTTCAGTGGGAACGGCTCGTGTTCAGCGCCAAGGAGAGCGTGTACAAGGTCTGGTACCCGCTCACCGGACGGTGGCTGGACTTCGAGGACGCCGAGATCACCGTCGATCCCGCCTGGTCCACCTTCCGGGCCCGGCTGCTGGTCCCCGGACCGGTCGTCGGAGGGGTCCGACTGGACACCTTCCACGGCAGCTGGCTCGTGCGTGACGGCCTCATCGTCACCGCCATCACCATCCCGGCCCCGACCCCCGCCCTGGCCGCCCCCGGGCCGTCCGCCGGACGGTGGGCGGGCGATGACCCGACGGTGGGCGGGGCCTAGAACGATTCCGAGGGCCGCGCGGATCCCGCACCGCCCGCACCGCCGCGCCCGCCGCGTCCGGCTCCCACCCCCGGGGAGCCGGACGCCCCGGGCCGCGCGCCGCACGGCGACCCGGCCGCACGGGGCCGACCGCACGGCGACCCGGTCGCACGGCGAACCCACGGCCCCGCGCGCCCCCCTCACAGAGCCCCTCACGAAGCCCCTTCCCGAGCCACCCGAGCCCTCCCCGAGCCCCGAGCCCAGGAGTTGACGGAGCAATGCCCGCCCCCGACGGCACCCCCACCGTCACCCCGAACGGCACCGACCCGCGGCTCGTCGCCGAGGCCCACGCCCTGCTGCGCGACGTCGTAGGCCTCGACCCCACCGGGATCGAGGCCACCTTCCGCACCTGGAACGCCGGCCGCCTCGACCTGCTCCCCACCGCCGAGGCCCCCACCCAAGTCCCGCACCTGTCCGCCGAGTTGCTCGCGGCGGCCCGACTCCTTCCCGGCCCGGCGCGCACCGAACTGCACCCCGAGGACGCGGCACGGTTCGCCGTACAGGTGGAGCAGGCGCTGTACGCCTCCACGGTGATCCTGCGCGCCTCGGGCCGGGACGCGGCCGGGCTCCTCGCGGACGAGGACCTCGTCCGCGTCCTCGGCGAGGCCCAGGGTTCCTGGCGCACGGTGGTGGCCGCCGCCGCGCGGGCCGGCGTCCCGACGCCCTGTCTCGCGACCGCCCTCGCCTCCTACGATGCGCTCAGGGCCGGGCGACCTCCCGCACCCCTCCACTTCGGTACCCGAACCGACGGGCGTACCGACGGCGACGGCGCCCTCCCCACCCCGGGGGCCGCCGATCGAGCCGAACCATCAGGCGCATGACGCAGAAGCAGAAGCAGAAGAGGAAGAGGTAGCCGACGATGCCGTCGACACCCCGCACGGACCCCGCCACGGCCGCCTGGCTCGCCACGCTGGAGGAGGACATCCAGCGTCGCAACCCCGGCGAACCCGAGTTCCACCAGGCCGTGCGGGAGGTCATCGAGACGCTCGCCCCGGTCTTCGCGGACCGCCCCGAGCTGCGCGAGGCCAAGATGGTGGAGCGCATCGCCGAACCCGAACGGCAGATCATCTTCCGTGTGCCGTGGACGGACGACCGGGGCGTCGTGCACGTCAACCGCGGCTTCCGGGTGGAGTTCAACAGCGCGCTCGGCCCCTACAAGGGCGGCCTGCGCTTCCACCCGACGGTCAACCTCGGCATCGTGAAGTTCCTCGGCTTCGAGCAGATCTTCAAGAACGCCCTGACGGGGCTCGGCATCGGCGGCGGCAAGGGCGGCAGCGACTTCGACCCGCGCGGCCGGTCCGACGCGGAGGTCATGCGCTTCTGCCAGTCCTTCATGACCGAACTCCACCGCCACCTCGGCGAGCACACCGACGTCCCCGCCGGCGACATCGGCGTCGGCGGTCGCGAGATCGGCTTCCTCTTCGGCCAGTACCGGCGCATCACCAACCGCTGGGAGGCCGGCGTCCTCACCGGCAAGGGCACCGGCTGGGGCGGCTCGCACGCCCGCACCGAGGCCACCGGCTACGGCAACGTCCTCTTCACCTCCGAGATGCTGAAGAAGCGCGGCGAGGACCTCGCCGGCCAGCAGGTCACCGTCTCCGGCTCGGGCAACGTCGCCCTGTACACGGTGGAGAAGGCGCAGGCCCTCGGCGCGCACGTGCTGACCGTCTCGGACTCCGGCGGCTACGTCGTCGACGAGAAGGGCCTCGACCTCGCCCTGCTGAAGCAGATCAAGGAGGTGGAGCGCGGCCGGGTCAGCGAGTACGTCCAGCGGCGCGGCGGCTCCGCCCGCTACGTCACCGGCGGCAGCGTCTGGGACGTCCCGACCGACGTGGCCCTGCCCTCCGCGACGCAGAACGAGCTGACCGAGGCCGACGCGATCACCCTGGTCCGGGCCGGCGTCAAGGCCGTCTCCGAGGGCGCCAACATGCCCACCACCCCGGGCGCCGTACGGGTCCTGCGCGAGGCCGGGGTCGCCTTCGGCCCGGCGAAGGCCGCGAACGCGGGCGGCGTGGCGACCAGCGCGCTGGAGATGAGCCAGAACGCCTCCCGCGAGGCCTGGCCCTTCGCCCGGGTCGAGGAGGAACTCGCCGGGGTCATGCGCCGCATCCACGACACGGCGTACGAGACGGCCGAACGCCACGGCGTCCCGGGCGACTACGTCACGGGCGCCAACATCGCCGGCTTCGAGCGGGTCGCGGACGCCATGCTCGCCCAGGGCCTCATCTGACCCACCCCCGCCCGGGCGCCGGCGGCCCGTCCGCCGCCGCCCGGGAGCCCGGGGGAGGGGCATGGTGATCGTCGCGGAGTTGCGGGACGAAGGGGCCTTCCGGATGCCAGGATCGGCTGCTCGCACCGCACGGCGGGGTAGTGGATCCCGATCTCCGATCCCCGAGATGAAGACACGCGAGATGACCCCGAACGCGGCGGGCCGGAGCGGCCGGCAGCTAACCGTACTGCTCGTCCTCTCCACCGTGCTCACCGGCTTGATGGCCGGTCTCTTTCTCGCCTTCGACGTCTCCGTCATGCCCGGCCTCGCCGCCCTGGAAGACGACTGCGCCTACGTCGCAGCCATGCGGAACTTCAACGCCACCATCGACGGCAATGCCCTCTTCGACCTCGTCTTCCTGCTCGCGCTGATCGCCTCGGCCACCGCCACCGTCATCGCCTTCCGGGGCGGCCGCCGGGCCATCGCCCTGTGGACGGCCGCCGCGTCGGCTGCGTACCTGGTCGTCACCATCGCTGCGAACATTCCTTGACGAACTCGCGGCGGGCAGGGACGTATCCCGGCTCGCCGACCTGTTGAGCGTGGAGCGCTTCGAGGGCACCTGGGCTGCTACCAACATCGTCCGAACCGCCCTGTGCACCCTGGCCCTTACCGTTTGATCCGGGCTTTGGTCCTGCACGGTCGAGACCCCGTCGGCTGACGAATCCGTGCGCGGCGCGGTCTCGATGGGAGGCGCAGGCCTGGTACGTGTGAGCCGGGGGAGCAGGCGAGCTGACGTTTTGTCTGGCAAGGGGTTTTTGTCCATCACCGTACGTCCCTCGTGTCACGTTTCAAATACCTGATCAACGAACGCCGTTCGGAGAATGAAGGCGCTCAGGAACAACCGCTCACTCGAGCGCAAAAGGGCACGTGAGCGGGGTTTTCGCTCACTCTGCGGCGTCAAGTTGGCACCGTGCGCTGAGGGCTGGGTGTCCTCGACTTCCATGGCCAGCGGGACGGCGACGGGCTATCACGGCACCTGGACGGACTAGCGAACCGGTAGGCTCATCCCATCTCTCTTCCGGCGGTGACGGCCGGTGGGCGTCGATCGGGCTGACCGGCCCGACCCACCCCAAGGAAGGGAGCTAGTCGGATGGCCGACTCCGGAAGGTCTCAGGACCGGGACGATGAAGTTCCGGACCCGCACAACCAGGGCGATCCTCTGGCCGCTGCGGGTCGGAATGACGACGAACCGGACCCGGGCCGCTCGGAGCCGGACGGTGTCGCGTCGTCGCACTGGTCCTGGATCGGGCGGGCTGGAGATGTTCTTCAGCTTGTGAACACGGTCCTCGACCTGGTGAACGGCAACGGTGGGTGAGGCCGTAGCCTCCCCCACCGTCTGATGCCGAAACCGGCGATGACCCGCGTTCGAGATTGGCGTCCTGGGCGCGGGTCATCTTGTTGTTCGGCGTGCAGTCGAGTTCGCCGCGATACGGAGGACTCTCCCGCCTGCATCCTGTCGATGGGACGACCTTGCCGGTCGTACACCCCTCAACGGAACACGTTTTGACCCTAAGCGATACCCAGGCCGTTCAGCGACCAGCGCAAACCTTGCCGCTAGCCCGTGCGAGTGGATCCTTAGGCGCCATTCTGTCCCTAGACGGTACCTTGAGGTGTCCAGCGGAGCCACAGGGGGAGGCGCTGATGGCGCGGGGAACAGCCAAGTTCGCCCCGGAGATCTTGAAAACGCTACGCGCCAGTAGGCAAGTGGACGGGTGTCTGCTCAGTGCCGCTGACCTTGCCGTGCGGCTGGGTACCTCCAAAGCCCGCGTCCTGGCCTACGAGGCGGGCACTTCCGTGCCCGAGCCCCGGCGCATCAGCCAGATCGCCCGCCTGTTCAGGGTCCACCCGCGAGAACTGTACGAGCCCAGCCGCGGGCAGCCCGAGCAGATCAGGGACTTGCGCAGCTACGCGGGCCTGACCGCCGAAGAAGTGGCCGCGAGCCTGTTCATCAGCCGTGCCGCCTACCGGAACATCGAACGCCAGGCGATACTCCCCGCGCGCGACGATGGCACACTGCCGCTGCGCCTTGCCGAGGTCCTGGACATTCCGCTCGCGATGATCCATCGCGCGTTGGACAACCACCCCGTCGCCCAGCAACGACGTGTGGCGATCGCGGGACACCTCGAAGAGATCTTTTCGCGCGCCTCCGAGCTCTACCGACCTGCCGTGGTCGATCCGACCGAACAGGTCCTCCTACAGATCGCCGCACTTCTTCGCCGCCCGTCCAGCGTCGTGTGCCGCCTCGTGAACCATGAGCTCACGGCCTATCGGTTTCGCCTGAAACGACTTGAGGTGTCACGGCTTGACGAGGCGTTCGCCCAGAGCGTCCGCGTCGCGGCGGAACACCGGAAGAGGATCGGCAGGGCAGAGGAGTCCATCAGGCTCAGACCCTTCCAGTCCGCCACTGTACTCGTGCGCTTCCTCGCGGAGGCCATGACGAGCCAGCAATGGCGCATGATGGTCACGGTCCTGGAGCACGGCTCCGCGTGGGCGCCCAGCGAGACGTCGCCGGACGAGGAAGCCGCTCAGGCATGGAGGGGACTGCTCGCGCGAGGCTTCGTCATTGCCGAGAGGGATCGTCATCAGCCCGAAGCCTCGCGCATGTTGGTCACGCACGAGGGATGGGACCGCTGCGCAACGCATGCGGCCCGGTACGCCTGCCTCTACCCCCGGATCTCGGCACCCCCGTCGATGAGGCAGATGCCGGCTGCGGTCGCCACGGCCATTGCCGTGTCCCGCCGCCTCCCGCACCAGGGGCAGCCCGAGGGGTGACGGTGAGACGGGTCATGGCCTCCCACCGACGGTGAGGCGGCGGGACCGACTTCTCGGGAGTCGTCACGGCGTCGGGCGGGTGCGGGGGAAGAGGCGGCCCGCCAGGTCGGCGCCGGTGATGGTGCCGCGGGCGTCGCGGGTGAAGAAGCCGCGCTGGCCCGAGAGGCCGCCGCCCAGCACGACGTACTCGTCCCCGTCCCCGGGCAGCAGGCCCATGGGGGCGGGGGCGTAGTCCGGGGGCAGCTCCGTCCCGGCGGCCGCGCGGACCTCCGGCTTGATCGCGGCGGCCAGGGTCAGCCCCTCCCCGTCCGCGGCGATGGTGACCGTCATCGCGTCGATCGCGTACTCCCCCGCGACCTCCCGCGCCCGCGCCGCGTCGTACGGCAGCGGTTCGGGGTCGGCGTCGACCAGGCCGAGGTGGTGCTCCAGCACCCGGCGGACGACGGCCTGGTTGAAGCGGAGCCCCGCGTCCGGGCCCGCGTTGGAGGCGACGGCGACGGCGAAGCCCCGCTCCGGCACGATCAGCAGCTCGGCGAACTGGCCGTTGACCGAGCCGCCGTGCCCGATCGTGCGCACCCCGTCCACCTCGCGCAGGAACCAGCAGACGCCGAAGGCGTCCCCGAGGCTGCTGCCGCGCAGCTCCACCGTCGGCCGCCGCATCCCGTGCAGCACCTCGGCGGGCAGCAGGCGTTCGCCGTCCTCGGTCCGGCCGTCGCCGAGGTGGAAGCGGGCCCAGCGCAGCTGGTCGGCGATGGAACCCGCGATGCCCCCGCCGGGGTTGTTGGCGCGGGTGCCCTTCCACTGCCGGGCGACGGCGGGGGCGCCGTCCTCGCCCGGGTTGTGGCCGACGGCGAAGCGGTGGGTCAGCACGACCGCCGGGTCGAAGTGGCTGTGCGCGAGCCCGAGGGGCTCCAGGACGAGCGCGGCGACGGCCCGTTCGTAGGTGAGCCCGGTGACGTTCTCCAGGATCCGCCCGGCCAGGTTGAAGGCGGCCTGACTGTACGAGGCCCGGCTGCCGGGTTCGGCGATCAGCGCCAGGGCGTCCAGCTCCGCGACGAAGGCGGCGAGGGCGTCGTCGCCCTCGCCGGTGTCGTTGACGAGGTTCCAGTCCAGGCCGGAGGTGTGGTTCAGGAGGTTCAGGACGGTGATCCGCTCCGCGGCGGCCCCGTCCGCGAGGACCAGCTCCGGCACGTAGCGGCGTACGGGCGCGTCGAGTGCGACGCGCCCGTCGGCGACCAGCCGCATGAGGGCGGTCGCCGTGTACGTCTTGCTGACCGAACCGAGCAGGAACATCGTGTCCCGGTCCACCGGCAGCGGGTTCTCCAGGCTCGTCACCCCGTGGCAGGCGAACAGCTCGCGCCCGTCCACCCACACCCCCACGGCCGCGCCCGGTACGCCGAACTCCTCGGCGGCGGCGTGGACGAACCCGTTCAGCGTCTGCTCGGACATGGTGCTGCTCCTCCGTGGTCCCCGATGGCTTGCACTTTGTTCAAGTGTGAGGTTAGGGAAGACTTGAACAAAGTGCAAGAGGAGGGCGCGCGACGTCCCGGTCGGCGGGTGCCGGGATCGGACCCGGCTACGCGGAAGGCGCCTCGACCGGTGCGGCCCTCACGCCGCCGTGACGACCGAGGTCCAGGCGAGCAGGCCCGTCGCCAGCGTGCACAGCAGGGTGCGCCAGACGTTCGCCCGCACCCAAGGCCCCTCGAAGGAGCGGCGGACCGCCGCCGGGTCGGCCAGTCGGTCCGGCGGGCCGGCCTGCGCCAGCGCGTTGTTGAGCGGGATGTTCACCAGACCGGTGACCGTCATCGCCAGGACGTACGCGACGAACGCGCCGACCAGCGGCCACAGCGCCGCCCGCGCCCCGTCCGCCAGGTGCAGGCCGACGGCGAGCCCGGTGAACACGAGCGCGCCGAGGTAGCCGAGCAGGAACCAGCCGTTGAGGATGGAGACGTTGACGCGCTGCATCACCTCGACGACCGTCCGGTCGCCCGCGCCGCGCAGGGCGGGCATCACGGCCACCGAGAACCCGTAGAACAGACCGCTGACCAGGCCCATGGTGATCGTCGCCGCGATCAGTGAGGCCAACCGTGCCGTTTCCATGTGCAGCTCCCCCGCGCGTCGTCGAAATCCGGTCGTGCGATGTGGTTTCGGGCGATCCTACGGGCGCGTCCGGCCGGCGGACCCCCGCGAACCCACGCGGACACGGGCCTTCGTGGACACGGGCCTTCGCCCCGCGCCCACCGCCGCCGCCGACCCCCGCGCGGCCGGGGCTCCGGCGGGCTCCGCGTAGCCTGGGGCTCCACCATCGGAAGGGAGTTGTCGCGTGCTGACCGCCCTGGACGGGACGTACGGCGACCGCGCCGACGCCATCACCGTCGCCGGCCGCACCGCCTCGTACGAGGAACTGCTCGGCGCGGCGGGCGCCGTGGCCGCCGACATCGCGGGAGCCCCCGCCTTCGCCGTCACCGCCACCGCCTCCCTGGAGACCGTCGCCGCCGTCGTCGGCGGGCTGCTGGCCCACGTGCCCTGCGTCCCGCTGCCCCCCGACGCGGGCCCCGCCGAACGCGAGCACATCCTGCGCGACTCCGGCGCCGTCGAGGTGAGCGTCGACTTCGCCCGCCGCGCCCCGGCCCCCGCGACCGCCGGCGGACCCGGCGACCCGGCCCTGATCCTCTACACCTCCGGCACCACCGGCCCGCCCAAGGGCGTGGTCCTGACGGCCGCCGCGCTCGCCGCCGACCTCGACGCGCTCGCCGAGGCCTGGCAGTGGAGCGCCGAGGACACCCTCGTGCACGGACTGCCGCTCTTCCACGTCCACGGCCTGGTCCTCGGCGTGCTCGGCGCCCTGCGCACCGGAAGCCGCCTCGTGCACACCGGCCGCCCCACCCCGCGGGCCTACGCGCAGGCCCGCGGCAGCCTCTACTTCGGGGTGCCCACCGTCTGGTCGCGGATCGCCGCCGAACCGGACGCCGCCGCCGCGCTGTCCGGGGCCCGACTGCTGGTCTCCGGCAGCGCCGCCCTGCCCGCACCCGTCTTCCGGGACCTGGAACGGCTCACCGGCCACCGCCCCGTCGAGCGGTACGGGATGACCGAGACCCTGATCACCGTCAGCGGTCGCGCCGGCGGCGAGGTCCGCCCCGGCACCGTCGGCACCCCCCTGCCGGGCATCCGTACCCGGATCGTCGCCGAGCCGGGCGCCGAGATCGGCGAACTCCAGCTCACCGGCCCCACCCTGTTCGCCGGCTACCTGGGCCGGCCGGAGGCCACGGCGGCGGCGTACACCGAGGACGGCTGGTTCCGTACCGGCGACATCGCGGCCGTCGACCCGGCGGACGGCGTCCACCGGATCGTCGGCCGGGCCTCCATCGACATGATCAAGTCCGGTGGCTACCGGATCGGCGCGGGCGAGATCGAGAACGCCCTGCTGGACCACCCCCGGGTCCGGGAGGCCGCCGTCGTCGGCGTCCCGGACGCCGACCTCGGCCAGCGCGTCGTCGCCTTCGTCGTCGCCGACGGGGTCACGGGCGCCGAACTGACCGACTTCGTCGCCGCCCACCTCTCGGTGCACAAACGCCCGCGCGAGGTGCGCTTCGTCGAGTCCGTGCCGCGCAACGCCATGGGCAAACCACAGAAGCGACTGCTGCTGACGGACGGCACGGCGAGCACCGGCACGGCGACCACCGGCACTTCGACCACCACGCAGAAGGGGACGCCCGCGTGACCACCTCCTTCGGCGCGAGCCCGTGGCTGCGCCGCTTCCACCCGCCGACGGGGCCCGAGGCCGGTCGGCCGGTCCTCGTCGTGTGCCCGCACGCCGGCGGCAACGCCTCCTTCTACTTCCCGCTGTCCCGCGCCCTCGCCGCGCACGCGGAGGTGCTCACCGTCCAGTACCCCGGCCGCCAGGAACGGCTCGGGGAGCCGGTGCCCGAGGACCTGGACGCCTTCGTCGCGGGAGTGGAGGCGGCGCTGTCGCCGTGGCTGCGCACCGGGCGCCCCCTGGTGCTGTTCGGGCACAGCATGGGCGCGGTGATCGCATACGAACTCGCCCGCCGGCTGGAGCGGTCGGGCACGGCCGCGCGCGGTCTGATCGTCTCGGGGCGGCGCTCCCCGGTGATCGACCGCCGGGAGGGCCTGCACGCGCTCGACGACGAGGCCCTGATCGCGCACGTGGCCGGGCTCGCCGGGACCGACACGGAACTGCTGGCCAGGGCGGACATGCGGGAGTTGATCCTGCCCTCGCTGCGCGGCGACTACCGGGCGGTCGAGAACCACCGGCACGAGCCGGGGCCGGCGCTGGCCACGCCCGTCAGCGTGCTGTGCGGGGAGTCCGACCCGAGGGCCGGCCTGGCCGAGGCCATGAGGTGGCGGGAGCTGACCGGCGCCGCCTTCACCTTCCGGGGCTTTCCCGGCGGGCACTTCTACCTGGTCGAGCAGCACGAGGCCGTGGTCCGGGCGGTCACCGAGGACCTGGCGGCGTTCACGGCCGTCTGACGGTTCGCGGGTACGCGGGCCAGGGCGCGGGATCGGGGGCGGGGGCGGGAACGGGCGTGGGCGCGGCGACGGTTCAGCGCGCCGCGCGGCCCGCGACCTCGGCCTCCAGCGCGCCGAGCAGCATCCGGAGCCCGAAGGCGAAGGAACCCTCGGGCGCGGCGGCGTAGGCGGTGCCCTCCGGCGCGTCCAGGCGGGCCCGTAGCCGAGGGAAGGGGCGGGCGACCTCGGCGGCCTTCGCCATCGTCTCGTCGAGGCGCGCCCGCGCGTCGTCCCCGTCGCGGCCGAGCCGGCGCGTCAGCGAGGCCTCGGAGGCCACGGTCAGGGCGCTGCCGAGGACGAAGGTGAAGACGGTGGCCGCCGCCCGGTCGGCCTCGGCCTCGGTGAAGCCGGCGCTCTCGTAGGTCGCGAGGCACAGGTCGTCGTAGCGGGCCTTGCCGGGTCCGTAGAAGAGGTGGGTGCCGAAGGCCGGTACGAGCCAGGGGTGGCGGCCCAGCATCTCGTGCAGTCCGGTGGCCAGGCGCTCGGCCGCCTCGCGCCAGCCCAGGGCCCGCGCGTCGGGCAGCTCGATCTCGTGCCAGACGTGGTCGGCCGCGAGCAGGACCAGGTTGTCCTTGTTCTTGACGTGCCAGTAGACCGCCGTGGCCGCCGAGTCCAGGCGCTTGCCCAGGCTCCGCATGTTGAGGCCTTCGAGCCCTTCCTCGTCGAGCAGCTCGATCGCGGTCGAGACGATGTGTTCCTGCGTCAGTGTGTCGCGTGCCATGGCCTCACGATAGGCGGACCACCCCGCCTTGCACAAAGTTCAGGAGAGCACTTGCACTTAGTTCAAGTCCCCACCTACAGTCCTCTTGTGCTTAGTTCAAGTCAGAGAAGAGGACACCGGTCGTGAACGCCTCCGTCGCCGTACTCCAGCTGCTCGTCGCCACCGCCTTCATCAGCATCCCGCTGGTGCGCCACCGGTTCGGGGCCGCCGCCACCGACGCCGCCGAGACCGAACTGCGCCGCCAGGGCGTGCGCCCCGGGGTCCTCGCCGAGAACGGCATGCGCTTCGACGCCGGCGGCCACGAGACCTGGGCGCCCGTCGCGATCGCCGCGTCGACGGCGACCGCCGCCGGCCTCCACCTCCTCGGCAGCTCCTGGGCCTCCGGCGTGACCTGGGTCGTCCAGACGGTCGTCCTGCTGATCAACTGCCTGATCCTGTACAGCAACCTCACCGCCGTCGGCTCCGTGAGCGCCGCCTTCGCCCGCAAGGGGGACGAGGACCTCGCCCGGATCGACGTCGCGGCGCTGCTGCGGGCCGCCGAGGGCGGCTTTCCCGGCTGGGTGTGGGTCCTCCAGGACGTCCGCCACGTGGTGGTCTTCGGCGCCTCCGTCGCCGCGCTCGTCCTCACCGCCGGGCTCTGAGCCCGTTCCCCGGGCAACTCCCCGCCGATACAGGTACGTTGGAGTCGGCCGGCACCACCGCGAGGCGCGCACGACCGGCGACACCCCCGCCGCGCCCCACGTCCTCGCGTCAACCCCGGGCCACGCACCCGACACCCCGGGCGGGTGAATCCGGCGGTCCCCGAGTCCGGCGTGGCGCGTCATCGCCGCCCAGGTCAGGCGCCTGTCGACGGCCCCGCCGACGCACCCGTCCACCGGGCCGCGCACGGCAGGCTGGAACACCACGGCGACCACGCCCCGGCGACCACGCCCCACCGCCCGGTCCGCCCGAGCGGGGTACCGCGGAAGGTCCGCCACCCCCCATGCCCGTAGACAGGACGAACCGCACGATGTCGGACAGCACCCACCTCTGGATGCGGCACGAGGCCCGCCCCACCGAACGCCGCGCACCCCTCACCCCCGAGGACGCGGCCCGCCTGGTCCGCGGCGGCATCCGGATCACCGTCGAGGAGTCGCGACAGCGCGTCTTCCCGCTCGCCGACTACGCCGCCGCCGGCTGCGCCACCGCCCCCACCGCCTCCTGGCACGAACAGGCCCCCGACGAGGCGTACGTCCTCGGCCTCAAGGAACTCCCGGCCGGCCCCGACGCACCGGCCCTGCGCCACCGCCACATCTACTTCGGCCACGCCTACAAGGGACAGGCCGGCGCCGCCGAACTGCTCTCCCGCTTCACCGCCGGCGGCGGGGCCCTGCTCGACATGGAGTACCTGACCGACGAGGCCGGCCGCCGCGTGGCCGCCTTCGGCTACTGGGCCGGGTACGTCGGCGCCGCCCTGGCCGTCCTGCACCACCGCGGCGCGCTCACCACCCCGCTGACCCCCACCGACCGGCCGGCCCTGGACGCCCTGCTCGCCGCAGGCGCCCGCGCCGCGGAGCCCGTCCGCGCCCTCGTCGTCGGCGCGCTCGGCCGCAGCGGCCGGGGTGCCTGCGACGCCCTGGTGCGGGCCGGGATCGAGCCCACCCGCTGGGACCTCGCCGAGACCCGCGCCCTCGACCGGGCCGCCCTCCTCGGACACGACCTGCTGGTCAACACCGTGCTGACCACCACGCCGGTGACCCCGTTCCTGACCAAGGCCGACCTCGACGACCCCGGGCGCCGGCTCTCCCTGGTCTCCGACGTCACCTGTGACGTCACCTCCGACTGCAACGTCCTGCCGGTCTACGAGGAGACCACCACCTGGACCGAGCCGGTACGGGCCCTGCGTGGCGAGGACCACCCCCTGGACCTGATCGCCATCGACAACCTGCCCTCCCTGCTGCCCGTCGAGGCCGCCACCGCCTTCTCCGCCGAACTCGCCCCGCAACTCGCGGGGTTGGCCACGGGAGACGGGAGCGGGGTCTGGGAGCGCGCCCTGCGCACCTTCCGCACGGCCGTCGAGGCCCCGCCGGCGGAGGGCCTCGTCCGCTGACCCGCCCGCGCGCCCGACGCGGGCGCGCGGTGCCCCCAGGGGCGGCGTCAGGGGATGTGGGCGACCGCCACCGTCGCCTCGAAGACGGGCTCCTCGCCCTGGACGGCGGTCACCCGCAGCCCCTTGTCCCGGCCCTCGGTCTGCGGGGGGACCGGCCGGGCGGTGATCCAGCAGGGTTCGCCGAACTCGACGTACCGCCGGAAGGTCACGTTCATCGAGGCGGGCCACCAGGCGCCGCCCTCGGGGGCGACGGCGTGCGCGGCCTGCCGCGTCGCCTCCATGAGCAGCATCCCGGGGACGTGGTCGACCGGGTGGTCGAACAGCACGGGGTGCGTCGGGTCGACGCGCAGCCGCCAGCGGTCCGCGTCCTGCGTGGGGGACAACACCACGTCGTCCGGCCGGTCCCGCCGACAGAGGGCGGGGGGTAACCCCTGGATCGGCTCGGGCATCTCCCAGAACTCCCGCGTCCCCGCCCGCCCGGCCCGCAGCCGCTGGTACACGGCCGGGTTGTGGCAGTGGAAGACGGTGCTGGCCACGGCCAGCAGGGTCTCGCCGCGGGTGATCTCGTAGTGCATGGACAGGGCGACGGGCAGCCCGCGCCGGTAGGTGATGTTCGTGCAGTTCACGTGGAGCTGGAGCTCGGCCGGGGTGCGCTCGACGCGCATCGCGTGGGGGTTGACCGCGTAGCGCAGGCGCGACCAGCTCAGCTGGTGCCCGAACGGTACCCCGTAGGCGGTGTGGGTCAGGAGCGGGAGCGTCTGGCGGATGGTCTCGCACAGCAGCATGGGGTCGTACAGGCCCCGGTCACAGACGTAGAAGCCGTGACAGCGGGGCCATTGGGCATCGATCGTGAACGCGTCGGGTCCGCTCGGCGTGCATCCCGTCAGGAACACGTCGGAGAGGGCGGCGCGATGAACGTATTCCTTCGCAACGGTCGTGGTCAGGGCGCTGCGGGCAGGTGCGGGACGTTCAGTCGATATGAGCATGCCATTCCCCTCTGGCGTGCGTATGTGTGGCCGTGACTGGCCTGGTCGGCCATTGGCGCGGACTGTAAAATAAAGTGCGTTCGCTTTGTTTGTCGAGAGAGGATGCACAAGTGGTGGAGCCGCAGTTGAAGCAGGAGCGCGCGGTGAAGACCCGGCAGGCGATCATCTCGGCGGCGGCCGAGGTCTTCGACGAGAGCGGCTACCTCGGCGCCAGCATGCGCGAGATCATGAAGAGGGCGGGAGTGACGCTCGGGGCGGTGTACTTCCACTTCCCCAACAAGGAAGCCCTGGCCACGGCGGTGATGAACTCCCAGCCGGCCACCATCATGCCCAGGCTGACCTCGGAGGGGCTCCAGCGCCTGGTCGACCTCACCCTCGTCTGGTCGCACCAGCTCCAGGTGGACAAGATCCTGCGCGCGGGCGTGCGGCTGGCCGTCGAACAGACCGGATTCGGGGTGCACGACGCGGGCTCGTTCCACGAATGGCAGAAGATCATGGAGGAATGCCTGCTGGTGGCCCGTGACCGGGGGGAACTCGACGAGGACGCCGATGTCGCGAAGATCGCGGAATTCGTCGTCGGCGCGTGCACCGGAATGCAGCTGTACTCCGATCTGGTGACCAACCGTTCCGACCTCCCGCGACGCACCGTGGCCATGTGGGAACTCCTCATTCCGTCCATCGCGAGCGCGAGCGGTCGCAAGGCGGTGAAGGTCAGCGTCCGACGCGCGGCGGCCCTGATCAAGTAGCCGACACGAAGGGGCGGTTGCGGGGGTTCAGCGGCTACGCCACGGACGGCGCCGTTCGACGTAGACGGGCGACAGCCGACGACGTAGGCGGCGTACGTTCCGCCTGTCGGGCAACCGATTCGGTGTGATAGAACGCCTCATCCCCAGGTGAACGCATGACCGGTTCTTTACGCCGCCGTTGCACCGCAGACCTGCCAGCCCCCCTCCGCCGCTCTGCCGAAGGAACCGCCGTGAGCGACTTACGCATGCTGGAGAACAAGGTCGTCATGATCACCGGTGCCTCCAGTGGCATCGGCGCGGCCGCGGCCCGGCTGTTCGCGGCCGAAGGCGCGGTCGTGGTCGTGACGGCACGCCGCGAGGAGCACCTCGACGCCCTGGCCGAGGAGATAAGACGGCGCGGCGGACAGGCGACGGCGGTGGCCGGCGACGTGGCGAAGTCCGACGACGTGGCCCGCGTGGTCGCCCGGGCGGTCGCGGAGTACGGCCGGCTCGACGGGGCCCTCAACAACGCGGGATGGGCCACGGCCGGCACCCGCGTGCACGAGACCGACGACTCCGTCTTCGACCAGGTCCTCGACGTCAACCTGCGCGGCGTGTGGAACTGCCTGCGCCACCAACTGCCCGCGATGCTCGCCACCGGATCCGGCGGATCGATCGTGAACACGGCGAGCGTGGCGGGCGTCCGCGCCACCGGCGCCACCGCCTCCTACATCGCCGCCAAACACGCGGTGATCGGCCTGACCAAGGCGACCGCCGACGAGTACGCGGCCGACGGCATCCGGGTCAACTCCCTCGTCGTGGGCAGCACGAGGACGGAACTCATGACCGACATCCTGCGGCACACCCCCGCGCTGGAGGAGGCCTTCACCCGGCGCTCCCTGCAAAAGCGCATGGCGGACCCCGACGAGGTCGCCCAGGCCGCGGCATGGCTGTGCAGCGACCGCGCCTCCTTCGTCACCGGCACGGCCCTGCCCGTGGACGGTGGCTGGACGGCCGCCTAGGGGTTCCTCCGCCCGGACGCGCCGGACGCCCCGGATGCCCCGGACGCCTCGGACGCCTCGGGTCGAGAGCTAGCCGACCACCCGGCCCTCGCGGCCCGAGACGACCGCGTGGTGTCGGGTGACCTCGGTGATGTTCTCCCGGTCGGCCAGGATCCCCGTCAGGACCAGTCGCCAGGTGTCCTCCAGCAGCGTGACCGCGCCCTCGGTGGACCAGGCCGGGCCCGTGGGGCGCCGCGAGGCCATCTCGGTGGCGGACACCAGGCTCACCACCAGGGCCGCCACCGCCTCCGGGTCCGTTCCGCGCAACAACCCGCCGTCCTCGCGGGCCTGACGCAACAACGCGTGCGCGTCGGGGAGCCAGGTCGCGGACCACGGCTGCGCCCCGGGCCGTTCGCGCTCCAGGCGGATGGTGGCCCGTACGGCCGCGTTCCTGCCGATCTGCCGGGTCAACTCCAGGGTCAGCTCGACGAGCCGGCGCAGCGCGCTGCCGGGCCGGGCCCGGACGCGCTCCAGGGCCGCCCGGGTGTCGGCGCGGCCGACCTCCTCGACGGCCTCGGCCAGCTCGGCCTTGGACTTGAAGTGGAAGGTCAGGCCGCCCACCGAGATCCCGGCCGACTTGCTGATCTGTGACAACGAGGTCCCGGCGTAGCCGTCCTGGTCGAAGTGGGCTGCGGCCGCCCGCACGAGGGCGCCGCGGCTCCTGACCGCCCTCTGCTGATTCGCCATGGGTTCTCCGAAGGTGGGTCGGGAGGTGCCCGGCCCACCGGTGCGCTGTCCCGGCACCTCAAGCGTGCGTGGTTGCGATGCCCCCAGCTTCCGCATGATCAGGCGGCGAACGCAACGCAGAGTTGCCGAAGTGGTGACTGGACGTGGTCACACCACCGTGCGGGCGGACGGGGCGGTGTCCACTTGCCGAAGTGGGCCCGGATCGTGGCCGGTTGGGGTGGAGGTACGTTCACCCACTGGAAAAAAAACGAACGATCGCTATGCTGATGCGGAGCGGCTGGATGACCGATGCAGGAAGGATCGCGCCATGGCGGCGAACGACTCGAGCCTTGCCCAAGCGCCCGTCTCGCTGATGACCGAACAGCTCTTCGGGCACCTGCCCCGGGCCGACCAGCGCTACTGGGCCCAGGCCTATCTCCAGGGGCTGCTCACCACCGAGGGCAAGAAGTCGGTACGACGGATCGCCGCGGCGGTGTCCGACTCCCCGACGGCCCCGCAGTCGATGCACCAGTTCGTCAACGCCAGCCCCTGGGACTGGGGCCTGGCCCGCGCCGAACTCACCCGCTGGGTCGAGCGCAGGGTGGAGCCCCAGGCCTGGGTCCTCGACACGGCCGTCCTGCGCAAGCGCGGCGAGCACTCCTGCGGCGTGCACCGCCGCTTCGTACCCGCCACCGGGCGCTCCGTGAACTGCCAGGTCGGCGTGGGCGCCTTCCTCGCGACCCCCACCGACGCCTTCCCCGTCGACTGGGGCCTCCTGCTGCCGGGCGCCTGGGCCGGCGACGAGGAACGCCGCTCACGCGCCCGGATCCCCGAAGGCGTCACCCACCGCGCCGTCGAACAACACACCCTGGACCTCGCCGACGCCCTGGCGGTGAACACCCGCTTCGGCGCCCCGCCGATCGTCGCCGACCTCACCACCTGCCCCGGCGCCGCACCCCTCGTCAGGGCACTGAGCGCACGCGGCCGCGACTTCGTCGTCGCGGTACCCGGCCGCATACCGGTGGTACCCGGCGTCCACGGCAACGGCCGCGCCGCCTACGTCGGCGGCGGCGGACTCCCTGCGGCGATGGAGGCCCGACGGTTCTTCGAGCTCAAGCCCGAAAGCCACTTCCGCCTCGACACCCTCGGAAGCCACGAGGGACAGCCCGGCCGCACCTCCGTCGTCACCGGCCTCGTCCGACTCCCCGAACTGCGCACCACCCGACAGAACCCCCACCACACCTACCGGCTGTTCGCCGTACGCCACCACGCCGGCCGGCGCTCGCCCCAACTCTGGCTCACCAACATGCTCTACCGGCGCTCCGACGAACTCGTCGCCCTCGCCCAGCTCCACCGCCGGGCCGGCGCCACCGTACAGCGCCTGGAAGACGACTTCGGCCTCCTCGACTTCGAAGGCCGCTCCTACCCCGGCTGGCACCACCACATGACCCTCGTGTCGGCGGCCTACGCGTACAGCCGTCTCGCCCTCCCCGGCGAGAACGCGCCCGCGGGCCGCACGGCCTGACCCGCGCGGACCCCCCTCCCCGGGTCCGTAGCCCCCCGTCCCTCCGCCTCCCTACCCCCGCGGCGGAGGGGCGGGGTTTGTCTTTTGGGGCTCGGTTCGCCTCCGGGGGCGCGGCAGTCGGCTCCAGGAGGGCGTACGTCCTCGAAAACGCTCGTTCCTCGCGTTTCCTCCGGGCGTTCGCCCTCCTTCGCCGACGCGCCCCCTTCGGCTCACTCGCCCGTGCGGGCTGCGGGGAGGGCGGAGGGCGGGCGCCGACGCGCCCCCTTCCGTGCGGGCTGCGAAGAGACGGGCGTGGGGAAACCCCCGGTGGCGGGGTCGTGCCGCCGGGGGTTTCCGTCGTGCCGCGCGGGTCAATCGGTCGTGCGGGCTCCGGGGGGAGCGGTGGTGCGCGGGGGCATCAGGTGGCGCCGGACCACCGCGGCGAGCAGGGCGTACCCGATCACCAGCATCGCGCCCGTGAACGCCAACTCGGCCGAACGCCCCGGCCGGTAGACCCGGCCCGGGTTGCCCACGTCCACGGCGGCCGCGGTCTGCCCCATGCCGAGCGAGTCCCGGTCGGTCCCGTACAGCTTGACGTTCTCGATCGCCGCGCCCGCCCCGTCCGCCGGACGGAAGTCGCCCGACCACTCACAGGTCTCGTGCCCCGGATGCTGGATGCACGTCAACCGGCTCGCCGTGAACGTCCCCGCCGCCCCGTCCGTCGTCGCCGAGCGCAACGCGTTGCCCAGGTTCGGCAGCGACAGGTAGAGCATCAGCGCGGCGCCCATCAGCACCAGCAACGAGACGAACCCCGACGGCCGGCGGGTCGGCCGGGCCGCCGGCGCCGTGGGGGCGGACGCCCCCGGAGCGGGGGCGGCGGCCGTCAGACTCATGCCGTCAGGGCGCAGTCGCAGCGCGCGGAGGCGTTGTCGGAGTTCGCCCGCGTGTGCAGCACCATGGCGACGATCATGGGGATCGTGACGATCGCGTTGTAGAAGAGGTGCAGCTCCACGCGCGGCGCCAGCAGCTGGACGATGCTCGTCGGCACGGCCTTGCCCGCCAGGAAGGCGCCGGTCAGGGCCTGGACCAGGAGCAGCAGGTGCTCGAAGTGGTGCCACACCTGGACGCCGAGGGTGACGTTCCACCAGGTGCGGGAGCGGCCGGTGAACCCCCGCCGCAACATCAGGAAGCCGGCCAGCATCAGCAGGGCGTACCCGTAGTGCATCCACTCGGACTTCACCAGCCACGGGAACGGCACACCGAGGACGCCGCGCGCCTCGGGCAGCGGCCAGCCGAGGACGTATATCTGCGCGGCCTGGGCGAGGTGCTCGGCCCAGTGCGCCACGACGACGACCGCGAAGACCCGTAACGCCGTCTTGTGGTAACGGGTGTTGAGCGCGTCGATCAGCCCCGTCGCCTGCCGTTCGGTACCGGTGTGCACTCCTGCGGCCACCCGCCCCACCTCCATCGGTCGAGGAAATCCCGCGCATCATCGCACCACCGTGCGCGGTGCGCAGTCTTCTTCGGAATTGCGCTGTTGCGGTCCGTGGCCCCCGGATGAGTCCTTTCACGCAACCCTCCCCGCTACGGTGGGCCGCATGCTGCCACGGACATACGAAGGTCAGGACTGCAACCTCGCCCGCTCCCTGGAGGTGATCGGCGAGCGCTGGAGCCTGCTGATCGTGCGCTCGGCACTGCTCGGCGTGAAGCGCTTCGACGGTTTCCTCGGCAACCTGCACATCGCCCGCAACGTGCTCACCAACCGGCTGGGCCGGCTCGTCGACCTCGGGATCATGGAACGAGTCCCGTACCAGGACAAGCCCGTCCGCCACGAGTACCCGCTCACCCCCATGGGACGCGACCTCACCACGGCCGTCCTCGCCCTGATGCAGTGGGGCGACCGAAACCTGCCCACCGAACAGGGACCCCCGCGCCGCGCCGAACACATCGGCTGCGACGGCCACGTCCAGGTCCGGCCCGTCTGCGACGGATGCGAGCGCGAGGTGCACGGCGAGGAGGTCGCCGTCCGCCGGCTGCGCTGACCCGCGCGTGCCGCCGACCCGCCCGTGCCGCTGACCCGCCCGCGCCGGCGCCGGGTTGAACACGCCCTGTTCAAGGGGCCGTTGCGCACTCCGGAAGATGCCCGTCGCCGGCGGGCGCGCCCACCATGGGCCCTCCGCCACCACCCCGGGTGGCTGCGCGAAGGAGGCGCCGCGTGGCAACGGCAATGGGATCACTGCGCAAGCTGCTGATGGCCCCGTCCCTGAGGGACGTCAGCTTCTCCGGCCGGGGCTTCCCCGTCACCGAGACCGCGGCCACGCGGCAGCTGGAGGCCATCCCGCAGGCCGTCGTCAACGGCTTCGAGTGGGGCATCGAGGCCCGAGACCTGTGGGAGACCGAACGCCGGTTGTCCCTGGTCGACGCCGAGCTGCGCGGCTTCGCCTACGAGGGCGCCACCATGGCCTGCGTCATCCGCGACACGATGGGCCCGGGCCGCGGCCGGCGCACCGCCGACCTGCTCCAGGGCGGTGGCAGGCCCCACATCTTCCTCAACTACATCGGCATCGGCTTCGCCATGTCCAAGCTGCCCCGACCGCTGTGGAAGAAGGTCGTGCCCGAGCTGGAGGGCGAGGAGTTCTACCCGCCCATGACCTGGCTCGCCGTCGACGGCTACGGCTTCGACAAGGCCTACTTCGACACCCGCCGGTGGATCGACGAGCAGCGCCTCGACACCCCCCACCCGTGGGACGGCCACCCCGACTACTTCCAGCGGGCCGTCGACCAGGGCATCGGCCGCGCCCTGTGGTTCGTGAACGGCGCCCGCGTCGAGCAGGTCGCCGCCGCCGTACGCCGCTTCGCGAGCGGCCGGCAGGCCGACCTGTGGGCCGGCGTCGGCCTCGCCGCCACCTTCGCCGGCTGCTCCACCGCCGAGGACCTCGCCGCCCTGAGCGCCGCCGCCGGCGAACTGCGCGACCACGTGGCCCAGGGCTCCGTCTTCGCCGCCAAGGCCCGCCACTTCTCGCGCACCGTCCCCGAGCACACCCGCACCGCCGTGCACGCGCTCGCCGGCCTCACCGTCGAGGCCGCCGCCGCCCTCGCCGACGACAGCGCTCCCGCGCCGAGCGCCGCGGGCGAGGTGCCCACGTACGAGCACTGGCGCCGCGCCGTCCGCGAAAAGGTCCTCGTCAATTCTGTATGAGCATTCCTGAAGTGGACCGCCCGGCCGGGTACTTGGCAGATTCGTAACGAGTAAGGAATTCCAGAGGAAAATCACGAGGGGCGGTTACAACGTGTCCACCTTGCGTGCGCTGAGGCGCCGAGTCCTCACGCCCAATGTCCGGGAAACGCAGCTGGAAACGCGCGGATTCCATGTGAAGAACGCTGCGGCCAAACACCAGCTGGAAACCGTCGGCGCGACCTTCCTCCAGGGGTACGCGTACGCGGTCGAGGCCCGGTCCGCGGCCCAGGCCGAGGAGTGGTTGGAGACCGTCCCCCTCGCCTACCGCGGGTTCGCCTACGAGGGCGCCGGCATGGGCGCCGTCATGCTCGACTCCCTCACCGGCGGCACCAAGCGGCTCGACGGCCTCCTCGCCGGGGAGGGCAGCCGCCACGACTACATGATCTACGTCGGGATCGGCTGGGCCATGGCCCGCCTGCCCCGCTTCCTGTGGCCCGACGTGGACCGCTACGACCCGGTCCTGCGCTGGCTCATCCTGGACGGCTACGGCTTCCACCAGGCCTACTTCCACACCGACGGCTACGTCCGCGACCCGCTCGCCGACCACCCCTTCAGCTGGAAGGGCGGCTCCGACGCCTACAGCGCCCGCGTCCTCGACCAGGGCATCGGCCGCGCCCTGTGGTTCGTCGGCGGCACCGACCCCGAGGTGGTCGCCGGCCTCATCGCCGCCTACCCCGAGCACCGCCACGGCGACCTGTACGCCGGCTCCGGCCTGGCCTGCACCTACGCGGGCAGCGCCGACGAGGACGAGCTGCGCCGCTTCGGCGAGCTCGCCGGCGCCCACCTGCCGAACCTGGCGCAGGGCTCCGCGTTCGCCTCCGAGGCCCGCGTCAAGGCCGGCACCGTCATCGACCACACCGTCATGGCGGCCCGCGTGCTGTGCGGCGGACGCACCCCCGAGGAGGCCGCCCGGGTCTGCCTGGAGCTGCGCCCCACGCACTGCGACGGCGGTGAGGTGCCCGCGTTCGAGACCTGGCGGCAGCAGATCGCCGAGAAGATCACCTCGCCCCTCATCTTCCAGAAGGGGGCCAGCGCATGACGCACCCCATTTCCTGGATTCGCCGACAGGCTCCGGGAATCGTCGCACTCACCCTGATGGTGAGTCTGTTCTACGCGGTGAAACCCGCGTCCCAGGCAATTGCCGACGACGCGAAACTCGCCGAGAATTACAAGTTCGTGCCGATGTCGATCGCCATGCCCGCCGGATACAAGCAGCAGACGGTCCGCAAGGTGAACAAGGCCTACAAGCACATCGAGGGCTGGATATCCTCCGTCGGCGCCGGTGTCGCCATGAACGACATCGACGCCGACGGACTGGCCAACGACCTCTGCATCACCGACCCCCGCATCGACCAGGTCGTGATCACCCCGGCGCCGGTCCCCGGCCGCAAGAGCGAGACGTACAAGCCGTTCGTGCTCGACCCGGCGCCGCTGCCCAAGAACGACATCACCGCGCCGATCGGCTGCGTGCCCGGAGACTTCAACGAGGACGGCGCGCTCGACGTCCTCGTGTACTACTGGGGCCGCACGCCCGTCATCTACCAGGCCAAGAAGGAGGGCCGGGAGAAGAAGGCGCCGCTGGGCCCCGACTGCTTCGTCCCCGTAGAGCTGGTGCCCGGCACCGGCGGATCCGTCTACAACGGCCCGCTGTGGAACTCCAACGCCGCGACCGTCGCGGACTTCGACGGCGACGGCCACCAGGACATCTACATCGGGAACTACTTCCCCGACAGCCCGGTCCTCGACGACACCGTCGACGGCGGCGTCACCATGAACGACTCCCTGTCGCACGCCCAGAACGGCGGCGGCGGCCACTTCTTCCGCTGGACCCCGGGCGGCTTCGAGGAGGAGCCCGGCGTCCTGCCCGAGGGCATCTCCAAGGGCTGGACCCTCGGCGTCTCCGCCACCGACCTCGACGGCGACCTCAAGCCCGAGATGTACCTGGCGCACGACTTCGGCACCTCCGCCCTGCTCTACAACAAGTCCCGCCCCGGGAAGATCGAGTTCGCGCAGGTCAAGGCCACCCACACCGCCATGACCCCCAAGTCCAAGGAACTGGGCCGCAGCTCCTTCAAGGGCATGGGCGTCGACTTCGCCGACCTCGACGGCGACGGCCTCTACGACGCCTTCGTCTCCAACATCACCACCTCCTTCGGCATCCAGGAATCCAACTTCGCCTTCATCAACACCGCCCGGGACAAGGCCGACCTGAAGACCCGCTTCACCTCCGGCGAAGCCCCCTTCGTGGACCGCAGCGCACCGCTGAACCTCGCCTGGTCCGGCTGGGGCTGGGACGTGAAGACCGGCGACTTCGACAACGACGGCACGCAGGAGATCACCCAGGCCACCGGCTTCGTCAAGGGCAAGCGCAACCGCTGGCCCCAGCTCCAGGAGCTGGCCACCGCCAACGACGCGCTCGTCAAGCACCCCTACTTCTGGCCCAACGTCGAAGAGGGCGACGACCTCGCCGGCGACCAGTTCCTGCGCTTCTTCGCCAAGAACAAGGACGGCTCCTACAGCAACCTGTCCAAGCCGCTCGGCCTCGGCGTCCCCGTCCCGACCCGCGGCATGGCCACCGGCGACGCCGACGGCGACGGCCGCCTCGACCTCGTCGTCGCCCGCCAGTGGGACGCCCCCGTCTTCTACTGCAACATGAGCGACGCCGGCAACGCCTTCCTCGGCCTGCGCCTCACCGACGAGAACGGCTCGCCCGCCATCGGGGCCCAGGTCAGCACCAAGGGACCGGGCGGCAAGACCCTCATCGGACGCGTCGACGGCGGCAGCGGCCACTCCGGCAAGCGCAGCCACGAGGTGCAGCTCGGCCTCGGCTCCGCCACCGGCCCGAACACGGTCCACCTCACCTGGCGCGACCGCACCGGTCAGGTACGCAAACAGGATCTTCAGCTGACCCCCGGCTGGCACTCGATCCAGCTCGGCGCCGAGGCCAAGGAGAAATGACCGTGTCCACCACGCAACCACAGACGCCCCCGCGCCACGACCTGAAGACGATCACCGCGCTCCGCCGGTTCGCCATATCCATCTCCGTCCTCAACATCCTCGGCTACACGGTCCTCGGCTTCGAACAGGCCTGGCTGTGGCCGTTCATCGCCCTCGCCACCGGCTACACCACCGAGATCGTCCTGGAGGCGATCGGCGCCCGCGCCGAGGGCCGCGCCCCGCGCTACGCGGGCGGCGGCAAGAAGGGCCTCGTGGAGTTCCTCCTCCCGGCCCACATCACCTCCCTCGCCGTGAACATGCTGACCTACGTCAACGACCGCATCTGGGTGCTGGTCTTCGGGGTCGTCGTCGCCGTGGCCACCAAGTGGGTCCTTCGCTCCCCCCTCAAGGGACGCATGCGGCACTACATGAACCCGTCGAACTTCGGCATCACGATCATCCTGCTGCTGTTCCCCTGGGCCAGCATCGCGCCGCCGTACCACTTCACCGAGTACCTCTACGGCCCGGCCGACTGGGTCCTGCCCGCGATCATCATCACCCTCGGCACCCTGCTCAACGCCAAGCTGACCAACCGCATGTGGCTCATCATGGCCTGGGTCGGCGGCTTCGCGGTCCAGGCCGTCGTCCGCGGCCTGCTGCTGGACACCTCGATCCCGTCGGCGCTCGGCATGATGACCGGCACCGCCTTCGTGCTGTTCACCAACTACATGATCACCGACCCCGGCACCTCCCCGTCGAAGCGCTCCTCCCAGATCGCCTTCGGCGCCGGCGTCGCCGCCATGTACGGGCTGCTGACCGGCCTCGGCATCGCCTACGGCATCTTCTTCGCCACCGCCCTGGTCTGCCTGATCCGCGGCGGCTACCTGTGGCTGCTGCACTACCTGGACAAGCAGCGCGCCGCGCAGGCCAAGCAGGCCCCGACGGCCCCCACCGCCGGCCTGACCGTCCTGCCCACCGCCGCCCCGGCCCCGGCGTCCGCCCTCAGCTCCGCCCCGAACCCCGCCCCGGCCCTCGCCGCGGCCCCCGCACCCGCCGCCGCCGTGGCCGTGGCCGCCCCGGCCCCCGTCGACGCCTGCACGGCGGGGACCTGCCAGCACGGCAAGTGCGCCTCCATGCGGGCGGCCAGGGAGAAGAAGGAGGTCACCGTATGACCAGGATCGCCATCGTCGGCATGGCGGCCCGCTACCCCGATGCCACCAACCACCGGGAACTGTGGGAGAACGCGATCGCCGGACGCCGGGCCTTCCGCCGGCTGCCCGCCGTCCGCATGAACCTCGACGACTACTACGACCCCGACCCCACCGTCCCCGACCGCTTCTACGCCCGCAACGCCGCGGTCATCGACGGCTACTCCTTCGACCGCGTCGCCCACCGCATCGCCGGCAGCACCTACCGCTCCACCGACCTCACGCACTGGCTCGCCCTGGACACCGCCACCTCCGCCCTCGCCGACGCCGGCTTCCCGGCCGGCGAGGGGCTGCCCCGGCCGCGCACCGGCGTCGTCGTCGGCAACACCCTCACCGGCGAGTTCTCCCGCGCCAACGTGATGCGGCTGCGCTGGCCCTACGTACGCCGCGTCCTCGCCGCCGCCCTCAAGGACCAGGACTGGCAGGACGAGCGCCTCGCCGACTTCCTCGACGGGGTCGAGGACGCCTACAAGCGGCCCTTCCCCGCCATCGACGAGGACACCCTCGCCGGCGGCCTCTCCAACACCATCGCCGGCCGCATCTGCAACCACTTCGACCTCAACGGCGGCGGCTACACCGTCGACGGCGCCTGCTCCTCCTCGCTCCTGTCGGTCACCACCGCCGCCGGATCCCTCGTCGGCGGAGACCTCGACGTCGTCGTCGCCGGCGGCGTCGACCTGTCCATCGACCCCTTCGAGATCATCGGGTTCGCCAAGACCGGCGCCCTGGCCCGCAAGGAGATGCGGCTCTACGACCGCGGCTCCAACGGCTTCTGGCCGGGCGAGGGCTGCGGCATGGTCGTCCTGATGCGCGAGGAGGACGCCCTCGCCCAGGGCCGCCGGATCTACGCCACCGTCGCCGGTTGGGGCATCGCCTCCGACGGCCAGGGCGGCATCACCCGCCCCGAGGTCAGCGGCTACCGGCTCGCCATGAGCCGGGCCTACGAGCGCGCCGGCTTCGGCGTCGAGACCGTCCCCCTCTTCGAGGGCCACGGCACCGGAACCGCCGTCGGCGACGCCACCGAACTGCGGGCCATCACCGGCGCCCGCGCCGACGCCGACCCCACCGCCCCGCGCGCCGCCATCAGCTCCATCAAGGGCATGATCGGCCACGCCAAGGCCGCCGCCGGCATCGCCGGCCTCATCAAGGCCACCCTGGCCGTCGACGCCGGCGTCCTGCCGCCCGCCATCGGCTGCGTCGACCCCCACGACCTCCTCACCGGCGACGGCGCCACCCTGCGCGTCCTGCGCAAGGCCGAGGCCTGGCCCGAAGGGGCGCCGCTGCGCGCCGCCGTCACCGCCATGGGCTTCGGCGGCATCAACACCCACGTCGTCCTCGACAAGACCCCGCCCCGACGGCGCACCGCCCCCAGCCGCCGCTCCACCGTCCTCGCGAGCTCCCTCCAGGACGCCGAACTGCTCCTGCTGGACGGCGAATCCCCCGAGGCGCTGCGCGCCCGCGTCGCGGAGGTCGGCGCGTTCGCGGCGGGCCTGTCCTACGCCCAGCTCGCCGACCTCGCCGCCACCCTCCAGCGCGAACTGCGCGAACTGCCCCACCGCGCGGCCGTGGTCGTCACCTCGCCCGAGGACGCCGAACTGCGCCTCGCCCGCATCGCCGAGGCCCTCGACGAAGGGGCGACCGGCCTGCCCGCGGGCGACGGCCGCGCCTTCCTCGGGAAGACCACCGAAGCCCCCCGCGTCGGGTTCCTCTTCCCCGGACAGGGCTCCGGCCGCGGCACCGGCGGGGGCGCCCTGCGCCGCCGCTTCACCGAGGCCGCCGAGGTCTACGACCGGGCGGCGCTGCCGACCGACGGCGACATGGTCGCCACCGGCGTCGCCCAGCCGCGCATCGTCACCGGCTCCACGGCCGGCCTGCGCGTCCTCGACTCCCTCGGCATCGAGGCCGACGTCGCCGTCGGACACAGCCTCGGCGAACTCTCCGCCCTGCACTGGGCGGGCGCCCTCGACGCCCCCACCCTGCTGGAGGTGGCCCGGGTCCGCGGCCGCACCATGGCCGAGCACAGCGCCTCCGGCACCATGGCCTCGCTCGCCGCCGCCCCCGACACCGCCACCTCCCTCGCCGAGGGGCTGCCCGTCGTCGTCGCCGGCTTCAACAGCCCCGGCCAGACCGTCCTCGCCGGTCCCGTCGACGCCATCGAGGCCGTCGCCGGGCGCGCCGAGGCGGCCGGCGTCACCTGCACCCGCCTCGCCGTCTCGCACGCCTTCCACTCGCCGCTGGTCGCCCCGGCGGCCGACGCCTTCGGGGAGTGGCTCACCGGCGTGCCCTTCGGCCCCGTCGACCGGCGGATCGTCTCCACCGTCACCGGAGAGGACCTCCTCGCCGACAGCGACCTGCCCAAGCTGCTCCACCGGCAGATCACCGACCCCGTGCTGTTCGCCCAGGCCGTCAAGGCCGCCGCCGCCGACGTCGACCTGTTCGTCGAGGTCGGCCCCGGCCGGGTGCTGAGCGCGCTCACCGCCGCCGGCGTGGACGTACCCGCCCTCGCCCTCGACACCGACGCCGAGTCCCTGAAGCCGCTGCTCCAGGTCGTGGGCGCCGCCTACGTCGCCGGCGTCCCGCTGATCCACGAACGCCTCTTCAACGACCGGCTCACCCGGCCGCTGGAGATCGGCGCCACGTTCGACTTCCTGTCGAGCCCCTGCGAACAGGCCCCCGAGATCACCCTGCCCGCCGGCCGCGCCCGCGCGGGCGCCCCGACCGAGGACGACGCGGACACCGCGAGCCCCGACCGGGCCGCCACCGGCGGGGAAGGGGCGGACGGCGGCGGATCGGCCCTCGAAGTGCTGCGCGCCCTGGTCGCCGAACGCGCCGAACTGCCGCCCGAGCTCGTCGGGGACGACATCAGCCTCATCGACGAACTCCACATGAGCTCCATCACCGTCGGCCAGCTCGTCAACCAGGCCGCCGGCCGGCTCGGCATCGCCGCCGCCCACGTCCCCACCAACTTCGCCACCGCCACCCTCGTCCAACTCGCCGAGGCCCTGGAGACCCTCGCCGACACCGCCGGCTCCGGGACCGCCGGCCCCACCGCCCTCGTCACCGGAGCCGCACCCTGGGCCCGGCCCTTCGCCGTCGCCCTGGAACCCGTACCGCTGCCCGCGCACACGCCCCCGCCGGACCGGACCGACGGCGCCTGGGAGCTGTACGCCCCGCAGGGACACCCGTACGCGCAGACGCTCCGGCGGGAACTGGAGGGCTCCGGGGCCGGGGCCGGCGTACTGGTCTGGCTGCCGTCCCCCTGCCCGCCCGAAGCCCTCGAACAGGCCCTGACCGCGGCCAAGTCCGCGCTCGCCGGGGACCGCTCGCGCCGCTTCGTCCTCGTCCAGGACGGCGCCGGCGCCGCGGGCCTCGCCAAGAGCCTGCACCTGGAGGCCCCGCACCTGCGGACCACCGTCGTCCACACGCCCGCCGCCGAGGAGAGCGTCGCCCGCGTCCTCGCCGAGGTCGCCGCCACCGCCTCCTTCACCGAGGTCCACTACGACGCCGACGGCACCCGCCGCGTTCCGACCCTGAGCGTGCTGCCCCACGCGGGCACCCGCGTCGAACAGGTCCTGGACTCCGGCGACGTGCTCCTCGTCACCGGCGGCGCCAAGGGCATCACCGCCGAGTGCGCCCTCGCCCTCGCCAAGGAGACCGGAGCCCGCCTGGCCCTGCTCGGCCGCTCCGACCCCGCCGAGGACCAGGACGTCGCCGCCAACCTGCGCCGCATGCGCGACGGCGGGATCACCGTCGCCTACGCCCGCGCCGACGTCACCGACCCCGCGCGGGTCGCCGCGGCCGTGGCCGAGCTCACCGGCGAACTCGGCCCCGTCACCGCCGTCCTGCACGGCGCCGGACGCAACGAACCCGCCCCCGTCACCGCCTTGACCCCCGAGGACTTCCGGCGCACCTTCGCCCCGAAGGTCGACGGACTGCACCACGTGCTCGGCGCCGTCGACCAGGGCGCGCTCAAGCTGATCGTCACCCTCGGCAGCATCATCGGCCGGGCCGGCCTGCGCGGCGAGGCCCACTACGCCACCGCCAACGAATGGCTGGCCGCCGCCACCGAACAGATCGCCCGCGACCTGCCCCACTGCCGGACCCTGTGCCTGGAGTGGTCCGTGTGGTCCGGCGTCGGCATGGGCGAGAAGCTGGCCGTCGTCGAGTCCCTGACCCGCGACGGCATCACCCCCGTCACCCCCGACCAGGGCATCGAGATCCTGCTGCGCCTGGTCACCGACCCCGACGCCCCCGTCGTCAGCGTCATCAGCGGACGCACCGAGGGCATCGAGACCGTACGCCGCGAACTGCCGCCGCTGCCGCTGCTGCGCTTCACCGGCACCCCGCTGGTGCGCTACCACGGCGTGGAACTCGTCACCGAGGTCGAACTCAACTCCGGCACCGACCTCTACCTCGCCGACCACCACCTCGACGGCAACCTCCTCCTGCCCGCCGTCCTCGGCATGGAGGCCATGGTCCAGGTGGCCGGCGCCGCCATCGGCCGCGAGGACGTCCCCGTCATCGAGAACGCCCGCTTCCTGCGGCCCATCCTCGTCCCGCCCAACGGCGCCAACCGGATCCGCATCGCCGCCGCCGTCACCGCCGCCGACACCGTCGACGTCGCCATCCACGCGGAGGAGACCGGCTTCACCGCCGAACACTTCCGCGCCCGCCTCCTCTACTCGGGCGCCACCGCCCCCGACGGCGCTCCCGACCAGGTCGCCGAGGGCGTACCGCAGGCCCCCCTCGACCCCGCCGCCGACCTGTACGGCGGAGTCCTCTTCCAGGGCCCCCGCTTCCAGCGGCTGCGCCGCTTCCACCGCGCCGCCGCCCGCCACGTCGACGCCGACGTCGCCGTCGACCCCCGCGGCAACTGGTTCGCCGGGTTCCTGCCCGGCCGGCTGCTGCTGGCCGACCCGGGCATGCGCGACGCCCTCATGCACGGCAACCAGGTGTGCGTCCCCGACGCCACGCTGCTCCCCTCGGGCATCGACCGGCTCCACCTGCTGGGCGCCGGCACCGAGGTCCCCGCGGAACTGCGCTACTGCGCCACCGAACGCTCCCGCGACGGCGACACCTACGTCTACGACATCGCCGTACGCACCCCCGACGGAACCGTCGTCGAACGCTGGGAAGGCCTCACCCTCCACGCCGTGCGCAAGACGGACGGCCAGGGACCGTGGGTGGCCCCCCTGCTCGGCTCCTACCTGGAAAGGGCCCTAGAGGAAGTGCTCTCCGCACGGATCTCCGTAGCCGTCGAACCCGACGCGACCACCCCCGACGGGCAGCCCGCCGAACGCCGCGCGGGCACCACCGCCGCCATCCGCCGCGCCGTCGCCGCGCCCGTGGACGTCCTCCACCGGCCCGACGGCCGACCCGAACTCGCCGACGGCCGGTCGATCTCCGCCGCGCACGGCCTCGGCCTCACCCTCGGCGTCGCCGCCGCCGAAGGCTCCGACACCTCCGTGGCCTGCGACGTCGAGGCGGTGACCGGACGCACCCGCGAGGAATGGCAGGGCCTGCTCGGAGCCCACGCCCCGCTCGCCGAACTCGTCGCCAAGGAGACCGGCGAGAGCGCCGACACCGCCGCAACCCGCGTGTGGAGCGCCGTCGAGTGCCTGCGCAAGGCGGGCGCGGCCTCGGACGCCCCGCTCACCCTGGCCCCCGCGACCAAGCCCCACTGGGTCGTGTTCACCTCCGGGGCCGCGCGCATCGCCACCTTCACCACCACGGTCCGCCGGCCCGTCCGGCGCACCGCCGGCCCGCCCGCGCCCGCCGCGGCCCTGTCCGGCACGGACACCGCGCCCGCCGCCGTCGGCGTACGGGTGGGGGCCCTGAGCTCCGGCGTGTTCGCCGTCCTGACCGGCGGCGCCCCGACGACAGGAGGCGACCGGTCATGACCGACACCGGGCACGACGCGCCGGACGACGCCCGCTTCGAGTACCGGCACACGGTGGCCTTCGCGGAGACCGACCTGTGCGGGCGGGTCGACCACGTCACCTTCACCCGCTGGCAGGCCCGCTGCCAGGAACTGTTCCTGCGCGAGCGCGCCCCCGACGTCCTCGGCGAGGAACCCGACGGGCCGCGCCTGTTCACCCAGCAGGTGGAGTGCGAGCTCCTCGCCCCCGTCGCGGCCCGGGACGAGATCCGGATCCGGCTCGCCTGGGCCGAGGTCGGCCACACCGGCCTCGAACTCGCCTTCGACCACATCAGGACGGACGAGGACGGCACCTCGACGCTGACGGCGCGCGGCAGGCAGCGGATCGCGTGCATGAGCGGACGCCCCGGCGAGGCCGTGCCCACCCTCATCCCCGCCTCGCTCGCACGGGCCCTGGAGCACTGTCGCCGGCCGGCCCAGGACCCCGCCGAGGCCGCCTCCGAGGCCCCGCCGGGGGAGCCGGACGGGGAGCCGTGCGCCGAGGCGGGCGCGCGACGGCTGGTCGCGCCGCTCGCCGGGAGCGCCCCGTGAGCCCGCTCGCGGCGACGACCGCCGCGGCCGACCGGCTCGTCGACCTCGACGACCGGCGTCAACTGCGCGGCGCCTTCGGGACGTTCGCCACCGGGGTCACGATCGTGACCGTCGGCGGCGACGTCCCCCGCGGGATGACCGCCAACTCCTTCACCTCCGTCTCCCTGGACCCGCCCCTGCTGCTGGTCTGCGTCGACAAGGACGCCGACATGCACCGCAGCCTGGAGCGGTCGGCGACCTTCGGCGTCTCGATCCTCGGCGACGGCCAGGAGGCCGTCGCCCGGCACTTCGCCGACCACTCCCGGCCCGTCGGCGCCGGCCAGTTCGACACGGTCGACTGCCGGCCCGGCCGTGCCTGCGACGCCCCCCTGATCACCGGGGCGACCGCCCACTTCGAGTGCGAGAAGTGGCGCGCCCACGACGCCGGGGACCACACGATCTTCCTCGGTCGGCTGCTGACCGCCTCCCGCACCGCCGGGACCGGCGCGCTGCTCTTCCACGAGGGCCGCTTCGGCTGCCCGGCCGACACCCGCGACGAAGAACGAGAAGGAGGCAGGGTGGCATGAGCGTCAACCCGCCCGGACCGCCCCTGACGGCGCTGCCCGGCCTGCTCAAGAAGCTCGCGGTGGACCGGCTCGGCCTCATGCGGGACGCGGCGGCCCTCGGTGACGCGGTCCGGGTGTCGATGGGCCCCAAGAAGCTCTACATCTTCAACCGGCCCGACTACGCCCGGCACGTGCTCGCCGACAACAGCGACAACTACCACAAGGGCATCGGCCTGGTGCAGGCCCGCCGGGTCCTCGGCGACGGCCTCCTGACCAGCGACGGCGCGATCTGGCGCACCCAGCGCCGCAACGTGCAGCCCGCCTTCAAACCGGCCCGCATCACCGCCCAGGCGGACGCCGTCGCCGAGGAGGCCGCCAAACTCGTCGCGCAACTGCGCACCCGCGAGGGCGCCGGCCCCGTCGACGTCCTGCACGAGGTCACCGGCCTGACCCTGGGCGTCCTCGGACGCACCCTGCTCGACACCGGCCTCGACGGCCACGACTCGGTGGCCCACGCCTTCGAGGACGTCCAGGACCAGGCCATGTTCGAGATGGTCACCCAGGGCCTGGTGCCCAAGTGGCTCCCCCTGCCCGGCCAGTTGCGCTTCCGCAGGGGGCGGCGGGAACTGCACCGGGTGGTGGACCTGCTGGTCGCCGACCGGGCCTCGCGGCTCGCCGCGGGAGCGCCCGCCGACGACGCCCTCGCCCGGATGATCGTCGCCGCCCGCGGCATGCCGGACCGGGCCCTCGCCCGCCGCCGGCTCCAGGAGGAACTGGTCACCCTGCTCCTCGCCGGCCACGAGACGACCGCCTCCACCCTCGGCTGGACCCTGCGCCTGCTGGAGCGCCACCCGCAGGTGCGCGAACGGGTCCGGGAGGAGGCCCGGCGCGTGCTCGGCGAACGGACCCCGGGCGCCGAGGACCTGCACGGGCTGACGTACACCACCCGCGTCGTCCAGGAGGCCATGCGCCTCTACCCCCCGGTGTGGGTGCTGCCGCGCGTCGCCCAGAAGCGCGACGACGTCGGCGGGTACACCGTCTCCGCCAAGGCCGACGTGCTGATCTGCCCGTACATCCTGCACCGCAACCCGGCGCTGTGGGAGGACCCCGAGCGCTTCGACCCCGACCGCTTCGAACCGGCGCGGGTCGCCGGCCGGCCGCGCTACGCCTACCTGCCCTTCGGCGCCGGACCGCGGTTCTGCGTCGGCAGCAACCTCGGGATGATGGAGGCGGTGTTCGTCACCGCCCTGCTCACCCGGGACCTGGAACTGCGCAGCCTGCCCGGACACCCGGCGACGCCCGAGGCCATGCTGTCGCTGCGGATGCGCGGTGGACTGCCGATGACGGTGCACCCGGCGCCCTGACCGGGCGCGCGCGCACGAGGAAGGGGCCGGCCGCGGGGAGACTCCCGCGGCCGGCCCCTTTCGCCGTTCCTCAGTACGCCACCCGCTCCTCGCGCGGGCTCTCCATCAGGTGCGCGTCCAGCCGCGCCAGCAGCACCGGCGGGTCCAGGACGTCCACCGGCCGCAGCACCACCTCGGCCGGCAGCAGCAGCGCCCCCGGGTGGACGGTGACGGGCCCGTAGCGGCCCACCGACAGCACGGCGGGCTCCGTCGCCCCGACCGGGGAGCCCTCGTGCGGGTACTGGAGGGTGTGCACCAGCAGGTGCCAGGTGCCGTTGGGCACGTCACGCAGCTCGAAGGCGCCCGGCCGGCTGAGCGCGGCCCAGCGCACCGGCCGGCCCTGGGGGACGCGGCTGGGGAACAGCCCGACGAAGACGGGGCCCTCGGCGGCCGGCCGCTCGGCGACGACCCGGCCGCGCAGGGTCAGGCGCTGGGCGATCGGGGCCTGCCGGTCGGCCGGCTGCGGCATCTTCGTCAGGACCCCGCCGCGCTCGCGGTAGGCGCTGGGGGAGAGGCCGACACAGGCCTTGAAGCGCGAGCTGAAGGTGCCGATGCTGCTGTATCCGACCTGGCTCCCGATGTCCGCCACGCTGAATTCCGTGTGGATGAGGAGCCTTTTCGCCTCCTGAATGCGCAGCGCGGAAAGGAAACGTCCCGGAGAAGTACCGGTGACCTCTCTGAAGAAGCGCGTGAAATGGAATTTGCTGAACATCGCGGTACGGGCCATGTCGTCGATCGTCAGGTCCTGACTGAGATTGACGTGCATGTAGTGGATCACTCGGCGGACAGCGTGCTCGATGGTGGTCGTGGTCACCGTGTCTCCCCGTCGTCGATGGGTGTCAATGCCGAGTTGCCTGAGTCGCACTCAGATCGAGGAAGTGGACGGTGTGGTGGGAAATCCGCCGGGCCGTCAGGTCCTCGGCGAAACGCAGCCAGGATTCCGAGCAGTGCCGGGCCATTTCCGCGACCGCCTCGTTGCAGTGGGGCGGTATCGCGTCCACGCGCTTGCGCCACGCCTCGTCCAGGACGAAGTGGGTGTGCATCCAGCGGATGAAGTCCCGGCCCGACTCCGACTGCCGCAGGGAGGGGTCGCCCGCGAGCCCGCGCAGGGTGTCCAGGGGCCGGCGCCGACGGTCGCGCTCGTCGGCCTCCCGCCGTCGCGGGCTCGGCGCCCCGGCGACCGCGGGCGCCGGCAGGGGGGTGGGGCCGGTCGGGGGAGCGGGGTCGGGGGAGCCGGCGGAGGGGGGCGTACGGGACCTGCCGGGGCCGGCGCCCTGGCGGCCCGCGGGGACCGGGTCCTCGCCCAGCCGCAGCCGCCGGCGCACGTCGTGGGCGGTGCCCAGCGAGAGGCCGGTCTCCCGCACCACGGCCCGTAACGGCAGGTCGGGGTCCTTCGTCATCAGCTCGGCGGCGTGCAGTCGTTCGGCCGTGCGGTCCAGCGGGTGCACGCGGCCGTCGGCGCCGGTACGGGCGTTCAGTGCGGGAAGACCCACGGCTGAACACCGCCGCACGGAGGCCACCGTCTTCGCGTCGAGGCCGGTGTGGCCGGCGACGGTCCGGTCCGACAGGTGCGGCCGCGAGGCCAGGACGCGCAGCGCGGCGGCCTTGCGGTCGGCCAGCGACAGCGGAAGCCCGTGGGCGATGTTCGCCGCGACCGAGCGCAGGAACACCTCCTCCTCGGGGCCGTCGAAGAAGCGGACCTCCACGGAGTCGAGGCCCATCATCCGCGCCGCCTCTATGCGGTGCGTGCCGTCGACGACCCGCATCGTCGGCCGGTGCACGAGCACCGGGGGCAATTGCGCGACGATCTCCGCGAGCCGCCTCACGTGAATCTCGTCCGTGCCGTTCACCCGGGGTGAATCGGCGGCCACGAGTGAATCGATCCGCACGAGGCGGCCGGAATCCGTCGGTGTCGTCGCGGAGCGGTCGGAGCTACCCACAATTCCCCCAGGGAGGAGACCCGAAGCCCTTTCGCATGCCCGTTCCCTTCGTGGAAGGGCCGTCGCAGGCGGCGAGGAATGCATCCCGGCCAGCAGCCTAAGGGCCGAAAAGAGCGGGCGCGGACCCGGCCGTTCCCGACGCCGCGACTCTGGGCAGTCCACCCACTTCTCGCGACGACTTGGGAAGGTCGGCGGCCCGCCCGAACGGACTTCCGTTGCCTGAACGCGGATACCGCGCCTAGCTTTCTGCCATGCCGCAAGGCGCCCCGCTCCGGAAGAAACGACGGGAGGCTGAGATGGGACAGGACGAGGGACGTGTGGCGCCTGGCGGCGAGAAGCACACGACGACGATCACCCTGGAGGCTTATGCGGACACGATCGTCCCCGGACAGAAGCGGTGGGCCGGAGACCGGGCCATCGCCGGCGTCGCCACCGGCGGCGGCGCCGTCCAGGCCGGGGCCCTGGAACTGCTGAGCTGGGACGCGACCGGGATCCACGACGGTCTCGACGACCTGGCCCGGCTCGCCAACGCCCACGCCGAGGAGTACGCCGCCGAGCGCGGCCTGACCCTCGACCGGGACGTACCCCCCTTCGTGGCCCTCGCCTACCCCGACCGGGCCGAACTGGTCCTGCGACTGACGCGGCCGGGCCACCCGGAGAAGGAGTTCTGGGTCCTGCTCTCGCTCTTCTGCAACATGGCCTTCGACTCCGCCGCGCACCTGCACACCGCCGAGGCACTGGCGGCGGGCCACCCCGGCCTCGCCGCCATGGGCCTGAGCCACCCCGACGCCGACGGCCTGTGGCGCTTCAAGGAGTTCGGCTACGGCCGCCCGCTCGCCCGCCTGCACCCCGACACCACGTCCACCGGGAGTCCCGCATGAGCTCGACGGCCGAACGTACCGACGTGCTGGTCATCGGGAGCGGTTTCGGCGGCGCCATCGCCGCCTACCACTTGGCGGCCGGCGGCGCGAAGGTCACCGTCCTGGAGCGCGGGCCCTGGCTCAAGAGCGACGACTTCGAACACGACTACAAGCTCGGTTCCTCCTACACCCGGGCCTTCGACTTCACGGTCGGCGACGGGATGAGCGTCCTGGGCGGCAACTGCGTGGGCGGCGGCAGCGTCGTCTACTTCGCGGCGATGCCCCGCGCCCCCCGCTTCGTCTTCGACCGCCACGGCTCCATCGGCCGCCGCATGTGGCCGGGCTCCGTCAGCCGCGCCACCCTCGACCCCTGGTACGACCGCGTCGAGGAGTCGTTGTCCGTCACCCGGCAGACCTGGGAGGACGTCAGCTACGCCGGCGGCCTGTGGGCCGCGGCCTGCGACCGCGCCGGCCGCACCGCCAACCCGCTCGCCGTCGCCATCGACAACACCAAGTGCGTCAACTGCAACTGGATGATGGCCGGTTGCCGCTTCGAGGCGAAGCAGTCGCTGCTGGTGAACTACCTGCCCGCGGCCCTCGCCCACGGCGCCGAGATCCGCCCCCTGCACGAGGTCCAGTACATCGCCCGCACCTCCGACGGCGACTACCGCGTCCACTACGAGGTCGTGGACGACGAGGACTACCGCGTCCACGTCGGCTCCGGCGCCATCGAGGCGAAGATCGTGGTCGTCGCGGCGGGCGCCGGCGCCACCCCCGTCATCCTCCAGCGCAGCGAGGACCACCTCGGCACCATGCCGAGAGCGGTCGGCCGCTACTTCTCCGGCAACGGCGAACGGCTCAACACCGCGATCATCGACGAGGCGAAGGCCGCCGAACTGCTGGGGCTCGACCGCGGCGACGGCCTGGCCTACGCCGCCAACCAGATCGGCAAGGGCCCGACCGTGGCCAGCTGGGACCGGCTCGACGCCTCCCTGCCCGAGTACTCGCGCTACTCGCTGGAACAGCTGTACTTCCCGCCCGGCCTGGGCACCATCCTCGCCCAGGTGCCCGACGCCGTCGGACCCACCTGGTTCGGCCCCGAGAAGAAGGAGATCCTCAAGCGCTGGACGTCCTGGCTGACCATCTTCACGATGATCGAGGACGACAACGAGGGCGTCTTCGGACCCCCTCCCGCCACCGGCAACGCGCACCGCATATCCCAGCAGATGCTGGGCCGCGGCAACCTGCGCTACGACCCCACCGCGAACACCCTGGGCGCCTGGGACAAGTCCGACGCCGAGGTCAAGGAGATCCTGGAGAAGGACGGCCTCGCCAAGGTGATGCCGTGGACCAACGACCTGGTGGGCGCCTACACCGTCCACCCGCTGTCCTCGGTCCGCATGGGCGACGACCCCGAGACGTCCGCGCTCGACGACACCAACGAGCTGCGCGGCCACCCGGGCATCTTCGTCACCGACGGTTCCGCCGTTCCCGGCGCGCTGACCGTCAACCCGGCCATGACCATCGCCGCGCTCGCCGAGCGCGCCGTGCCCGGCATCGTCCGCGCCGCCCAGGCGCGGGGCGTGTCGGTCACCTACGGGGCGCCGGCCCCCGGTGGATCCCGCAGCGGTCGCAGGAACGTCCTGCCCCTGCTGCCCACCCTCGCACGTTCCTGACGGACACCCGTCCGCGGCCCCCTCGGCCGCGGACGGTCCGCACCCCGAGTGGGTTGCTTCAACGAACCGTGATGCCGCACGCATCCGACGGAGGGAGAGACATGAGCGGATACTTCGAGTACCGGCACACGGTCGGCTTCGAGGAGACCAACCTCGTGGGCAACGTCTACTACGTCAACTACCTGCGCTGGCAGGGCCGTTGCCGGGAGTTGTTCCTCAAGCAGAAGGCCCCGGCCGTCCTCGCCGAGGTCCAGGACGACCTCAAGCTGTTCACCCTGAAGGTCGACTGCGAGTTCTTCGCCGAGATCACCGCCTTCGACGAGTTGTCCATCCGGATGCGACTGGCCGAGCAGGGCCAGACCCAGCTGGAGTTCACCTTCGACTACGTGAAGCTGGGCGAGGACGGGGTCGAGACCCTCATCGCCCGCGGCCGGCAGCGGATCGCCTGCATGCGCGGCCCCAACACCGACACCGTCCCCTCCCTGATCCCGGCCGCCCTGGCCCGGGCCCTGGAGCCCTACCAGGACGGCACCCGGTCACTGGCCGGCCGGGCGGCGTGAGCGCGCCCGCGCCCCGACCCCCGCCGCCCCGCACGCCCGGTGGGTTGCTTCACGGGACCCGCCCCCCCGCCCGGTGGGTTGCTTCACGGGACCGACCACCCGCCGCCCGCGCCCGGTAAGTCCTTTCACGCAACCCACCACGCGACCCACCACACCACCGCCCGCACGACCGCATCGAGGAGACCCGACATGAGCGCCCTGAACGACGTACTCAAGGACCTGTCCGCCGACATCGACGAGGTCGCCTCCCTCGTCGCCGGCATCGACGAGGCCGCCTGGCGGACCCCGACCCCCGCCCCCGGCTGGAGCGTCGCGGACCAGATCGCCCACCTGACCTTCATCTTCACCCTCGCCCGGACCGCCGCCGCCGAGCCCGAGACCTTCAAGGCCATCGCCGCCTCCGCCGCCGGCGACTTCAACGGGGCCGTCAACGCCGCCCTCGCGCGGTTCAACACCCTCCCGCCGGCCGAACTCCTCGCCCGCTTCCGGGCCGAGGGCGAGGCCTCCGTCGCCGCCCTCGCCGCGGTCCCCGAGGGACAGGTCGTGCCCTGGCTGGTCAACCCGCTGCCGCCGGCCGTCCTCGCCAGCGCCGGGATCATGGAACTCTTCGCCCACGGCCAGGACGTCGCCGACGCCCTCGGCGTCCGCCGCGAACCCACCGACCGCCTGTACAACCTCGCCTTCTTCGCCTTCCTCACCCGCGACTTCGGCTACCAGGCCCGCGGTCTGACCGCCCCCGCCGAACCCTTCCGCTTCGAACTGACCAGCCCCTCCGGCGAGCCCTGGAACATCGGCCCCGAGGACGCCGCCCAGAAGATCGTCGGACCCGCCCACGACTTCGCCCTCCTGGTCACCCGCCGCCGCCACCGCGCCGACCTCGCGCTCACCGCCACCGGCGAGGACGCCGAGGCCTGGCTCGACATCGCCCAGGCCTACCGCGGACCCGCCGGCGAGGGCCGCCGCCCCGGCCAGTTCGCCGACTCCGCGGAGTGAGGCGGCCGTGACCGGAGCGGGCCCGAGGAGGGTCACCGTCATCGGCTGCACAGTGACCGGGACCTCCATCGCGCTCGCCCTGGCCGGCGCCGGGGTCGAGGTCACCCTCGACGACCCGGACGCCGACGCCCTGGCCGCCGCCGTGCGGCTCGGGGCCGGCACCCCGCTCACCGACCGCCACCCGCCCGCCGACCTGGTCGTCGTCGCCACCGACCCGCACGACACGGTCGACGCGCTGGTCACCGCCCAGGCCCGGGGCCTGGGCCACGTCTACACCGACACCGCCGGCACCACCCCGGCGGTGCGGTCCGAGGCCGCACTGCGCGGCTGCGACCTGCTGGGCCACGTACCGGGACATCCGCTGGCGGGACGCCGCGGTCCCACCGCCCGCACCCCGCACCCCGCGCTGTTCGCCGGCCGCCCCTGGATCCTGTGCCCCCACCCGGACACCGATCCGCGGGACGTCACCGCCGTCGCCCACCTCGCCCGACTCTGCGGGGCCGACCCCCGCTCCCTGGCACCCGACACCACCACGAGCGTCCCGCCCGCCCACACCACCCTCGCGACCCCGAAGAGGAGCACGACATGAGCCGCACCGAGACGACCCCGAACGCCCCCGCCGTCGGCTTCGACCGCGACGCGCTGGCCGACGACCTCACCGGGGTCCGCGACCCCGACTTCCTCGCCCTCGGCCTCGGCGGCACCAACATGATGGCCATGCTCTGGACGGTGGCCATGGGACGGCGGGCCGTCGGCGTCGAACTGCGCGGCGGCCCCTCCCTCGGAGTCCACTGGAACATCCGCGAGGAGCTCTACCACCACCTCGGACTGATCGACAGGATGATGCTGGAGCGCTACGGCGAGGACCGCCTGCCCCGACGCGGGGACGGCAAGATCCTCTGGCTCGCCGACAGCCTCTACCAGCCGGGCCTGCCCGCCGGACCCGTCGCCGCCGACGAGGTCGTCACCGGCTTCCTCGGCTCGTACGTCGGCGCCGAGGCCCGCATCGCCGGCACCGTCCAGCACGCGGAGTTCATCGACGACCGCTGGAAGGAGGGCCGGCCCCACCGCATCGTCACCGTCCTCGACCCGGTCACCCTGCCCACCCGCCCCGACGAGAACCGCCTCGGCGAGTCCATGACCCAGGTCCTCGACGGCCCCTCCGCCTTCCAGTCCCGCGCCGCCGACGTGCTGATCCTGCTGCGCCGCTACCTGGAGGCCGTCGAACGCCAGGACCTCCAGGCCGGTGTCGCCCGGCCCCGCGTCCGCCTCTTCAGCCAGCACCGCGTCCTCACCGACGGCACCGGCTTCCAGGACGCCGGCGACGGACTGCGCAACGTACGCATCGAGGCGGTCCGCGAGCTCGACTTCAAGGGCAAGTTCCGCCGGGTGCGCGCCCCGGGCACCGACGTCATCGACCTCGGCGTCCCGAAGGTGTTCATGGTCGCCCAGGGCTTCCGCAGCGACGACGCCGACCAGCTCGGCTTCAAGCAGGAGGACGTCCTCGTCGACCACGGCGACGGCCGCGGCCCCGTCGTGGCCCAGGCCGACTACCTCGCCGGGCTGATGGACGTCCTCGTCGACGGCCGCCTGCGCCGCCGCGTCGCCTCCGAGTTCGACGAGGACGGCGTCGAGTACTGGACCCGTCAGATCGCGGTGGGCCACGAGGGCGACCCCGCCGTCGGCTGGGTCCTCGTCCAGGTCCCCGACTTCAAGAAGTTCGACCCGATCGCGGCCGGCCTGATCCCCGAGGGCACCGACCACGAGTCGCCCGAGTACTACGCCGGCTACCAGTACCTGCTGCGCGAGTTCTACCTGGAGCAGTCCTCGCACATCCTGGAGATACCCAAGAGCGAACTGCGCAAGGTTCAGATGACCTACGGGCCCAAGATGTTCAGCCTGGTCGAACGCACCGGGGCCGACGCCCTGGTCGCCGCCAACGGCGTCATCGCCGGCGACTCCTTCGGCAACGGCCACTTCATGACCAGCGGCGGCGCCATGACCGGCATGATCGGACACGGCCGGCGGGTCCTGGACTACTGGAAGGCCCGCGACGCCGGCGCCGACCACGACGAGGCCGTACGCCGCCTCGCCGACGGCATCAAGGAGGACACCGACGGCTGGCTCCAGGTCAGCGCCCAGGAGTTCAGCCAGGCCGCCCCCATCAACTTCGGCAGCGAACGCATCCAGCAGATCGCCGAGTCCAGCGGCCGCTCCTCCGACGCCCGCGCCGCCGCCATCGACGCCTCCCGCCGCCACCGCCACACCCTCGCCCCGCTCGACCCCTCCGACTGGCGACGGCCCGTCATGTACCCGGGCAGCGTCTACGCCTACCCCCTGCCGCCCCTGGAGGACACCCACCCCGCCGCCCGCGCCGCGGCCACGACGACCGTGACGGGAGCGTGAGGACCGTGTCGGAGCTGCGCCCGGGGCTGGAGCCCCGCCAGGACGAGATCGCCGCCATGATGGCCTCCGCGACCTCCTTCGTCACCGACTTCATCGGCTCGCTCGACACCGCGCCCCTCAACGGCCTGAGCAGCGCCGGATCCGCCACGGACCACGGCATCGACGCCGACACCGCCGCCCTGCTGGCCCCGCCCGCCGAACAGCCCGGGGAGTTCGGCCGGCTGCTCGACACCTTCCGCGGCGCCGCCGAACAGGCCGCCGACACCGCCGGCCCGAACACCTTCGCCTACTTCCCCGGCGGCGGCCTCTTCACCTCCGCCGTGGCCGAACTCCTCGCCTGCACCGTCAACCGCTTCACCGCCGCCAGCTCCATGGCACCCGGCCTCGTCGCCATGGAACACGGGGTGATCCGCTGGTTCGCCCGACAGTTCGGCCTGCCGGCCGCCGCCGGCGGCCTCGTCACCACCGGGGCCTCCACCGGAGCCCTCTCCGCCCTGCTCGCCGCCCGACAGGAGATCCTCGGCGACCCGCCCTACCACCACCGCGCGACCGTCTACACCACCGAGCACACCCACCTCTCGGTCGCCAAGGCCGCCCGCATCGCGGGCATGTCACCCGACCAGGTCCGCCTGGTCCCCGTCGACGAGGGCCTGCGGATGGACCCCGAGGTCGCCGAACGGATGATCGTCGAAGACCGGGCGGCCGGCAGGATCCCCTTCCTCCTCGTCGCGACCGCGGGCACCACCAACACCGGGGCCGTCGACCGGATCGACGTCCTCGCCGACCTCGCCCGCGACCGGGGACTGTGGCTGCACGTCGACGCGGCCTACGGGGGCGGCTTCCAGCTCACCGAACGCGGCCGGGCCGCCCTGGCCGGCATCGAACGCGCCGACTCCATCGCCCTCGACCCGCACAAGTCGATGTTCTTCCCCTACAGCTCGGGCGTGCTCCTCGTGCGCGACGAACGCCTCCTGCACGCCGCGCACAGCGCCGACGCCGCCTACCTCCAGGACATGGACCGCGAGACGCCCCTGCCCGACTACCAGGACCTCGGCACCGAGATGAGCCGCGGCTACCGGGGCCTGCGCCTGTGGCTGCCGCTGCACCTGCACGGCGTCGCCGCCTTCCGCGCCGCCCTCGACGAGAAGCTCGACCTCGCCCGGCACGTCCACGCCGAGCTGCTGACGGTCCCCGAGCTGGAGATCCTCACCCCGGACCTGACCGTCCTCAACTTCCGGCTCCGCGACGGCGACGACGACGCCAACCGGCGGCTGCTGGAGGCCATCCACGCCGACCGGCGCGTCCACCTCACCAGCACCCGCATCCACGGCCGCTACACGCTCCGCCTGTGCGTGCTCAACCACCGCACCCACCGGCGCCACGTCGACCAGGTCGTCTCCATCGTCAAGGACGCCGTCGCCACCGTCACCGCGACCGCCCCCCGCGCGCTGGTGGCCCTGTGAGCCCGCGCCGCGCGGCGACGGCCGGCCCCACGGCCGGCCGCCCGGACCGCCCCTCAGCCGGCCCCGCTGTCCGGCAGCTCCAGCCACCATGGCGTGGCCCGCGCCCAGGCGACGGTCCGCTCCAGCCCCTCGCGCAGGGGGGTCGCGCACTTCCAGCCCAGCACCGTACGGGCCTTCGTGGTCAGCGGCACCCGTCGGGCCAGGTCCTCGTACGCCCGGCCGTACGCGGCGGCGGTGTCGGCGGCCGCGGTACCGCAGCCCGCCCCGGTCAGCTCCACGACCAGGTCCACCACCTCGCCGACCGTCGACTCGGTCTCGCTGCCCAGGTTGAAGGCCTCGCCGGCCGCCCCGGGCACGGTCGCGGCCAGCACCGTCCCGGCCACCGCGTCGTCGACGTACGTGAAGCAGCGGGTCTGGCCCCCGCGGTCGTAGACCACCGGCGGCAGCCCGTTCAGCGCCCGGTGCACGGAGCGGCTCACGATGTACGCCGGCCGCTGGTGGGGACCGTAGACGTTGAAGTAGCGCACCACCGTCGCCTCCAGACCGTGCTGGCGGGCGAAGGCGAAGGTCAGGTGCTCGGCCAGGGCCTTGCTGGAGGAGTACGTCCAGCGGTCGGCACTGGTGGGCCCCAGCACCCGGTCCCCGTCCTCGGCCCAGGGCACGGCCGGGTTCTTCCCGAAGACCTCGCTGGTGCTGGCCACGACCACCCTGGCGTCCGCCCGGCAGGCCAGGTCCAGCACGGTGCGGGTGCCCGAGAAGTTGATGTCGATCACGTCGAGGGGTCGCGAGAGGTACCGGTCCACGCCGACCACCGCGGCCAGGTGGTACACCAGCTCCGCCCCCTTCAGGGCGGTCCCCAGCCGGTCCGCGTCACGGACGTCGCCCTCCACGAAGCGGGCGCCCGGGGCGGCGCCGCCCCCGGGCGGCGCGGCGCCGTCGTAGACGGTCACCTCGTCGCCCCGCTCCAGCAGCCGCCGCACCAGGTGGCCGCCGATGAACCCGTTGCCCCCGGTGACCAGGACGCGCGCCATCACCGCCGCCCGATGCCGCGGTAGACGTGCCCGGCCCGGCGCACCGCCTCGATCTCCGCTCCGGAGAAGCAGTCGCGCCCGTCGAGCACGACCGCCCGGGCGGCCAGCGGCAGGGCCCCGTAGTCCAGCCCCTCCAGCTGCGGGTGGCGGGCCAGGACCGCCACGCAGTCCGCGCCGCGCACCGCGTCCGCCACGCTCCGCTCCGGCTCCAGGCCGAACAGCGAGGCGGCCGCCTCCCGGTCGACGAGCGGATCGTGCAGGCGGACCTCGACCCCGGCCGCCGTCAGCGCCCGGACCGCGTCCAGCACCGGGGTGGCCCGCAGGTCCCCCGACCCAGACTTGAACGACAGCCCGAGGACCGCCACCCGGGCCCCCGCCGGATCCTTGCCCAGCGCCTCCAGCTCCCGCAGGACCAGGGCGGCCGTGTGGGCCGGCATCGCCGCGTTGACCTCCCGGGCGACGGGCGCCGTACGGATCTCCACGCCCCGCTCCCGGGCCGCGCGCCACACCATCCACGGGTCCTTCGTCAGGCAGGAGCCGCCCACCCCGACGCCCGGGGTGAGGATGTTGACGCTGCCGTTGCCCTTGGCGATGGTGTTGGCCGCCGAGATGACGTCCATCACGTCCACCTCGAACAGGTCGCAGAAAACCGCCAGTTCGTTGGCCAGCGCGATGTTGAGGTCGATCCACCAGTTGTCGGCCAGCTTGACGATCTCGGCGGCCTCCAGCGAACCCAGCTCGATCGTCCTCACGCCGAGCGCCCGCCGCCAGAACCCGGACGCCGTACGGACGGACTCCTCGTCGAGGCCGCCCACCACGATCGGGAAGGTGCTCAGCTCCCGCAGCGCCGCCCCCTCGGCCAGCCGCTCCGGGGTGAAGGCCAGGGCGAAGTCCCGCCCGGCCGTCAGGCCCCCCTTCTCCAACAGCGGCAGCACCAGATTGCGGGTGGTGCCCGGCGAGACCGTGCTCTTGAGGACCACCAGCCGGCCGGGGCGCAGCCGCCGCCCCAGCTCCGCGCAGACCTCGCGCAGGGCCTCGTCGGCGAGCGAGCCGTCGGCGCGCACGGGCGTGCCGACGGCGATCACCACCACGTCGGCGTCGTCGAGGGCCGCGTGGTCGGTGGTGACCCGCAGCCGCCCGTCGGCCATGGTGCGCAGCACCATCTCGGACAGGCCGCTCTCTTGGAAGCGGCAGTACCCGCGCTCCAGTTCCGCGACCAGGGAGGCGTCGGTGTCCACGCCGACGACGTCGAGGCCGCGGTCGGCCAGGGCCGCCGAGAGGCAGGAGCCGACGTATCCGAAGCCCACGACCGCCACGGTGGGCGGGCGGTCGTCAGGAAGAACAGGCATGTGCACTCCTGGGGGAGACGGGGAACGGGAGACGGGGAACGGGCGGGGGAGGGGCCCGGGAGAGCCCGGGAGAGCCCGGAGAGCGCGGGGGAGGGCGGGAGGGAGCCGGGGAGGGCGGGGAGCGGCTCAGATGTAGTGCGTGTTGGGCTCCAGGCCGCACAGCAGGCGCCCGTAGAGCTCCAGGTTGGTGGCCGGCTGCATGATGGCGTGCAGGTTGACCACGCGGACGTCCCGCTCGATCCGCTGGATCGGCACGGTCTGGTAGATCGACGTGCCGCCGGAGGCCGTCGCGTACACGTCCACGGCCTCCTTCACCAGCTGACAGGTCCGCCCCATGTCGGCCCGCACCCGCGCCCGCTCCTGCGTGGTCCACGCCTCCCCGGACGCGTTCTTGGCGTCGACCAGGTCGGCGGCGCGGAAGGTGTGGAACTCCGCCTCCTCGATCCGCATCTCGGCCTCCGCCACCTGGAGGTGCGTCAGCTGGGCGTCCTTGCGGCTGGAATGGTCGGTGTACGTGATGCCCCGGCCCGGCAGCCGCTCGAAGAACGCGTCCCGCGCCGCCCAGCCCAGACCCAGCGCCACGCCGCTGATCGTCGCGCACGCCGTCGGCAGCAGCGGTCCCCGGAACAGGGGGCTCGCGGCGTTCCGCTCGGAGGCGTACACCTCGTGCAGCACGTTGCGCATGAACAGCACCCGCTCCTGGGGCACGAAGACCTCCCGCGCGGTCGTCGAGACGCTGCCCGACCCGCGCAGACCCGAGGTGTACCAGTCGTCGACGACCTCCAGCTCCGACAGCGGGATCGCCGTCATGATCGGCTCCATGGAGCCGTCCGGGTGCCGCAGCAGCGCCGCGTTCATGTCCCAGTCGCTGTGCAGCGCCGCGCTGTTGAAGGCCCACGTACCGCTGACGCGCACCCCGCCCTCGACGGGTTCGGCGATGGCGGACGGGCTGAGGATCCCGCACACCCGCACCTGCGGCGTGGAGTGGAAGAGGTCCTGCGCCGCGTCCGGGAACAGGCCCGCGATCCAGCCGCTGATCTGCCAGATCGCCGCGTTCCACGCGGCGGACCCGTCCGCCCGGCCCAGCTCCGCGAGGACCTCCACCACCGTGCGGGTGTCGCTCTCGTAACCGCCGTACCGGGTGGGCACCCGCATCCGGGTCAGGCCCGCGTCGGAGATCGCCGCCACGACGTCGTCGTGGAGCCTGCGGTTCTCCTCGGACCACAGCGCGTGCTTGCCCAGCACGGGGGCCAGGTCGCGGGCCCGCTGGACCAACTCCTGCCGTGACGGTGTCTGCGCGGTCGCCATCAGTTTCCTCCCCGACGTGCCCGTGGATGTATGGCCCGACCGTTTCACCGGCCCCGCGGGCCCGCATCTTCCCGATTGCGCACCGCACCGCCGACGACTCCTTTCGGACACGACAGCGCAATCCAGAAGGTGCCCGGACGTCGAGAACGAGCCAATGCTGGGCCCCACGCGCGCTCTCGCGCCCGGAGACAGCCGAGGGGACCCATGACCACGATCGACCTGCTGAGCGAGGCCTTCCAGGCCCACCCCTACCCGGCGTACGCCCTCCTGCGGCAGGACGGCGCCGTGCACCGCACGGCCGGCCCCATGGGCCTGGAGTCGTGGCTCATCACCCGCTACGACGTGGCCCGCGAGGTGTTGGCCGATACACGCTTCTCCAAGGACCCCACCCTCGCCCCCGACTGGCTGCGCAGCATGGGGGCCGGCGGCGAGGAGGGCCCGCTGGGCGCCAACATGCTCAACAGCGACCCGCCCGACCACACCCGCCAGCGCCGCCTGGTCGGCCGGGCGTTCACCCCGCGCCGCATCGAGGCCATGCGCCCGCGGATCCAGGAGGTCACCGACGGGCTGCTGGAGTCCCTCGCCGCCGCCGAACGGCCCGACATCGTCGCCCACCTCGCCTTCCCCCTGGCCATCACCGTGATCTGCGAGCTGCTCGGGGTGCCCGAGGCGGACCGCGGCGCCTTCGGGACCTGGACGGACATGGCCCTGTCCCCACCCGTCGACGAGGCGGCCGTACTGCGTCGAAAACAGGGCAACACCGCGATGGAGTCCTACCTGACCGGGCTGCTCGCCACCCTGCGCGCGCGCCTCGACACCCGCCTGCCCGTGGACGCCCAACCCGACCTGCTGAGCGTGCTCATCGCGGCGTCCGAAGGCCGCGAGGGGCTCTCGGAGCGGGAGCTCATCGGCATGGCCAAGCTCCTGATCGTCGCCGGGCACAACAACACGGCCAACATGGTCGGCAACGGCGTGCTCGCGCTGCTGCGCGCCCCCGACCAGCTCGCGCTGCTGCGCGAACGCCCCGAGCTGCTGCCCGGGGCCGTCGAGGAGCTGCTGCGCTACGACGGCCCCGTGGAGCGCGCGACCTGGCGCTTCACCACCGCCGACACCGAGGTCGCCGGCACCGTCATCCCCGCCGGGTCCGTCGTCGCCGTGGTCCTGGCCGCCGCCGACCGGGACCCGGCGCGCTTCGCGGAGCCCGACCGGCTCGACGTCGCCCGCGCCGAACAGGAGAACCTGGCCTTCGGCCACGGCATCCACTACTGCCTGGGCGCGGCGCTGGCCCGCGTCGAGGGCGAGATCGCCTTCGGCTCCCTGCTGCGCCGCTTCCCCGTCCTCACCCTCGACGAGCGGCCCGAGCGCCTGCGCTGGCGCATCGGCGGCCCGAGCATCACCCGCGGCCTCGCCGCACTGCCGGTGACGTTCACCGACCCGGCCCCCAGCACGTCAGGAGATGCGCGGGCGGAAGGCGCGGGGCAACGATGAACGCGTCCGAGCAGGCAGGCGAAGGAGGAATGGTGACCACAGCACTGGACGCCTACTACGGGACGTTCACCAGCGAGAAGGAGAAGGAAGCCCTCGGCGTGCCGCTCAAGCTGGTGGCCGCCTGGGCGAGGAACGACGCCGACGGCGTCGCCGACGTCTTCACCGAGGACGGGGTGCTCATCCTGCCGGGCGACGTGTACAAGACCAGCCGCGAGGAGATACGCGCCTTCATGGCGGCCGCGTACGCCGGCCCGTTCAAGGGCAGCGGCGTCACCGGCCAGCCCGTCGACCTGCGCTTCGTCACCGACGACGTGGCGCTGATCCGCACCCACGGCGGGATCCTGCCCCCCGGCGAGACCGAGATCGACCCGGCCCTCGCCGTCCGCTCCACCTGGACCATCGTCAAGCGCGACGGCGAGTGGCAGCTCACCGCGTACCAGAACAGCCCGCGCGGCGCGGGCGCGACCCTGCGCTGGTGACCGTCGGCCCCCGGCCACAGCCCATCCCCCCGAGAGGCAGGAGACCCCGATGACCGAACGGGCCGCCAAGGCCGCCCTCCTCGTCGAACAGGCGAAGGAGTGGGCCGGCCACTACGGCAGCTTCCCCAACGGCGAGGAAGGAGCCGTCCTCAGCGTGCCGCTGCGCTTCCGCGGGACCTGGGACCGCGGCGACGCCGACGCCCTGGCCGACGTCTTCGCCGACAACGGCAGCCTGCTGCTGGGCGACGACCAGCTCCAGGGCCGCGAGCAGATCCGCACCCGGCTGACCGAGGAGTTCGCGGGCCCCTACCGGGGCACCCGCGTCGTGCACGATCCGGTCTCCGTCCGGTTCATCACCGACGGCGTGGCCGTGGCCGTCACCGAGGGCGGGCTCGTCCGCGCGGAGCAGGACGGGCCGACGCCCGAGGACCAGGTCCGCGCGGTGTGGGTGGTCGTCAAGGACGAAGGCGACTGGAAGCTCTTCTCCTACCAGACCAGCCCCGTCAAGGGCTGACCCACCACGCCCCGCCGGGAGGCACGCTGTGAAAGCACTCGTCCTCGCGGGCGGATCGGGTACGCGCCTTCGCCCGCTCAGCCACTCCATGCCCAAACAGCTCGTGCCCGTCGCCAACAAGCCCGTCCTGGAGTACGTCCTGGAGAACATCCGGGCGGCGGGCGTCGAGGACATCGGCCTGATCGTCGGCCGGTGGGCGGAGGAGTTCGAGCGGGTGCTCGGCGACGGCTCCCGGTTCGGGGCGCGCCTCACCTACATCCGCCAGGACCGCCCGCTCGGCCTGGCCCACTGCGTCCGACTCGCCGGTCCCTTCCTCGGCGACGACGACTTCGTGCTGTACCTCGGTGACATCGTCGTACCCGACGGCATCACCGAGGCGGCCGCGCGGTTCGCGCGGGAACGTCCCGCGGCCCACGTCATGGTCCGCAAGGTGGCGGACCCGCGCGCCTTCGGCGTCGTCGAACTCGACGAGGTCGGGCGGGTCCGGGCCCTGGTCGAAAAACCCCGCCGGCCGCGCAGCGACCTCGCCCTGATGGGCGTGTACTTCTTCACCTCGGCCGTGCACGCGGCGGTCGCGGCGATCGGGCCGGGCGCCCGCGGCGAACTGGAGATCACCGACGCCCTCCAGTGGATGGTCGCCCAGGGCGCCCCGGTCTCGGCCGGCGAGCACGACGGCTACTGGCAGGACACCGGCAGCGCCGACGCGCTCCTCGACTGCAACCGTCGTCTGCTGGGCGCCCTGGAGCCGGCCGTCGACGGCGCGGTCGACGGCCTCAGCGTGCTCGACGGCCCCGTGGTGCTGGGTCCCGGAGCCCGGGTCGTCGCCTCCCGGATCACCGGCCCGGCCGTCATCGGCGCGGGGACCCTCGTCGAGCACAGCCGGATCGGCCCCTACACCTCCGTCGGCCGCGACTGCGTGCTCAGCGGGGCGTACGTCGGCGACTCCATCGTCCTCGACGGCGCGACCGTCGCCGACGTGCCCCGCCTGCACGACTCGATCATCGGCCGCTCGGCGACCGTCGGGCCCGCGGGAGCCCACCACCGCCTGGTGGTCGGCGACCACACCCGCGTCGAGATCGCCGCCTGAACCGACTTGAGCAATCTGGAAGAAGAGCGCGACCGCCGCGCTCACTACCGTGTCGCAGATACGGCACTCAGCCTCCGCTTCCCCAGCCCGCGCAGGAGTGTGCGCCCATGACTCAGACCGATCCGGCCCACGTGACCGACAGACAGGCGCCGGACCCCGTGGGCGCCACCGCCGGCCCGGCGTCCTCCGTTTCCTGGCTGCGCCGGCCCTGGACGCTGCCGCTGGCCCTGGTGATCGCGGCCTTCCTCGTCTACACCTGGCCGCGCTACCTGGGCCTGGATCCGGCCGAGTCGCTGATCCCCGTCAACCCGGGGTTCGCCGGCCATTACGCCTTCCTGGTGGCGCACATCGTGTTCGGGACCGTCGCCATCGTGACGGCGGGCCTCCAGATGTGGCCGTGGCTGCGCCGCGAGCACCCGGCCGTGCACCGCGCGAGCGGGCGCGCGTACGTCATCGGCGGCATGGTGCCGTCCGCGACGCTCTCCCTGGTGATCATGCCCTTCGGCACGCTGACCGGCCTCGGAGCGGTGGGCACCACGCTCTGGGCGGCCCTGTCGCTGGTGGTCACCATCGGCGGGTTCCGCGCGGCGCGCGCCCGCCGCTACGAGACCCACCGGGTACTGATGATCTACAGCTTCGCGCTGTGCATGGGCGTGGTGACGGGCCGGATCTTCTTCAACGCGGTCTGGTACGGAACCGCGCTGATACCCGACTTCAACTACGAACTCCTGCCCATACTGGCCCAGTTGGCCGGGTTCTGGGCGAACTGGATCGTCACCCTCCTGGCCGCACACTGGTGGCTGCGCCGTACCTCCGCCCGCCGGGCGGCGGTCGCGGTGGCGGCCGGGGCCTGAGCACACGCACCAACCGGAAGGACCAATTCACATGACGACCTTCGTGTTGATCCACGGAGCCGAAGACGGCGCCTGGAGCTGGCACCTGGTGGAAGCCGCGCTGCGCGAGCGCGGCCACGACGTGGTCGCCGTAGACCTGCCCAGCGAGGACGAGAGCGCGACCTACAGCGAGTACGCCGACGCCGTCGTCGAGGCCGTCGGCGACCGCACCGACCTCGTCGTGGCGGGCCACTCCCTGGGCGGCTTCACCGCCCCCATCGTGGCCGAGCGCACGGGCGCCGACCTCATCGTCTTCGTGTCCGGGATGATCCCGCGACCCGGCGAGACCCCGAACGAGTGGTGGCAGAACACCGGCCACAACGACCTCGTCTACGAACCCGCCGAAGGCGAGGACGAGAACGCGCAGTTCTACCACGACGTCCCGCCGGAGCTGGCCGCCGAGGCCCTGCGCCGGGCGCGGATCCAGCAGCAGACCCCGATGGACCGGGTCTGGCCGCTGGAGACGTGGCCGTCCATCCCCTCCCGGGTCCTGATCGGCCGTGACGACCGCTTCATGCCCGAGGAGTGGAGCCGCCAGGTCGCCAAGGACCGCCTCGGCATCGAGGCGGACGCCATCGACGGCGGCCACTGCCTGCCGCTCAGCCGCCCGCAGGAGGTCGCGGACGTGCTGGAGGCCTACGCCGCCGAGGTGTAGCCGGATGTGACACCCCGGGAGCCTCCCGGGCCGTGGGGCCGTGCGCACACGCGCACGGCCCCACCGTCGTTCCCGCCCCCGCTCCCGCCCGCCCGCCCCTGCCCGCCGCCGCAGCCCCGCCCACCACCGCCCGCCACCACCGCCCGCCGCCGCGGCCCGCGCCCGTCGCCCGCCCGCGGAAACCGGGCAATCCAGAAGATGCCCGACCCGCCGCCCCGGTGCGACGCTCGACGCCGGCGCTCCTGTCGGCACGCCCCGGCACCCCGGGGGCCGGGCCGTCCGGGCCGGTCGAGGTCGTTCCCGCTACCGGAAGGGACTCCCATGCGTGTCCTGTTCGTCTCCTGCCTGAACAAATCGCAGCTGTACCTCCTGGCCCCACTGGCCTGGTCGATGCAGACCGCGGGGCACGAGGTGCGCGTCGCGAGCCATCCCGACCTCGCCGGTGACATCGCCGGCCTCGGCCTCATGCCCGTGCCCGTCGGTGAACCCGCCGGCCACCTCGGACAGGACCTCGCCGACGCCGAACCCGAGGACGGGCCCACCGTCGAGAGCGCGCCCGCGGGCGCCGCCCCGGGCACTCTGCGCCCCACCTCCCGGCAGAGCGAGTACGGCTGGGACGACCCGTACGCCGAGTACGTCTCCCTGGCCACCGAGTTCTTCCCGCTGCTGTCCCCCGAGTCCACCTTCGACGACCTCGTCGCCTTCTCCCGCCGCTGGCGGCCCGACCTGGTCGTCTGGAACACCCTGTCCTTCGCCGGCCCCGTCGCCGCCCGCGCCTGCGGCGCCGCGCACGCCCGGTTCCTGTGGGGCGTCGACACCCTCGGACAGCTGCACACCGCCGCCGCCCCCGAACTGGCCCACCGCCACGACCCCATGCGGGCCTGGCTGGAGCCGATCCTCAAGCGCCACGGCCACGAGTTCGACGAAGAGATGGTCCTCGGCCAGTGGACCATCGACCCCTCCCCGGACTGGATCCACCACCCCAAGGGCATCCACCACGTCCCGGTGCGCCCCGTCGCCTTCAACGGCCCCGTGCAGTCTCCCGACTGGGTCTACGACCCGCCCGAGCGACGCCGCGTGTGCCTGACCCTCGGCTTCTCCCACCGCGAGTCCCACGGCATAGAGGCCTCGGCGGCCGAACTCCTGGAAGCGGTGGCCGACATCGACGCCGAGGTCGTCGCCACCTTCTCGGGCCGCCAGCTCGACGCGGGCACCACCATCCCCGACAACGTCCGGCTGGTGGACTTCGTCCCGCTCACCACCCTGCTGCCCACCTGCTCGGCGATCGTCCACCACGGCGGACCCGGCACCTTCATCACCGCCGTCGAGCACGGCGTCCCCCAGCTGATCGTCCCCGGCACGTACTGGAGCGAGAAGTGGTGGGCGCCCGTGGCCCACGCCAACGGCCTCCAGGACGAGGGCGCCGGCCTGTACGTCGCGGACTCCGACCAGATCACCGCCGAACTCCTGCGCGCCCAACTGCTGCGCGTCCTCGACGACCCCTCCTTCGCCGCCAACGCCGCCCGGCTGCGCACCCAGCGCCTGGGCACCCCGAGCCCGAACGAGATCGTCCCCCTGCTGGAGCGCCTGACCGCGCGCCACCGCGCCGCCCGCCCCTGAGGTCGCGAGCCCCCGAGGCCGGACGCCCCCCACGGACCAAGCCCCTGTCCGAAGCGACGAAGTGACGTACACCGGGAAGGAAAACCATGGAAACAGCCCCCGAGACCGGAGGCCCCCCGGCCCCCAGGGCCACCCGGAGGGAGTGGATCGGGCTGGCGGTCCTCGCCCTGCCCACCACCCTGCTCGCCCTCGACCTGGGCGTGCTGTACCTGGCGCTGCCGCACCTGAGCGCCGACCTCGACCCCAGCAGCACCCAACAGCTGTGGATCATGGACATCTACGCGTTCATGATCGCGGGGTTCCTCATCACCATGGGCACCCTCGGCGACCGCATCGGCCGCCGCCGCCTCCTGCTGATCGGCGCCGCCGCCTTCGGCGTGGCCTCCGTGCTGGCGGCGTACTCCACCAGCGCCGAGATGCTCATCGTCACCCGCGCCCTGCTGGGCATCGCGGGCGCCACCCTCGGCCCCTCGACGCTGGCCCTGATCAGCAACATGTTCCAGGACGAGAAGCAGCGCGGCATGGCCATCGCGATCTGGATGAGCTGCTTCATGGCCGGAACCGCCGTCGGCCCCGTCATCGGCGGGGCGCTCCTGGAGTACTTCTGGTGGGGCTCGGTGTTCCTGCTGGGCGTACCGGTCATGGTGATCCTGCTCGTGGCGGGCCCCCGGCTGCTGCCCGAGTACCGCGACCCGGAGCCCGGCCGGCTCGACCTCGCCAGCGTCGCGCTGTCCCTGGCGGCCATCCTGCCCGTCATCTACGCCCTCAAGGAGGTGGCCGCGCACGGCGTCTCGGCCACCGCCCTCGCCGCGGGAGCCGTCGGCATCGCGAGCGCGGTCGTGTTCGTGGCCCGGCAGCGCCGGCTCACCACGCCCCTGCTCGACGTCGGCCTCTTCCGCAGCCGCTCCTTCAGCGGGGCCCTGGCCGTCATGCTGATCGGCACCGCCACCCTGGGCGGCGTCGGCCTGTTCGTCACCCAGTACCTCCAGATGGTCGACGGCCTCTCCCCCCTGGCCGCCGGCCCGTGGATGCTGCCCTCGGCCCTGGGCACCGTCGTCGGCGCGATGCTGGCGCCCGCGGTGGCACAGCGGATCGGCACCGGCCAGGTCATCGCGGCCGGCGCGGCCCTCTCGGCCGTCGGCGGCCTGCTCCTGACCCAGGTGGGCAGCGGATCCGGCGCCCTGCCGGTGATCGCCTGCTTCACGCTGATCTTCTTCGGGCTCGGTCCGATGGCGGCGCTCAGCACCGACCTGGTCGTCGGCGCGGCCCCGCCCGAGAAGGCGGGATCGGCCGCCTCGACCTCGGAGACCAGCAGCGAGCTGGGCGTCGCCCTCGGGGTCGCCCTGCTGGGCAGCGTCGGCACGGCCGTCTACCGCGCCGAGGCCGCCGACACCCTGCCGGCCGGGCTGCCCGCCGGGGCCGCCGACGCGGCGCGCGAGTCCCTCGCCGGGGCTTCGGCGGCAGCCGTCGACCTGTCCGAGTCGGTCGCCGCCACCCTCCTGGGCCCGGCCCGCGAGGCCTTCACGAGCGGCCTCAACAGCGTCGCCGGCGCCAGCGCCGCCTCGATGGTGGTGCTGATCGCCCTCGCCTGGGGCCTGCTGCGCTCCCGCGCCGCGGACACCCCGGCCGAAGCCGCCCCGCAGGGCGCGGACGCCCCGGTCGAGGGCGCCCCGGCCCCGGCCGCGCCGGGCGCGTAGCAGGCCGGCGGCACGCCGCGCGAAGGGCCCCGTACGGTCGCCCGGTCCACCGGACCGACCGTACGGGGCCCTTCGCGTCGCCGGACCCCGGTCGCGGGCGCGGTCGTGCTCAGCCGTTGATCGGGCTGCTCTGGTGCGAGAACAGCCGCAGGTCGCCCTCGCCCTCACGGACGATGACCCAGGTGGCCCGGATCCGGCGCTGCGGGGCGACCTCGGTCTCCCCGTCCAGGACGATCCCGCCCTCGGTGACGGCCAGCGCCACGCCGTCGGACAGGAACTTCAGCGACAGCGGGTAGCCGGTCACGTGGGCGCCCTTGTAGATGCCCCGGAACCCCTGCGTCATGTAGGAGCGGATCTCCTCGCGGCTCGTCAGCTGGTCGTCCTGCATCAGCAGACTGCCGTTCTCGGAGAAGCAGTCCGCGAAGACGTCGCCGTCGTTCGCCGCCCAGGCGGCCTGCACCCGCTGGGCCACCGACAGCACCGCCTTCTCGTCGGGGGACGTGAACGAGCGGTAGTAGTCGACGTCCTCCTCCACACCGGCGGCGGCGAGAAGCTCGGCTGCGTTGCCCCAGGACGTGGCGGTCTCGCTCATGCTGGATCTCCTTGTCGTATGCGGGTCGGTTCCGGGCGAACCCCACGCCACATCGTCACACCCGCCGGGGCACCGCACGTCTTCGCGATTGCGCTCTGCCGCACCCGCCAACTCCCTTTCACACCAACCCGTTTGGGCACTCCAGGAGAAGCCGCCCCGAGCCCGCTGCGCGATTCTTGAGCCAAACGTCCGAGGAGGGGTTCATGTACGACTACGTCATCGTCGGCGGCGGCTCGGCAGGCGCGGTGCTCGCGGCCCGGCTCAGCGAGGACCCGCAGGTCAAGGTGTGCCTCGTGGAAGCCGGCCCGGTGGACTCGGCCGAACAGATCCACGTGCCCGCGGCCTTCGCGAAGCTGTTCCGCACCCGGCTCGACTGGGACTACGACACGCATGACGAACCGCACCTGAACCGCCGCCGCCTCTACCTCCCGCGCGGCCGCGTGCTCGGCGGCACCAGCTCCATCAACACCCAGATCTACATCCGGGGCAACCGCGCCGACTACGACGCCTGGGACCAGCCCGGCTGGAGCTACGCGGAACTGCTCCCCTACTTCAAGCGCTCCGAGGACAACGAGCGCGGCGCCGACGCCTACCACGCCACCGGCGGACCCCTCGCCGTCTCCGACGGCCGCGCCGAGAACCCCATGTCCACCGCCTTCGTCGAGGCGGCCGTCGAGGCCGGGTACACGGCCAACGACGACTTCAACGGGGCCTCCCAGGAGGGCTTCGGCGCCTTCCAGCTCAACCAGCGCGACGGCCGCCGCGCCAGCACCGCGACCGCCTTCCTCCACCCGGTCCTCGACCGACCCAACCTCACCGTCGAGACCAACCTCCAGGTGCACCGGGTCGTCATCGAGGACGGCCGCGCCACCGGCGTCGTCGGCCACCGCCTCGACGAACTGATCACCCTGCGCGCCGAACGCGAGGTCGTCCTCTCCGCGGGCACCTACAACTCCCCGCAGCTCCTCCAGCTCTCCGGCATCGGCCCCGCCGCCCTGCTCGGCGCCCTCGGCATCCCGGTCGTCCTCGACCAGCCGCTGGTCGGCCAGAACCTCCAGGACCACGTCCTGATCCCGCTGGTCTACCCGCACGAGCACCCGATCAGCATGCTCGCCGCCGGCACCCCCGAGAACTTCCAGCGCTTCCTCTCCGAAGGCCGCGGACCGCTCACCTCCAACGGCCCCGAGGTCGGCGGCTTCGTCCGCACCGACGCCTCCCTCGACGCCCCCGACGTCGAATACCTCGCCGCCCCCGTCATGTTCACCGACGGCGGCCTCGGCGTGCCCACCGCCCACGCCTTCACCTTCGGGCCCTCCCTGCTGACCCCGCGCAGCCGCGGATCGGTCGGCCTCGCCTCCGAGGACCCCACCGCCAAGCCGCGGATCCAGCACAACTACTTCGCCGACGAGGCCGACCTCGACACGGCCGTGGCCGCCCTGCGCATCGCCCTCGACATCGCCGACCAGAAGGCCCTGCGGCCCTACACCGCCACCCCGTACCTGCCGCCCGCCTCGGCCTCCGACGCCGACCTGCGCGCCTACGCCCTGCGGGTCACGCACTCCATCTTCCACCCCACCTCCACCTGCGCCATCGGCTCCGTCGTCGACGCCGAGCTGAAGGTCCTCGGCATCGAGGGACTGCGCGTGGTCGACGCCTCCGTCATGCCGAACGTGGTCCGCGGCAACACCAACGCGCCCACCATCGCCATCGCCGAGAAGGCCGCCGACCTCATCCGGGGCCGGCGCGCCCCGGCCGACACCGCGCGGACCGACGCCGCCGCGGCCTGAGGCCACACACGAAGGGGGCGGGCCGGCGGTTCGACCGCCGGCCCGCCCCCTTCGCGTTCCGCCCTCCTCGTGCCCCGCGGCCGAAGCCCGCCGCGCTCAGCGTCCGCCGCGCTCGCGGTACGCGCGGATCTGCGCGCACACCAGGTCCACGTCGTCCTCGTTGTTGAAGTGGTGGAACGAGATCCGCGCGAAGGCCCCGCGCGGGGCGATCCGCACGTCCCGCGACACCAGCCACGCCGACAACGCCTGCGGATCCGGATCGCACAACGCCAGGTGCGCGCCCCGGTCCCGCGGGTCCGAGGGACCGGCCAGCGTCTCGCCCGCCTCCGTCAGCAGGGCGGCGGCCCGCGCCGTCAACCCCGCCACGTGCCGCCGTACACGGGCCGGATCCGCCCGCTCCAGCAGCCGCAGCGCCGCCGCCGCCGCGTACGCGGCGGGCACCGCGTGGTTGCCGGTCTCCAGCCGCCGCGCCCCGTCCGCGAAGTCGAGGGTGTACGGGTCGAAGGCGTCCGGGTCCACCCGCCCGAACCACCCGGTCAGCAACGGCTCCCGCTCGTCGGCCAGCCCCGGGCGCACGTACAGGAACGCCAACCCGGGCACCCCCAGCATGTACTTCTGGGAGCCCGTCACCAGGTAGTCCACGTCCCACGCGGCCACGTCCACCGGCTCCACCCCCACCGACTGGTAGGCGTCGACGAAGACCCGCGCGCCGGACGCGTGCGCCAGCGCCGCGATCCGCGCCACCGGCAGCCGCACCCCCCGCAGGAACGTGGTCGAGGGCAGGAACACCAGCGAGGTCCGCTCGTCGATCGCCTCCGCGTACCCCCGCACCACCTCCTCCGGCTCGCCCGCCGGCACGAACACCACCTCGGCGCCCAACCGGCGCTGCGCCAGGGCCACGTGCGCGATCGTCGGGAAGTCCTCCGCCGACACCACCAGCCGCGGCCGGCGGACCAGGTCCGCCGTGCACACCGCCAGGTACGCGCCCTGCGTCGCGTGGGGCACCACCGCCACGTCGGCCGGCTTCGCCCCGAGGAGACCCGCGAGGCGAGCGCGCGCGTCGTCGATCTCCACCTCCCACTCCGGCCACGGGGACGCGGTGCGGTACATCGCCCCGAACACGGCGCGCAGCGACTCCTCGACGTCCGTCGAGGGCGCCCCCAGACTGCACGACGACAGGTGCGTGAGCCGGCGCAGCACCGGGAAGCGCTCCCGGAACGCCGCCGGGTCCAGCGACCCCGGCCCCGCGTCGGGCGCGCTCACGAGCACCCGCCGTGGTCGCTCACCAGCTCCGACGTGGCGGCGGGGGTGTCCAGGGCCGCGGCGTTGGCGAGCGCCTCCTCCTTCGACATCCCCATGTAGTGGATGATCACCTCGTGGTTGGTCGAGGTCACCGCGTTGTGCGAACCCGTCCGGTAGTACAGGTCCAGGGACGTCGGCGACGGACGCAGGTCGGCCTCCCGGTCCGCGCGCAGCGCCGCGACGATCGCCGGCACGTCGTACTCCAGCTTCACGTCCTCGCGCACGTGGTACCCCTCGCCCCGCAGGGACACCACCGGCAGCGCGTCCTCCGGCGGCACCGGCAGGTCCGGGTCGTGGTACACGGGGTGCGTCAGCAGGTCGAAGCGGAAGATCTCGTCCACCACCGGGGCCACCTCCGCGGGCAGCTTCGGCCGGATCTCCGAGGCCCACCAGCGCAGCAGCAGTTCGCGCGAGTCCGCGTCGGTGTAGAAGAGGGTCACGCCCTGGGCGATGTCCCCCGTACCGCCGATCGCGCTCGCCATCGCGGCCCGCAGCGGCTCGGCCGCCGGGTCGCCCGACTCCTCGATGTAGGAGCCGATGCTGCGCAGCGCCTCCGACTGGGTGATGCCGCCCAACTCGCGCAGCCCCACCCACGTCGAGCGCAGCACGCACATCTCGGCGACCACGCGCGCCCAATACAGGAACCGCTGCATCTGCTGGTTCTGGGCGAAGGTGACGGTGTTGTTCGCCAGCATGTACTCGAAGTCGTCGTTGTCACCGCGCACCGAGATGATCCCGTACCGGGACTTCTGCTCCGTGTAGTCGGTGTTGGGCAGCATCAGCATCGGGTAGCAGGCGATGCGCGACACCCGGCGCGAGAGCTTGTCGTAGCCCTCCATGAAGGACTCCACCGTCTCGCCCGGGGCTCCCCAGATCAGCTCCGCGTACAGGTCGAGCCCCTCCTTGCCCAGCCACTCGGCGAGGTCCTCCCACGCGTTGACCTTCATGTTCTTGCGGTTCATGAGGTTCAGCGTGTTGTCGTCGAGGGTCTGCAACGCCAGCGTGAACGAGCTGCGCATGCCGGCCTTCTTCATCTTGCTGACGATCTCGAAGAACGACTTGGACTTGTTCTTCGCCCAGGAGGTCTCCAGCGCGCGCGGGAAGCCGTACTGCTCGCGCAGCTCGATCAGGTCGTCCATGAAGTCGACGTCGCTGCGCAGCAGCCCGAAGTTCGCGTCGCACAGGACGATCGTGTGGACCTGGTGCTTGGCGAACAGCTCCAGTTCCTCGCGGAGCCGGTCCCGGGAGAACGCCCGGACCTTCTGCCCGATCGCCCCGCCCCAGTAGCAGAAGGCGCATTTGTAGGGGCATCCGCGATTCGTCTCCATGATGGCGACGTCATAGCGGAAATCGCCCTTCTCGTCCGTGAGCTCCAGGGCTCCGGTCAGGAAGGGCGACGGAATGTCGTCCAGGTTCTCGATCCGCGCCCGATCCTCGTTCTTCACCGGAAGACCCTCGGGACTCTGATAGGTCAGACCGGTGATCGAACCGAGTTCGCGCGGAGAGGTCCCGTCGAGCCGGGCGGACAGGATGTCCCGGAATACGAACTCGCCCTCGCCGTTCACCACGACGTCGACTTCCGGGAACATCCGGAACACCCGGCTGCCCTGGTGCGCCACGTGCGTGCCGCCCATCACCACCCAGCCGTCGGGGTTGAGCTGCTTGAACGTCTCCGCCAGGGAGCCGAAGGTCCGGAAGTTCCAGCCGAGCACGGAGAACGCCAGCACGTCCGGAACACCGTCCCGGAACATTTCGTTCGCCATGCTGGAGAGGGTCTTTCCGCCCCGGTAGTTCAGGATCTTTATCTCGGCTTCCCTGGCTATCCGCTCATCGGCCAGGGCCGTGGATTTCATGTACCCCATGGCGAGCGGCATGGATTCCATGGGAGAATCCCAGACGCTCTGCTGAACCAGGTAAACCAGGGCTTTCTCACGCGGCATCGTCAGGACTCCCTTGATTCTGCTCTCCGGCAGCGGTTCGATTGCTCAAGGGTGGCCGTGGCGTGGTGAGCGGAACATCTTCGAGGATGCGCAAACGCCTCCCCGTCAGCCCGTCCGGGTAAAGGCTTTCTCAAGCGCGGTGACGACGTGGTCGACCTGTCCCGCGGACAGGTGCGGCCCGATCGGCAGGCTCAGCACCTCGTCGGCCAGCCGCTCGGACAGCGGGAAGGAGCCGACCGGCAGGCCGGCGTCGGCGTACGCGCCCGAACGGTGCACCGGCACCGGATAGTGGATCAGCGTCTCGACCCCGGCCTCGGCCAGCAGCCGCCGCACCTCCTCCCGCCGCGCGCAGCGCACGACGAACAGGTGCCACACCGGATCCGCCCAGGAGGCGGGTCGGGGCGGTTCCACCCCGGACAACCCCTCGAAGGCGTCCAGGTACCGCCGCGCCACCGCCGCCCGGCGCGCGTTCCACTCGTCGAGGACGGTCAGCTTCACGCGCAGGACGGCCGCCTGGAGCTCGTCCAGGCGGGAGTTGGTGCCCCGGACCTCGTGCCGGTACTTCACCTCGCTGCCGTAGTTGCGCAGCAGCCGGATCCGGCGGGCCAGGTCCCCGTCCGAGGTGACCACCGCCCCCGCGTCCCCGACCGCCCCCAGGTTCTTGCCCGGGTAGAGGCTGAAGGCCGCCGTCGAGTCACCCGAGCCCACGCGGCTCCCGTACGCCAGGGCGCCGGGCGCCTGCGCCGCGTCCTCCACCACGGCCAGCCCGTACCGCCGGGCGAGGGCGCGCAGGGCCCGCAGGTCGGCCGGATGCCCGTAGAGGTGCACCGGCAGGACCGCCCGGGTCCGGGACGTGACGGCGTCCGCGACCCGGTCGGCGTCCAGGGTGAAGGTGTGCGCGTCGACCTCGACCGGTACCGGCCGGGCCCCGGTGGCGGAAACCGCGAGCCAGGTCGCCACGAAGGTGTGGGCCGGCACGATGACCTCGTCGCCCGCCCCGATCCCCAGACCGCGCAGGACCAGCTCCAGCGCGGAGCCGCCGTCGGCCACCGAGACGCAGTGCGCGCCGCCGCACCAGGCCGCGAACTCCTCCTCGAACGCCTCCACCTCGGGCCCCAGGACGAAGCGGCCCGAGCCCAACACCCGGGCCCAGGCCGCGTCGAGGCCGTCACGCAGTTCCGCGTAGGGCGCCCGCAGGTCCAGGAAGGGGACCGGCGGCTCCCCCGCGGCGGTCCGTTCCGGCTCAGCGATCACCGAGATAGCCCCGACTGACGATCCTGCGGGCCGACTCGCAGTAGTAGCCCTCGCTGTCGGGGAGCTTGGTCGCCAGGCCGTCGACGTACCGGTTGAACATGCAGAACGCGGCCGCGATCAACACGGTGTCGTGGATGTCGGCGTCGTTCGCCCCCTCGGCGCGGGCCGCCTCCACCGCCGCGTCGCTCACCGGGCCCACCTGTCCCCGCACCTCGGCGGCGATGCGCAGCAGCGCGCGGATCCTGGCGCCTATGGGGGCCGTGTCGGGGTCGGCGAGCACGGCCTTGACGAGCTCCTGACCGCCGGGCAGTTGGGCGGCGGCGAAGGCGCGGTGCGAGTCGGAGCAGAAGCGGGTGCCGTTGAGCTCGGAGACGTACGCGGCGATCAGCTCCCGGTCGCCGCAGCCGAGCGACGGCGTCGACACCCGCAGCAGCGCGTTGGCCAGGGCGCCGAGCGGCCCGGCGGTGTCCGGTCGCTGGGTGAGCAGGCCGCTGATGCCGGGCAGGTCGTTGTCCAGGGAGATGTGGGGCATGGTGGTTCCCTTCAGGAGCGGTGCGGCGCGCCGGCGCCGGCGGGCACGGGCGTCGGCGCGGACTGGGTCGCGAACAGCCGCAGCGGAGGGTGCGCGTTGAGGTAGAGGCGGCCGCCCGGCACGGTATACCCCCGGTGTCCGCGACGGGTCAACAGGGCCCAGGAGGCGGTGTCCCGCGCGGTGACGTGCGGATCGCCCACCCCGACCACCGTGGTCACCGGGCAGTCGAGCGGCGGCCCCTGCCGGTACACGTAGCCGTCCAGCATCCGGTGGTCCGCGGTGACGTACGGCATGACCATCCGGCGCAGCGCCGGGTCGAGGAGCCCGCCCCCGTCACGCCCGCCGATCTCCACCAGGGCGGCGGCGACGGCGTCGTGTCCGTGCTGGGTACGGCTCGCGCCGAGTCCCGTACGGGTCTGCGGGGCGTGCGCCCCGGAGGCGAACAGGTGGCCCGCCGGTGTGCCGGCCCGCTGGAGCCGCCGGGCGGTCTCGAAGGCCACCCAGGCGCCGAGGCTGTGTCCGAACAGGGCGACCGGACGGTCCGTCAGCGGCGCGACGGCGCGGGCGATCTCGGCCGCCAGCCGGTGCACGTCGGTCGGGCAGGGTTCGTTCGACCGGGGTCCGCGCCCCGGATAGCGCACCGCGTACACCTCGGTGCCGGTGAGGCCCTCGCCCCACGTGTCGAAGAGGCGGGCCGAACCCCCTTCGTGGGGGAAACAGACCAGCCGCCATCCCGCGCCGGGGCGGGGGGTCGTGCGCTCCAGCCATCTCATGGGGGGCGTGGGCGCCGACCGATCAGGGCCAGCCGATGTCGTCGGGCCCGTGGGCGACGGCGGCGGCGGTGAGGCGGGCAACGCGAAGGACGGTACGCATGGCGTCTCCTCGGTGAGTCGGACTCGGCGGGAGTCGCGGAGTTCGCGACGGCCAGGAACCTAGTGGAGCCGGCAGAGGTTGGCAATGAATTGCCAGACTTTGGCAACTTGGTGCACCGGCGGTGGAGCGGCCTTGCGCGCGGGCGCGTGAAGGGGCGTACGGGAGGTGCGGACGGGCCCTCGGGCGGCCCGCCGGGCGGACCGCCGGGCGGACCGTCGGGCGGTGCGTCGGGCGGTCCGTCGGGCGGTCCGCGGCGCCGGTCGCGGCCGGTCGGGGGCGGTCGGCGGGCCGCCGTGCGGTTCGTGCGGGGCCACGGCAGGCGCGGTGGGCGCGGCGGGGCACGGGCGAAGCCCGGACGCGGCGGGCGCGACCGGGCGGGCGGGCCGTGCGGGCCGTCGTGCGGCGGCGCGGTGGGCGCGGCGGGCATGGCGAAGCCCGGACGCGGCGGGGCGCGACCGGGCGGGTGGAGCGGGGGGAGCCGGGTGGGGCGTGCCGGGTGTCGGGGGCGGCCGGGCGGGCGACCCCGGGCAGGCGCCCCCAGGCGGGCGGCCCCGGCAAGGTGAGCCGGTGTCAGGGGCGCGTCACGGCCGGCGGCGGGGCGGCGGCCGGGTCAGGCGGCGCCCTCCACCCGTCCCGGACGGCGGGCGCGCAGGGCCCGTACGAGCGCGACCTGGTCGCCGAGGTTGCGGCGGGACAGCTCGGGCGCCGTCACCTCCACCCCGAACTCGCGGGAGATCCGGCGGGCCAGCCGCGTCACGAGCAGGGAGTCCCCGCCGCGCGCGAAGAAGTCGGAGTGGTCGGTGAGCCCGCCCTGCAGGCGCAGCAGTTCGCACCAGGCGCCGACCACGAACGCGCGCACCCCGCACCCGTCCGGCTCCTGCGGCGGCAGCTCCCGTACGCGGGCCTCGGCCCGGGTGCGGGCCGCCGCGCGCAGCGGAGCGAGGTCCACCGGCCGGGCCGCCGTCCAGGGCGCGCCGTCGACCCGGTGGTGCGAGGGCCGGGGCGCGGGGGCCAGGACGACGTGGGCGCGGGCGTCCCCCACCCGCGCGGGCGCCGGTCGCCCGGCCCCCGGCCCGCGCATCAGCAACAGGGCGTCGACCAGCGGGGCCAGCCCGACGGTGTCCGCGCCCGGCCCGCCGGCGCGGTCCGCCCCCGGGGCCACGGCCGCGTCGAGGATCAGCCCGTACGGGCGCGGGGAGCGGGCCGGCAGCTCGTCCAGCCGGCGCAGCACCAGGCAGGCGGCCCCCGACTCCGCCGCGCCCCGCCCGGCGTCCCGTCCGCCGGATCCGTGCCCCGCGACGACCACGCACAGGTCGCACTCCCCGGCCCGCAGCGCCTCGACCGCGGCCCGTACGGTGACCAGCGCCGAACCGTGGGCGGCGGGGAAGTCCCGCACGGGGCCGGTCAGTCCGAGCCGGTGGGCGATCCGTCGGGCCGCGTGCCCGGGGCCGACGGCCCCCGCCGCGTACACCCCCGTGGAGGCGGCCTCCGCGTACGGTTCGGGGCCGGTGTCGCCCAGCGCCCGGCGCACGGCCTCCAGCATCAGGCGGTGGCGCGGGCCGGCCGTGTGCGGGGCCCGCCAGCGGACGGGGAAGTCGCCGCTGCCGGGCAACCGGGCGGCCATGCCGGTGACGGCGATGTCCTGGGAACGGTCGCGGGTCATGTACGCCGCCTCCTGTTGGCATCGGCGACGGGCGGTCCCGCGGCGCCGGCTCTGGTCTGTCAAGCAAAAGTAGGACAACCGCAGCCGACATGGCAATGAGTTGCCAAGGATGCTGCCTGTCAACTCGCCACCCAGGCACGCCCGTTCTGACCGATCGTGCCAGCTCGAAGGCGGAGTGGCGGAGGGAATTCCTTGCCAGAATCCAACGGGCTTCGCTACCCTTTGGCACATGTGGGTGGAAGCCTGTGGCACAGATGCGGCAAGATGGTGAGACTCTGAACACCCCGGTACGCCGATCCCAGCCGTTCGTCGAGACCGTTGAGGGCAAACACGTGTTGGAGCAGCCAGCCTTCGGGCGCCGTCTCAGGCAACTGCGGACCGAGCGCGGCCTCGCGCAGTCCGCCGTGGCCGGGGAGGGCATGTCGGCGGGCTACCTGTCCCGCCTGGAATCGGGGGCCCGGCAGCCGACGGAGCGCGCCGTGGCCTACCTGGCCGAGCGGCTCGGCGTCAGCCCGGCCGAATTCGAGGAGTCCAGGGCGGGATCGCTGGTCCAGAGCCTGACCATCGCCGCCTCCCTCGACTCCGACGAGACCGGCGAACTGCTCGCCGAGGCCCTCAAGTCCGCGCAGGAACAGGATCCCCTGCTGCGCTGGCAGAGCCTGTGGCTGCTGGCCCAGTGGAAGCGCCGCCGCGGCGAACTGGACCGGGAGCGCGCCTACCTCGACGAACTCGTCGGCCTCGGCGACGAGACCGGGCTCACCGAGCTGCGCGCGCGCGGCCTGACCCAGCTCGCCCGGTGCATGCGCGCCTCGGGCGAGATCACCGCGGCCATCGAGGCCTCCGCCACCGCCCACCGGCTCGCCCGGGACGGCGGGCTGTCGCGCCAGGACATGGCGACGGCCCTGCTGGTCCTCGTGTCGGTCGAGGCCGAGGCGGGCCGGCTGCCCGAGGCCCGCGCCCACGCCGACGAGCTGACCGCCCTGGTCGAGGGCCAGTCCGACGCCCAGTGGGCCGAGGCGATGTGGACCGCCGCCGCGGTCCGGGTCCGCCAGGGGGAGTTCGCCGCCGCGCAGGACCTCCTGGAAAGCGCCCTCCAGGGCTACAGCGGCCGGGAGAACCTGACCCTGTGGTTGCGGCTGCGCGTCGCCGCCGCCCGGTTGCACCTGCAGAAGTTCCCGCCGGAGCCGGACGTGGCCCAGCAGTACGTCGAGGCCGCCCAGAGCGGGCTGCCCTTCGCCGGCACGCCCGCCCTCGAACAGGAGCTCATGGCCCTCGGCGCCGAACTGGCCTTCCTGGAGGGCCGGGTCCTGGACGCCAGGGCCCTGCTGGACCGACTGGGCCGCGCCGAGTCGCGCATGACCTACCGGGACCGGGTGCGCGTGGAGGTCCTCGGCTGCCGGCTGCTCATGCTGGAGGGGGCCGAGGAGGAGGGCCTGACGGGACTTCAGGACCTCGCCGCGCGGGCGCAGGAGGCCGGCAGCGTCGACCTCGCGGCCGACATCTGGCGCCTCACCGCCGAATCCCTGGTCCGGGCGCGCGCCGCCACCGGACCGGCGGGGGCCCGGGGGGCCTGAGCGGCCCGGACACCGCAGCGCCGTCCACCACCGCCGTTCGCGGGGGAGCCGAACAGGCCCCCGCGGGCGGCGGTTTCACGTTGTCGACATTGCCAACGCGATGACGTATGAGGCAAGATGTTGCCAGGCTATGGCAACGAATTGCCTTGAGGGTCGGAACCGTGTCCGCCCGGGGTCACACACGAGAAGGCCGAGGTGCCGCCGTGATGCAGGAGCTCTCCCAGCGCGCACTGTACGAGGCGGCGGCCGAGGGCCTGCGCGTGCTCGCCGCCGACCCCCGCTGCCTCGCCGCGGCCGGCAACCCGGGCTCGGCCCTGCGCGAGATCCTCGCCCCCGCCGCCCTGCGCTACGTACTGGCCCCCGGCCGCGAGGAGTTCCTCCAGGCCCTGTCCGTACTGCGCGCCAAGGGCTACGCCGTCACCGCCGAGTTCGTCGGGGAGGCCGGCGCCGGCGCCGCGCACGGCGAGAGGACCGCCGAGGAGTACCTCGCCCTCCTCGGCCGGCAACCCGCTCCCGAACGCCTCGGCGTCGACCTCTTCCGACTCGGCCTGGCCACCTCCCGCGCCGGCGCCGTACGCCGCGCCGCCCGCATCCTCGCCGCCGCCGAGGAACGGGGCGGCGAGGTCGTCCTCGGCATGGACCGCTCACCCACCGTCGACGCCGTCCTCGGCGTCCACCGCCAACTCGCCGACCGGTACGCCAACCTGGGCCTCACCCTCCAGGCCCACCTGCACCGCACCGAGGAGGACATCCGACGCGTGGCCCGACCCGGCCGGATGATCCGCCTGGTCAAGGGAGAGTTCCGCGAGCCCCCCGAGGTGGCGCTCGGACGGGGCCCCGCCCTGGACGACCGCTACCTCGACCTCGCCCGCCGCCTCGTCGACCGGGGCGTGCGCCTCAGCCTGGCCACGCAGGACCCCGACCTGCTCGCCGAGGCGGTCCGCGCCGGCCTCGTCGGACGGGACACCGAGATCGAGATGCTGCACGGCGTCCGGCCGGAACTGCTGCGCCACCACCGCGAGGCGGGCCGCCCCTGCCGCATCCACGCCGCCTACGGCACCGACTGGCTGCCCCACCTGCTGCGCCGCCTCGCCGAACACCCGCCGATGGTGCTCACCGCCCTGTCCGACCTGGGCTCCCGGCGCGCGCAGCCCGCCGGGACGGGCTACTGACCCCCGTCCGCCCCGCCACCGCCCCGGGGCCGCGCTCCCCGGGGCCGCCCGCCACCGCCCCGGGGCCGCGCTCCCCGGGGCCGCCCGCCCCCGGGCCGGCCGGCTCCCGCACCGCGAGCGCCGCCGCGTACCCCGCCGGGACGATCACGTCCTCGACCCGCCAACCCGTCGGCCCGGCCGCCGGAACGGGACCCGTACCGAGGTAGTCCAACGCGGTCGAACGGGCCAGACCGGTGCCCAGCCCCTTGAGGTAGGCCTCCTTGCGCACCCAGGCCCGGGCGAACGCGTCCATCCGCGAGGCCGCGTCACAGCGCGCGAGCTCCGCCTCCTCGCGCGGGTGCAGGACCCCCCGCACCTCCTCGGCGACCTCCGCGCCACTGCCCGTGGCCTGCACGTCCACCCCGACCGGCGAGGCGGCGAACGCCAACAGCGCCAGGTCTCCGCTGTGCGACAGGGAGAAGTGCAGCCCGGCGCCCGCCACCGCGGGCCGGCCGTGCGGTTCCCCGCAGCACGGGCACGGCTCGCGCACCAGGCGCACCCGCTCCGGCGCCAGCCCCAGGTACGCGCCGAGCAGCACGCGCAGCGCCACGTGCGCGGCGATGTAGCACCGCCGGTCGGCGTACCGGTGCAGCGAGGCCGCCCGCCGGCGCTCCCGCGCGTCCAGCACCCGCGCCGGCGAGTGGTCCGCGCGCGGCGGGCGCGAGGCGTCGGCCAACCACACGTGCGCGCCGCCCGTCGGCCGCTCCAACGGACCGACGGCCTGGCCCGGTGCGAGGGGCACCGGCCGGCGCGGACGCCCCGACGCCGCTCCCCGTCGAGCCCCCCGCTCAGCGCGGGACATGGCCCCGGCCCGCCGGACGCGGTGCCGCCGGCCGACAGGGAGCGGGACGGATGCCCGTCGGGCGGGAGGGAGAAGGACGCGAGGGGGAAGGACGCGAGGGAGCGGGACGGTCCGCGCGACGTGCGGAACTGATCGGCATCGGGTTCCTCCTGGAAGGGTGACCCCGTCCGGGCCGGCCCGGGCCGGACGGGGCGCGACGCGGGCGCGACCTGGGCCGGGCGCCCCGGTCAGGCGTTCCGCGCCACCGCGCGGCGCGGGGCCCCGGCCCGGTCGGCGCACGCGTCGGGGCGGCCTTCGGACACGGACTCCGCGGTGAACGGTCTCCCAGTCATGAGGGCATCAAAGTGACCCTCCCCGCGGGCCGCAAGGAGACGTGGCCAAGTGGCCCGACCACCCGACCGATCGAGCACTCCGGAAGACGCCGCGCACCCGACCCCACGCCGACCGCCGGGCCCCGTACGGCGGCGCCCCCCGCCGCGTGCCCCCGTCGCGAGGACCGCCGCAGCTGCGCACGCAGAAAGACGCCGGCCGCGGCGGCGCGCCCCAACCATGGACTCACAGCGACGCCCGGCGCACGGAGGGAGTCAGAGCATGCGCGACACGCAGCAGCCACCCCCGGGAACAGACGAGGATCCCCAGGGCCCCGACCACGAGGGGGCCGGACCGCCCGCCCCACCGCCCGCGGCCGGCACCGCCCCGGCCGTCGACGTCTTCGGATCCGCCTTCTCCCCCGTCTACAGCGCGGAGGCCGCCCAGGGCGCCGCCACCGCGCTGGTCCGCCTGCTCATGGACCAGTACGCCGCCCAGCGCGACCGCTGGGCCCTGCGCCGTGCCGCCGAGAGCGAGCCGATCCCGCGTCAGCTCCACACCAGCAGCCTGATGGTGAACGAGATCATCGGCCGCGTGGCGGCCCGCCCCTCCCGACCCGCGCGCGCCACCCCACCCACCCCCGAACGGCGAAAGGGCCGATGAATCGATGAGACCCCTCGTACGGGCGGTCCTGCGCGGCGCGCTGCGCGACATCCGCCACGTCAAGGCCGTCCCGCCCGGCCGGGCGAACGGCCTCGTGGCCCGCGTCTACGCCCAGGCCCGGCGGGACTTCGGCGTCCTCGCCCCGCCCCTCGCCCTGCACTCGCCGGCCCCCGACGCGCTCGCCGCGAGCTGGCTCCTGCTGCGCGAGACGCTCCTCGTCGACGTGGAGGCCGACCGCGCCGAGAAGGAGACCGTGGCCACCGCCGTGTCCCGGGCCAACTCCTGCCCCTACTGCGTCGAGGTGCACCGGGCCAAGGCCTCCGTGCTGCGCCGGCAGCCGCCCGGGGAGAGCGCCGCCCTGTCCGCCTGGGCGGGCGCCGACCCGCGGTCGGCCGGGCCGGGCCGGGCCGACGACGGGGACGGTCCGGCCGCTCAGGCACCGCCCTTCCCCGCCGCCCGGACCCCCGAACTGGCCGGGGTGGCCGTCACCTTCCACTACCTCAACCGCATGGTCAGCGTCTTCCTCGCCGACTCGCCCGTCCCCGACGCGGCCCCCGGCTTCCTGCGCGAACCCCTGATGCGCACGGTCGCCCGGGGCATGCACGCCGACGACCCCGGCCCCCTGCCCCCGGGCCTGTCCCTGGACCTGCTGCCGCCCGCCCCGCCCGTGCCGGGCCTGGACTGGGCCGCCGGCCGCCCCGAGGTGGCGCAGGCCCTCGCCCGTGCGGTGGCCGCGACCGAGCACGGGGCCCGCTGGGTCCCCGCGCCCGTACGCGACGGGCTGCGCGCCCGCCTCGCCGGCTGGGACGGCAGCCCGCCCGGCCCGGACCGCGCCTGGCTCGACCCCCTCCCCGGCGAGGGGACCCCCGGGGACGGAACCGGCACCCCGGGCACACCCGATCCGGCCGCCGCGGCCGCCTCCCGCCTCGCGCTGCTGACCGCCTTCGCCCCGTACCGGGTCACCGAGGCGGACGTCGCCGCGTTCCGCCGCCACCACCCCACCGACCGGGCCCTGGTCGAGCTGACCTCCTGGGCGGCCCTGACCACCGCCGTGCACCAGGGCAGCCGGCTCGCCGTGCCCGCCCCGGCCTGACCCCGCGCGGCCCGGACCCGGGCCCGCGTCCCGCCGCCGAACGCACCGGTGGGCCGGAGGACTTCGGTCCTCCGGCCCACCGGCGCTCGTACGGGTGCCCCACCGGGCGCTGCCTCAGCCGCCGGCCGGGGCCCCCTCCCGGACGCCCACGAACCAGCCCCGACCGTGCGGTCCGCCCTCGACGTACTCCACCCGGCAGCCGGCCGCGCGGAACGCCGCCTCGTACTCGGCCTGTTCGAACAGCGACACCAGGTACTCCTCCGTGGAGTGGCTGAGCCCCGCCACCGGATCGGCCACCACGAAGTGCACCGTCACCCGCGAGCGCCCGCCCACCCGGGCGGAGTGCGACAGCCGGGCCACGGTGCGCTCGCTCTCGCGCACCACCGCGCCCGTCACGTACCCGTCCAGGAAGGTGCCGGGGAACCACCACGGCTCGACCACGATCACCCCGCCGGGCTCCAGATGGGCCGCGAAGCGGCCGAGCGTCGCCTCCAGCTCGGCCACCGAGGTCACGTGCCCGATGGAGCTGAACATGCAGGTCACCACGGAGAAGGTGCGCCCCAGCGCGAACGTGCGCATGTCCCCCTGGTGCACCGCGACACCGGGCAGCTGCCCGCGCGCCACCTCCAGCATCCCGGCGGACAGCTCCACGCCCTCGACCTCGCCGAACAGGTCCCGGAACGCCGTCAGGTGCGCTCCCGTCCCACAGGCCACGTCCAACAGCGACGAGGCCGTGGGGTGCCGCTCCAGGACCAGGTCGCGCACCTCCTTCGCCTCGCCCGCGTAGTCGCGGCCGCGTCCCCGGTAGACCTCGTCGTAGACCTCGGCGACCGGCTGCTCGTACATGTGCTCGCTCCAGGGGGATCGAAGGGGAGGGACGCCCGCCCGGCGGGGGAGCCCCGCCGGGGGAGCGGCGCGCGGCGCGCGGCACCCGGGCCGTGCGCCGCGCGCCGTGTGCCGTGTGCCGTCAGCGCTTGCGCCACACCGAGACGTCGGCGTTGAGCACCTCGAAGTGGCGGGAGTGGTCGCGCAGGACCGCCGGCTCGTCCGACTCCGCGACCTGGTCGAAGGCGTAGCCGAGCAGCCGGCGCACCTCCACCTCGCTGGTCGGCGCCCCGCGCCGGGCGCCCAGCCAGCGCTCCCGGTCCGCGTGGTCGCCCGACCAGGTCCACGGGCTGGCGACGAGCAGCAGCCCGCCGGCGGCCAGGAAGGCGTCGGACTCGGTGAACTGCCGCAGCAGCGCCTCCGGGTCCGGGACCCGGTCCAGGACGTTGGCCACCACCACCGCGTCGAAACGGCCGAGCGAAGCGGGCAGCGCGCACCCGTCCGCGACCTCGAAGGAAGCGGCGCAACCGGCCGCCGGGCGGGGCGCCCGCGCCCGCAGGCGCGTACGGTTCTCGCCCTGGTCGACCCGCTCGTACGAGACGGCCGCACCGGACGCCAGCTCCGTGGCGACCTCGACGAAACTGCGGCTCAGGTCGATGCCGACCACGTCCGCCACCCCGCCCTGGGCGAGGGCGAAGGAGGTGCCGCCCACCGCGCAGCCCACGTCCAGCACCCGGCGCAGCGGCGTGCCCGAACGCTTGGCCTCGCGCAGCACCAGGGCCGCCAGGCGCTGCGGGAAGCCGTGCGCGGACGCCAGCGGGTGGTCCGCCCGGCCCAGGGTCTCCTCGGCGTCGCCGAGGTGCATCAGCAGGTAGCGGTCGAGCATGTCCCGCCCCTCGTAGGACGCCTCGGCGGCCGCGGTCGCCGCCGGCTCCTCCTCGCGCCCGGGCGTCGCGGAGGCGACCAGGCGGATGCCGCACTGCTGGAGGAAGTGCGGCCGGAAGTGGAAGCGGGCCCAGACGCTCGCCTCGTCACCGGTGCTGATGAAGGCACCGCCGAGGATCATGTGGTGCCGGCCGTCGAAGCAGGGGGTGCTGAAGTCCTCGTAGTACGGGTGGACCTCGAAGCCCTCCAACGGGTTCAGGGTGTCCTCGACCAGCGTCCACAGGTTGCCCGCCGCGTCGTGCACCCCGTGGGAGGTGGCGGGGGAGTGGTCGACGGGCGACTCCGAGCCCCACGCGAGGTTCAGGTTGACCCCGCGCTCGCGCAGCGCGACGCCGTCCTCGCGCATCACCGGGTCGTCGGCCGGGCCGGGCTCCGCCGGCAGGTCGCACACCAGACGGTGCTCCGCCTCGGTCGGCAGCCGGTAGTCGCGCCCGTCCTGGGCGCCGCGCCAGGCGCAGAACGCCTTCGCCTCGTGGTAGTTGACGCACACCGGCCAGTCCCACGGCATGTCGATCTCGTCGAAGGTGGTGCGCAGGCGGTAGGCGTGCAGCCCGCTGGGACCGTCCGGCACCCAGAACTGCGGCCACTTGGCGTTGCGGAAGGCCCGCCAGTCCCAGCCCTCCCGCGACCACAGCTCGGGCCGGCGGTAGCCGCCGTCGGTGACGAACCGGTGGTACTCGCCGTTGCTGATCATGTACCGCGAGGTCTCGAACGCCTCGACGTCGACGTCACGGCCGCCGTACTCGTTGTCCCAGCCGAACGACGGGAAGGACTCCGGCTTGCCCAGGTGCGCCCGACCACCGGGTATCGCCACCATGGCGTTCTCCGGCACCGCCCGCGCGGTGGGCTTGCCGGCGACGCCCGTACGCCGCATGGGGGCGGGCGCCGGCCAGGACGGGTGCGCCGCCACCAGCCGCAGCGGCAGCTCCCGGATGAGCACGGAGCTGGTCTCCAGGTGGATCCGCTCGTGCTCGAAGGCGAGGAACAGGGCCCAGGCCGGGTCCCGCATCGTGACCGGGCGACCGAGGTCGGGGGCGAAGTCGGTGGCCTCGATGACCGCGCGGACCAACCGGTAGACCGTCGCCCGGTAGGCGTGCACCTCGGCGACGGAGGGCCACAGCATCTCGTTCTTCGACAGGTCGTCCCACGACATCTCGTCGACGCCGGTCTCCAGGACCTGCTCCAGGTACCCGTCGACGGCCTCGCCCAGGAGACCTCCGACGCGCAACTTGTTGACGTAGAGGGTGGCCGGGTGCCCGTAGTAGAAGATCATCGGGTGGCGCAGGTTGTGGGCCGGGGGCCGGTAGAAGGCCTCCGCCGTCTGGAGCCCCGCGAACAGCGATTCCGTCAGCGCCCACGAGTTGTCGAAGTAGTCCAGCACCGAGGCGCGGTCACAGGAGGAGAGGTCGGGCAGCGGCAGCGAGGTGATGCGCCCGTCGGCCTCGACTCCCGGACACTCGTGGGCCACCGGCTGCCTGCCGGTGAACCACCACGGGCCGCGGGGCCCGCTCAGCCGCTCGTCCCCATGCTTGGAGACGTTGATCTCCCACTGCTCTGCAACGACGGTCGTCATGAGCGCTGGCCTTTCTCGCAGGTCGGAAACAATGCGAAGACGGCGGAACACCGAACGCCCTTGCCCTGTCCGGCCCCCTCGCCAGACCGTGCCACCTGGCGGACCCGCCCGGCATCTTCAGGATTGCGCCCCGGCCCCCGCCCCGACTCTCGCCCCCCGCCCCGGCCTCAGCCCGCCGTGGGCGCCGCGGCCGGTGTCGCCGCCGGCGAGCTGACGTTGGCGATCACCTTCCACTGGCCGCGCTCGTAGGTGAAGGACAGCACCGACGTGAACCGCTCGGTGTGCCCCCACTGCGGGAACACCAGCGTCGAGTCCACCACCATCAGCGCCGTCCTGCACTCCACGACCGTGCGGCGCAGCTCCCGGAAGTCGCTGGTGAACTCCATCGCGAACAGCTCGCGGAAGAGACCCTCGACCGCCGGACGGCCCTGGTGGTAGCTGCCGTCGGGGTCGACCTTCGAGGCGTCCGGCAGGTAGTGGCCCATCAACCGGCCCACGTCCCGGCCGTCGAAGGCCCGGTTGTAGCTCCTCCAGTCCCGTTCGAACGCCGCCCGGCAGCCCGCCCGCTGACGCCCCGCCGCGTCGGCGGCCGCCCCACCGGAGGCACCCGCCGCGCCGCCCGCCGGACCGCTCGCCTGCGCCGGGGCCGAGACCCCCCACAACAGCGCCGCGACCAGCGCCATCGACCTGACCCTCGCCGCCGTCGCGTACTTCCCCATGGCGTTCCCCTCCGTTGGTGTTCGATCGTCCGCGCCCCGTGCCGGTGATTCGGCAATCCAGGAGATGCCCACCGCGATGCCTGATGGGACGGTCGGATGCGGGGAGGACGGGACAGGGCGCTGCGCCGCTTTTCCCCGGGGCCCGAGAGTAGACGGACAACGACGCCATTGGGGAATACATGTACGGCAAAGAATTCGCTGACATCTACGTCTCGTTCTACGAAGGCACCGGCAAGGATTACGCGGCCGAGGCGAAAGAAGTCCGCCGACTGGTCACCGAACGCTTTCCCGACGCCGCCTCCCTGCTCGACGTCGCCTGCGGCACCGGACCCCACCTACGCGCCTTCCGCGACCTCTTCGCCCACGTGGAGGGCGTCGAGCTGGCCGACGGCATGGTCGAGGTGGCCCGCGAGAAGCTGCCCGAGGTCCCCGTCCACCAGGGCGACATGCGCGACTTCGACCTGGGCCGCACCTTCGACGTCGTGACCTGCATGTTCAGCTCCATCGGGCACGTCGACTCGGTGGCCGGGCTGGAGGCGACCCTGGAGCGGTTCGCGGCCCACCTGGAACCCGGCGGGGTGATCGTGATCGAGCCGTGGTGGTTCCCCGAGACCTTCCTCGACGGCCACGTCGCCGGCGCCACGATCACCGATTCCGGCCGCGCCGTCGCCCGCCTGTCCCGCACCACCCGAAACGGCCGGGAAACCCGGGTGACCGTCCATTTCGCCGTCGCCGACCCGGACACCGGAATCCACCATTTCACCGACGACTACCCCCTCCGCCTTTTCGACCGCGCCGAATACGAGGCCGCGTTCCGCTCCGCCGGCTGCACCGTGGAATACCTCGCGGAAAGCGGCGCGCTCGGCCGCGGCCTGTTCGTCGGCCGCCGCGCGTGAGCGCCGCGCACACCGCAGGGCCCACCGCGGGGCCCGCCCGACCCGCCCCGCGCGGGGGGCTCAAGCGCACCGTGGACGACCTCGCCCTGTTCGGCGGCCGCGCCGCCTTCCTGCGGCCGCTCTCCGTCGGCCGGCCCAACCCCGTCGACCGCCGCCGCCTCCACGAACGCCTCGACTGGGCCCTGGACAACCAGTGGTTGTCCAACGGCGGCCCCCTCTCCCTGGAGTTCGAGGCCAGGGTCGCCGACCTCGCCGGCACCCGACACGCCGTCTCCACCTGCAACGCCACCAGCGCCCTGCAACTCCTGGTCCGCGCCGCCGGCCTGACCGGCGAGGTGATCATGCCGTCGCTGACCTTCGCGGCCACCGCGCACGCCGTCCAGTGGCTCGGCCTGACCCCCGTCTTCTGCGACGTCGACCCCCGCACCGGACTCATCGACCCCGACCGCGCCCGGGCCGCCGTCACCCCCCGCACCAGCGCCGTCGTCGGCGTCCACCTGTGGGGCCGGCCCTGCGACACCACGGCCCTGGAGAAGCTCGCCGCCGACCACGGCCTGCACCTGTTCCTCGACGCCGCCCACGCCCTGGGCTGCACCCGTGAGGGCCGCCCCGTCGGCGGAGCCGGATCCGCCGAGGTCTTCAGCTTCCACGCCACCAAGGTCGTCGGCGCCTTCGAGGGCGGCGCGGTCGTCACCGACGACGACGCGCTGGCCGCCCGCGTCCGCGCCCTGGCCAACTTCGGCAAGGGCCTCGACGAGGTCTCCCCGGCCGGCGGCACCAACGCCAAGATGAGCGAGGCCGCCGCCGCGATGGGCCTGACCTCCCTCGACGCCCTCCCCTCCTACGTCGAGGCCAACCGGGCCTGCCTGGAGGGCTACCGGGAGGGACTCGCCGCCGTCCCCGGCCTCACCCTGCCCCTCCCCGACCCGGCCGAGCGCCACAACCACCAGTACACCGTCCTGGAGGTCGACGAACGGACCACCGGCCTCGACCGCGACCTGCTCATGGAACTGCTGCGCGCCGAGAACGTCCTCGTCCTGCCCCCCATCGGCTCGCCCCCCTGCCACCTCCTGGAGCCCTACCGCTCACGCCAGTCGTACGCCCTCCCGCACACCGAGGCCCTCGCCGCCAGGACCATCTCCCTGCCCACCGGCCCCGGAGTGGGACCGGAGAGCGTCCGCCGGCTGTGCGAGACCATCCGCTTCGCCGTGGCGCACGGCGCCGAGCTGACCGCCCGCCACCGGCGCACCGACAGGAAGGGTCCCGCATGAACACCACCACCGCCCGGGACGCGGCCCCCCTCGCCGCCTACGCCGCCGCGGCCCGCACCGTCGCGCGCTGCGCGGCCCCCGGCGCCGACGTCCGCGCCGCCCGCGAGGCCGTCGGGCGCCTGCTGTCCACGCCCGACCCGTACACCGACCCCACCGGCCCGGCCGGCTCCCCGCCCCACCCGGACACCCCCCGCCGCCTCGTCGAGCTGGCCCGCCTCTACGGGAACCACCCCTTCACCCCCCTGGAGACCGCCCGGCGGCGCCTGGGCGTGGACCGGGAGGCCTTCACCGCCCTCCTCGCGGAGTTCGCCCGCGTACCGGCCCTGCGCAGCGCCGTCACCGACGGACCCGCGGGCAAGTACTGGTCCAACACCGTCCTGCCCCTGGAGGCCAAGGGCGTGTTCGACGCCGTTCTCGCGGGCCGCCCCACCGTCCCCGACATCGTCGCCCTCTACCCCGGTCCGACCTGCATGTTCCGCTGCCACTTCTGCGTCCGCGTCACCGGCGCCCGCTACGAGGGCGACCGCATCGCCGCCGGCAACGAGATGTTCGCCTCCGTCATCGACGAGGTGCCCACCGACGACCCGTACCGCATGTACGTCTCCGGCGGCCTGGAGCCCCTCACCAACCCGGGGCTCGGCACCCTCGTCGCCCGCGCCGCCGCCCGCGGCCTGCGCCTGACCCTGTACACCAACGCGTTCGCCCTCACCGACCGCACCTGGCAGCGCCAGCCCGGCCTGTGGGACCTGCACGCCATCCGCACCTCCCTGTACGGTCTGGACGACGAGGAGTACCGGGCCACCACCGGCAAGAGCGGCGCCTTCTCCCGCGTACGGGCCAACCTGGCCCGCTTCCAGCAACTGCGGGCCGCCCTCGACAGCCCGATGCGCCTCGGCTTCAGCTACATCGTGCTGCCCGGCCGCGCCCACCGGCTGCTCGACCTCGTCGACTTCATCGCCGAACTCGACGCCGCCGCCCCCGGCCGCCCCGTCGACTTCCTGAAGCTCCGCGAGGACTACAGCGGCCGGCCCGACGGCAAGCTCACCCTCGCCGAGCGCACCGAACTCCAGGACGCCCTGCGCGCCTTCGAGGAACGCGTCGCCGCCCGCGTGCCCACCCTCGACGTGGACTACGGCTACGCGCTGCACAGCCTGCGCGCCGGGGCCGACGCCGAACTCATCCGCGTCATGCCCGAGGACATGCGCCCCACCCTGCACCCGCAGGCCTCCGTCCAGGTCGACCTGCTGGGCGACGTGTACCCGTACCGGGAATCGGGCTTCCCGGGCCTGGCCGGCGCCCCCCGCTACGTCCTGGGCCGGGTGGGCCCGGACACCTCCCTCGCCCAGGTCGTCGAGACCTTCGTCAACGGCGGCGCCCGCGTCGAACCGGCCCCCGGCGACCAGTACTTCCTGGACGGCTTCGACCAGGTGGTCACCGCCCGCCTCAACCAGACCGAGGCCGACCTCGCCGCCGGCTGGGGCGAGGCCCGCGGCTTCCTGCGCTGACCCCAGCCGACCGCCGACCGCCGACCGCCGACCGCCGACCGCCGTCGGCCCGCGCGCCCGATCCGAACCGCCGGCGCCCCCACCCCGTCACCGGGGCGGGGGCGCCGCGTTCATGTCCGCTCGACGCGCTCGACGCGCTCGACGTACTTGCCGTGCTCGCCGTGCTCGACCCGCTCCGGCCGCGCCCCGGACTCCTCCGGGCACGGCGCCCCCCGGGGCTCCCACAGCCTCTGGTACGCCGCCAGCCGCGAGGTCTCCTCCTCGGTCGTCCTCACCCGGCGCATCGTCCAGCGCAGCATCGGCGGCGCCATCAGCGAGGTCACCACGGCCACCAGCACCACCATCGTGTAGGAGGCCGTGGTGAGCACCCCCATCCGCAGTCCGGCGGTGGCGATCACCACCTCGATGACCCCGCGCGCGTTGAGCGCGGCGCCGAGCGCCAGCCCCTCCCAACGCCCGACCCCGCCGGCCATCGCGCCCAGCAGCACCCCCGCGAACTTCCCGACGACGGCGATCACCAGCACCAGCAGGGCCAGGGGCGCCAGCCGCACGTCCGCCAGGGCCGTCAGGTCGATCCGCAGGCCCGCCGTCGCGAAGAACAACGGCGCCAACACGCCCGTCAGCACGCGGCGCAGCGGGTCGAGGGCCGCCAGGCCCTCGCCCGCCTCCGAGGCGACCGAACGGATCGCGAGCCCGCAGGCGAACGCGCCGACGATCGCCTCCAACCCCAGCGCCTGACTGCCGGCGGCCGAGAGGAGGATCAGCACCACCAGACAGGACAACACCGCCCCCGAGCCGCCGGCCCGGCGCAGGACCTGTCGCGCCGCCGGCCGCACGACCCACACCGCGGCCGCGCCCGCCACGGCGACCGCGGCCACCGACCGCGCCACGTCACCCGCGTGGATCCCCGAGACGGCCATGGCGGACAGCAGGGAGAGCATCACCCACCCGCAGACGTCGTCGAAGACCGCGGCGGCCATCGTCAGCTGACCCACCTTGCGGTGCATCAGGTTCATGTCCGTGAGGGTCTTGGCGATCACCGGAATGGCGCTCACGCACATCGCGACGCCCATGAAGAGGGCGAAGACCATCGGATCGGTGCCCGGACCGGCGAGGCCCGTCGGCAACAGCAGCCCGACGGCGATCCCGCCCGCCAGGGGCACGACCAGCCCGCCGAGGCTCACGCGAAGGGCCGTGCCCCCTTGACGTCTCACCAGCCCCAGGTCCACGTGCGTTCCCGCGAGGGCGACCAGGAACAGCACACCCAACAGTCCCACGGCGTCGAGCAGGTGCATCTGCGCGGCGTCCCGGGGGAAGAGCCGGTCCGACAGCGCGGGCGCGACCCAGCCCAGGAGGGAGGGACCGAGCAGCACGCCGGCCGTCAGCTCGCCCACCAGCGCCGGCATCCGCCACCGCACGGCCAGGGCGCCCAGGGCCGACGCGAGCGCCAGCAACGCCCCGGCCTGGAGCAGGAACAACAGCAACGCCTGCGAGGACAGTGGCGCGATCGGCGCCGCGGACATGATCACCGTCAATTCGATCGGCCTCCCGGTCCAGCCAGCCCCCCGGCGCCATTGTCGGCGCCGCCCGCCGCCGGGACTTCTCCTGGAATGCGGTCCGTCGCCGGATCCGTGCGGCCGGAAAAGGCCGGCGTCGATCACCGCGCGGAGGGGCACGCTGGGAGTTGGCCGCCCTCCGGCCGCCCCGCCACGATGATCCCCCCTCGCCACCGAGGCCGGAACCGATCGGGAGAGTCCATGAGTTCGAGTCCGCCCGCACCCACCCACCGTCGGGCGGTCGCCGCCACGGTCGTCGGCAATTTCGTCGAGTCCTTCGACTGGCTCGCGTACGCCCTCTTCGCCCCCCTCTTCGCCCCCCGCTTCTTCCCCTCCTCCCACCCGCTCACCTCCCTCCTCGGCGCCTTCGCCGTCCTCGGCATCGGCGTCCTCGCCCGGCCCGTCGGAGGCGTGCTCCTGGCCCGGTACGCGGACCGGCGCGGCCGAAGACCCGCACTGATGCTGGCCATCGGCCTCATGACCGGCGGCTCCCTCCTCATCGCCGTCACCCCCGACCACGGCACCATCGGCCTCGCCGCACCGCTCCTGCTGCTCCTCGCCCGCATCGCGCAGGGCATATCGGCCGGCGGCGAATGGCCCACCGCCGCCGCCTACCTGATGGAACAGGCCCCCCGCGGCCGCGCCTGCCTCTACGGCAGCCTCTTCTCCCTCACCACCGCCTCCGGGGTCCTCCTCGCCTCCCTCCTCGGCGCGGGACTGACCGGCGGCCTCGGCCCGGAGGCGATGGCCTCCTGGGGCTGGCGCGTCCCGTTCGTCCTCGGCGCCGTCTTCGGCCTCGTCCTCATGGTGATGCGCGCCCGGATGACGGAGACCGACGTCTTCCGCCGCGAGGTCCGCACCCTGCCCACCCGCGGCTCGCTGCGCCGCGTCCTCGGCGCCCACCGCCGCCAGGTCCTGGTCTCGGTCCTGTTCGTCGCGGGCATCGCCACCATCGGCGGCACCTGGACCGGCGTCGTCCCGGCGATGGGCGCGCGCCTGTCCTCGCCCTCCACCATGTTCTGGGTGGTGGTCGGCGGCACCGCCCTCGTCATCGCGGCCAACGTGCCCATCGGACTGCTGGCCGACAAGGTCGGCCCCCGCAGGTTCCTGGCCGCCGCGAGCGTGCTCTTCGCCGCCGTCGGCTCCTACGGCTACCTCACCATGAGCGGCGACTTCCCGAGCCTGCTGCTGGCCTACGGCAGCGGCGCCCTCTTCCTCGTCTGCGCCACCACCACCCTGCCCGCGATCCTCTCCGGCATCTTCCCGCCCGAGGTCCGGGTCCTCGGCATCGGCCTCCCGCACGCCGTCACCAACGCCGTGCTCGGCGGCGTCTCCCCGGCCCTCGCGACCTACCTCGCCGAACGCGGCGCCTCGGGCTGGTTCGTCGCGGGCGCCATGGCCGCCGTCCTCCTCGCGCTCCCGGCCGCCGCCCTCGCCTCCGCCGCCCGCTTCGGCGCCGATGCCGACGCCGCCGACGCCGACCGCCCCGGACCGGCCCCGGACCGGAAGTCCACGCTCGCGCACGCCAACGGCCCCTGAGCGCACCGGCCCCGGCGCACGGCACCGGCCCCCGAACAGCCCGGCGTCGGCGCACGCCACCCGCCCCGCGAGGACACCGGCGTCCACGCGGGGCACGGGCTCCCCGAGCACCCCGGCGTCCGCGTCCGCCACCGGCCCCCGAGGGGGCCGGCCCGCGCACCCGCCACCACCCCCGAGGGCCGGCCCGGCCCCGCGCCCCGCCGGCCGTGACACCGCGCGCACCGCTCACGCGCCCGTCACGGCCGGCCCCTCGCACGGCACCGCACGCCCTCCCGCAGGCACGTCCCCGTACCGCCTCCCGAGAAGGAAGCACATGACCGAGGTCGCGTCCCGTTCCGCCGCAACGCCCCGCTCGCACCGCCCGACCCGCGCCCCCTCCTTCTTCTTCAACGGCCACGCCCCGCGCCGCCGGGCCCTCGTCCTCGGGCTCGGCGCGCTCGTCGGCTTCGCCCTGACCGTCATCTGGTCGGCCGAGTTCGTCGACCAGACCATCGGCGCCAACGTCTCCGAGGCCCTCCTCGGCCACCCCGCCAAGGACGCCCCGCTCACCGGCGCCCTCGCCGGCATCGCCTTCGCCCTCGCCACCGGGGTGGCCGGCACCTTCACCGCCTGCAACATCGCCGTCTTCAGCGCCATCGCCCCGCTCGCCGGCCAGGTCTCCGGCCGCCGGGGCCGCGCCGTCGCAGCCCTGCGCCCCCTCGGCCGGCTCGCCGTCGGCGCGCTCGTGGTCTCCGCCCTCTACGGAGCGGTCGTCGCCGTCGTCGGCACCGGCATGCCGCAGTTCCAGACGGCCTCCCCGGCCGGAGGCTTCTCCCCGCGGATCATCCAGGCCATGGTGGTCTACGGGATCATGGGCCTGGCCATGACCTGGCTCGGCCTCGCCGCCGCCGGACTCGTCCGCGACCCCCTCGCCCGCCTCACCGCGCGCTTCCCCGGCGCCCCCATGTACCTCATGGGCGCGATGACCGGAGCCCTCCTCCTCGGCCGCCCCTTCGGCCTGTTCCGACAGCTCTTCCGCGACGCCGCCGAGAGCCACAACGTGCTCTACGGGGCCGCCGCCTTCGCCTTCCAGTCCCTCGGCAACATCGTCCTCGTAGGGTTGCTCTTCCTGCTGGTCACCGCCCTCTTCGGCGACCGCCTCCACCGCCTGCTCACCGCCCGGCCCAGCCGGGTCTCCGCGCTCATGGCCGCCGCCTTCGTCGCCGCGGGCGTCTTCATGATCCTTTACTGGGACGTGCGGATGCTCGCCCGCCGCGACCTCATCTGGTACCCGCTGGCCCCCTGGGCCGGCTGAGTCGCCCGAGCCGCCCGATCCGCGTGCCGGGGCCCGCACACCGGCCCCGGCACGCCCGCACCCCCCACCACCTGCGCCGATCCGCCACCGGAGCCGCACCGGAGCCGCACCGGAACAGCACCGCAACCGCATCCGAGCCGGATCCGAGACGCCGCCCCGCACCGTGTTCCCATGACTTCGACGACCACCGCCCCCGACACCTCCGCAGCACTTCCCACCCGCGCCGGCCCGCGCCAGTGGCTGGGCCTCGCCGTCCTGCTCCTGCCCGTCACCCTGATGACCGCCGACCTCGGCGTGCTCTGGCTGGCCACCCCGTACCTGACCGCCGACCTGCGCCCCTCCAGCAGCGAACTGCTCTGGACCACCGACATGTACGGCTTCATGACGGCCGGCTTCCTCGTCATCATGGGCACGCTCGGGGACCGGATCGGACGCCGCAAACTGCTGCTCGCCGGGTCCGTCGGAGTCATCGCCGCCTCGCTGCTCGCCGCGTACGCCCCGAACCCGACCACGCTCATCGTCGCCCGGGCCCTGCTCGGCGTCGCCGGCGCCGCGGTCCTCCCGTCGACGCTCGCGCTGATCACCCACATGTTCGCCGACGCCCGCCAGCGGGCCACCGCCATCGCCATGTGGGTCACCGCCCTCTCCGTCGGCATCGCCATCGGCCCCGTCATCGGCGGCGTCCTGCTCAACAGCTTCTGGTGGGGATCCGTCTTCCTGCTCGGCGTCCCGATCATGATCCCGGTCGTCCTCCTGGCGCCGCTGCTGCTCCCCGAGTACCGCGACCCGTCCGCCGGCCGGATCGACCTGCCCAGCGCCGGACTGTTCCTCCTCGCGATCCTGCCCGTCGTCTACGGGGTCAAGAAGCTCGCCGAGTACGGCCTCGAAGGCTCCTACCTGACGGCCATCGCCGTCGGCGCCGCCTTCGCCCTGCTCTTCGTACGCCGCCAGAACCGGCTCGCCACCCCGCTGCTCGACCTGCGGCTGTTCTCCCACCGCGCCTTCACCGGCGCCCTGCTGGCCCTGCTGCTCGGCATGATGGCCCTCAACGGCATCGAGTACCTGGTCCCGCAGTACCTGCTCGCCATCGAGGGCCTCACCCCGCTCGCCGCCGGACTGTGGCTGCTGCCCGGAGCCGCCGGCCTGGTCCTCGGCTCGCAGCTGACCCCGGTCCTCGCCCGTCGGATCCGTCCGGCGTACGTGATCCTCGCCGGCCTGGCCTTCACCCTGATCGGCTTCTGGCTCTCCACCGTCGACGGGGTCGTGGCCGTCTCCCTGGGCCTCACGCTCGTCATGTTCGGCATCGCCCCGATCAGCGTCCTCGGCACCGCCCTCGCGGTGGGCTCCGCCCCGGCGGAGAAGGCCGGCTCCGCCGCGGCCACCGGCCAGACGGCGTACGACCTCGGCCTGGCCCTCGGCATCGCCGGCACCGGCAGCGTCGCGGTGGCCGTCTACCGCGACGAGGTCGCCGCGACCGCCCCGGCCGGCATCCCCGCCGAGGCCCTCGCCTCGGCCCGCGACACCATCGGCGGCGCCACCGACGCGGCCGGCCGGCTGTCCGACACCCTCGGCGCCGACCTGCTCACCGCCGCCCGGGACGCCTTCTCCTCCGGATTCCACACGGCCTCCCTGGTCAGCGCGGGCCTCGCCCTCCTGACGGCGGTGGCGGTGGCGACGCTCCTGCGCCGCATCCCGCCGATCGGCGGCGGCGAGTAGGCGGGCGACCGCCCGCGGGCCGACGCGCCGAGGGGCCGCTCCTGAAGGAGCGGCCCCTCGGCGCGTGCGCCGTGCGCCGTGCGCCGTGCGCCGTGCGCCGTGCGCGTCCGCTCAGAGCAGCGCGAGGACGGCGACGGCCGGGGCGGCGTAGACCATCGGGAAGGCGACGTGGGCGTACGCGCGTGCCCGCAGGACGGTGACGACGGCGCCGGCGAAGTAGGCGACCAGCCCGATCGCGGCGGCCACGCCCACGGCCGGCACCGCGAATCCGGCGAGCAGCCCGACGCCCCCGGCGATCTTGGCGGCGCCCAGCGGGTTCCACCAGGACCTCGGCACCCCGTACTCGGCCAGCGGACCCACGACGAACGCGGCCCGCCGCAGGACCGAGACCCCGGAGAAGGCGGCCATCAGGGCGGCGACGAGGGTGACGATCGTGGCGGTGGTGGACATCGGGGGCTCCTCGGCGGGTGGACGGGGCGGCGTACCGCGTTCGACACCCCCATGACCCGCCGGACCCCACGGATGTGACGGCCCGCCGGAACCACTGTCCGGCGGGCACCGCCGGCAGCCGGTCCGTGAACTCCCGGGGCCGCTCGGCGCACGCCACGTGCCCGCCCGGGAACTCCGCGAACGCGGCCCCGGTCAGCTCCGCCGGCCGGACGGCCGGCCCGTACAGGGCAGCCACCCCGCGCGAATCCCGCCCGGCGGCGAGCACCAGCCGCCCGCGCGCCCCGCGCAGCGCGGCGACGTCCGGCCGGCTCGCGGTGAAGGGGACCAGCACGTGTTCCAGGAACACCGGCAGGTTCGCGTACATGCGCGGGGCCATCTCCGCCACCTCGGGCGGCGGCGCGCTCGCCCCGTGCCCCGCCGCGGCGTCGTCGCCCGCGCCCGAGCCCGTGTCCCCGTCCCCGCCGCCCAGGCCCTCGGCGAAGCGGGCCATCGCCGGGCCCACCCCCTCCTCCCGCAGGGTCGTACGCACCCGCGCGAACAGCTCCCGGTACGGCGCGGGATCCTCCGACACCTCCCGCGCGCGACCGGGACCGCGCGACCGGAAAACGGCGAAGGTCCGGTGGCGCGCCCCCCTCCAGGCGTGCCACCGGACCCGTCTCGGATCACTGCGTTTCTCTCGCTCTCCCACTCGCTCCTCGCGCCGTTCGCTCTCCTGCCCCTACGCTCTCCCTCCGTCGTCGCCCCTCGGGCGGGTCTCTCAGGCCGGCACCACCGCCGGGGCCGCTCGCGCGGCCCGCTCCGCCGGTGCCTCCACACCGTCGAACGCCGCCAGGATCCCGTCGGCCGCAGCGAACACCTCCCGCGCCCGCGCCTGCCTCAAGGCCTCCGGTATCCCCGAGAACTCCGTGCCGTACAGGAGCCGAACCGCCGACTCCCCGACCCCGCAGAACTCGGAGACGCCCACTCTCAGTTGCAGTTCCAACGCCTTGCCGAGCCCGGTGGTCTCGTAGAACTCCTCCGCGTGCCCCGCCAGGCCCAGCCAGAGCATCCGCTTCCCGGCCAGGCGCGGCTTGCTGCGCCCGTAGGCGAAGCCGTAGTTCCACACCCGTTCGATCCAGCCCTTGACCACCGCCGGCGGCGCGAACCACCACACCGGGAAGACCACCACCAGGTCGTCGGCCTCCTCGATGCGCCGCATGTGCGCGTGCACCTCGGGGGAGTAGCGCTTCTCGCGGTCCTGCCAGTCGGGTTCGTCCGGCGGCGTCAGCCGGGGGTCGAAGCCCTCGGCGTACAGGTCCAGCAGGTCTACGGAGTTCCCCGCCGCCTCCGCCCGGCGGCGGGCGCGCTCCGCGACCTGCGCGGTCAGGGAGTCGCCTCGGGGATGGGCCACTACGAGCAGGGTCCTGGACACGGGACGGCCTCCGATCGGGCGCGAACGCGGGTGCGGGCTTCGGGTCTGTGTTCGGGTCGGTGTTCGGGTCTGTGCTCGGTTCGTTCGGTGGTTCGGGAGGGGTGTCCGGTCACCGGCGCGGGGGTTCGCGGTGACCGGACACCCCGGCCGGGCCCGGCCGGTACCCGGGCCCGACCGGATCAGGGGGCCGTCAGACGCCCATCCCGGAGCCGCCGGAGACGTCGATGTTCTGGCCGGTGACCCAGCGGGCGTCGTCCGAGGCCAGGAAGGCCACCACGTCGGCCACGTCGTCCGGCTGCCCGACCCGGTTGAAGACCGAGAACCCGGCGGCGTGCGCCTTGGCGGCCGGGTCGGCCATCCACGGGTGGATGTCCGTCTCGATCGTGCCGGGGGACACCGCGTTCACCGTGATCTGACGCGAACCCAGCGTCTGCGCCAGCGTCAGGGTCAGCACCTCGACCGCGCCCTTGCTCGCCGCGTAGGAGGTCATCCCCGGGAAGGCCACCTTGGTGACGCCCGAGGAGACGTTCACGATGCGACCGCCGTCGCGCAGCCGGTCCAGGCCCTTCTGGATGATGAAGAAGGGGGCCTTGGCGTTGATCGCGAAGACCTTGTCGTAGTCGGCCTCCGACACTTCGTGGATCAGGCCCGGGCCCGCGATGCCGGCGTTGTTGACCAGGATGTCCAGGCCTTCGGCGTGCTCGTCGAACGCCGCCCACAGGGCGTCCGCGTCACCCGGCACGCCCAGTTCGGCGCGGATGGCGAAGGCCTGCCCGCCCGCCGCCTCGATCGTGTTCACCGTTTCCTTCGCCGCCGCCTCGTTCCCGGCGTAGTGCACGGCGACCCGGGCGCCCTCGGCGGCCAGCGCCAGGGCGATCGCGCGGCCGATGCCGCGGCTCGAACCGGTCACCAGCGCAGTCTTGCCGTCAAGCTTTCCCATGGCGGGGCTCCCTCTTGCTCTCGTGCTCTTCGTCGCTTCGTCCTCGCCGGTCGCCTCCCTTGTGGCCCCGACGTGATTCAGAGTGCGGTCGGGCGGCTCGGATCCGGTTCGGGTTCTGTTACGGCCCTGTTCGGGCCCGGGTTACGGTGACCGCATGCGATTCGGGGTGCTGGGCCAGCTGGCGGTGTGGACGAGCGAGGGAACCCCCGTCAGGGTTCCCGAACTGAAGGTGCGGACCCTCCTCGCCTCCCTCCTCGTCGACGCCGGACGCCCCGTCGCCACCCACCGCCTCATCGACGACCTGTGGGGCGAGGAGCCTCCCGGCAACCCCACCCGCGCCCTCCAGGCGAAGGTCTCCCAACTGCGCCGCGCCCTCGACGAAGCCGAGCCCGGCGCCCGCGACCTCGTCGAGTCCCAGGCCCCCGGCTACGTCCTGCGCACCCCCGACGGCACCCTCGACAGCGCCGCCTTCGCCGCCCTCGCCGGCCGCGCCCGCGCCGCCGGGCGGCCGGCCGTACGCGCCTCCCTGTTCGCCGACGCCCTCGCCGTCTGGCGCGGCCCGGCCTTCGCCGACTTCGAGGAGGACCCCTTCACCCGCGCGGCCGCCAACCGCCTGGAGGAGGAACGGCTCGTCGTCCGCGAGGAACACGCCGAGGCCCGCCTCGAGCTGGGCGAACACGCCCAGCTCGTCGGGGAACTCGCCGAACTCGTCGCCCGCCACCCCCTGCGCGAACGCCTGCGCGCCGCCCAACTGCGCGCCCTGTACCGCGCGGGCCGCCAGAGCGAGGCCCTCGCCGGCTACGAGGACCTGCGCGCCCGCCTCGCCGAGGACCTCGGACTCGACCCCAGCCCCGCCCTGACCGCACTCCAGCGGGCCATCCTCACCCAGGACCCGGAGCTCTCCGCCCCGCACCCCGCCCCGCCCGCCTCCCCGGCCCCCACCGCGCCCCCCGCCCTGCCCTCCCCGTCGGCCACCGGCCCCGCCACCGGTCCCGTGACCCCGACCGAGGACCCCGCCGGCGCCGCGCCCCGCACCAACCTGCCCGCCGCCGTCTCCCCGCTGCTGGGCCGCGACCAGGCGGTCGCGGCCGTACGCGAACTCGTCGCCGGCCGCCGCCTGGTGACCCTGACCGGCCCCGGCGGCGTCGGCAAGACCCGCCTCGCCATCGAGACGGCCGCCGGCCTCGACCCCGACGCCTTCCGCGACGGCATCTGGCTCGTCGAACTCGCCGGCGTCGGCGCCGGCCCCGCCCGCCGCCCCCACCCCGACGGCACCGACCGTCCCGGTACCGACCGTCCCGCCGCCGGCCCCGCGGCGGCGGCCCCCGCCGCCCCCGGCTCCCGCACCACCGAGGTCGCCGAGGCCGTCGCCGGCGCCCTCGGCATCCGCGACGACGCCGTGTGGGGCCTGCTCCCCGCCGAACAGCGCCGCCTCACCGCCGGGCAACGCCTGGCCGCCACCCTGCGCGACCGCGAACTGCTCCTCGTACTCGACAACTGCGAGCACCTCGTCGACGAGGTCGCCGAACTGGCCGAACTCCTCCTGCGCACCGCCCCCGGCCTGCGCCTGCTGACCACCAGCCAGGAAGCGCTCGCCCTCGCCGGCGAAACCCTGTGGACGGTCCCCACCCTCGAACTCCAGGCGGCCGTCGAGCTCTTCACCGCCCGCGCCGCCGCCACCTCCCCCGGCTTCGCGCTCCAGGCCGACAACCGCGAGAGCGTCGAGGCGATCTGCGCCCGCCTCGACGGCATCCCCCTGGCCCTCGAACTCGCCGCGACCCGCGTCCGCGCCCTCGGCGTACGCGGCGTCCTGGACCGCCTCGACGACCGCTTCCGCCTGCTGAACTCCGGCCGCCGGGGCGCCCCCGCCCGCCAGCAGACCCTGCGCGCCGTCATCGACTGGAGCTGGGAACTGCTCGGCGCCCCCGAACGGGCCGTGCTGCGCCGCCTCGCCGTACACGCCGAGGGCTGCACCCTGGAGGCCGCCGAGGAGGTGTGCGCGGGCGAGGACCTCGACCCCGCGGACGTGCTCGACCTGCTGGCCCGCCTCGTGGACCGCTCCCTGCTGGCCCTCACGCCCACCCCGGCCGGCCCCCGCTACCGGCTGCTGGAATCGGTGGCCGCCTACTGCGCCGAACGCCTCACCGAGACCGGCGAGGAACGCACCGTCCGCTCCCGCCACCTCGCCCACCACCTGGCCCTCGCCGAGCGCGCCGCACCCGCCCTGCTCGCCGCCGGCCAGCGCGACCGGCTGGAACACCTCGACACCGAGGCCGCCAACCTGCGCGCCGCCCTCGCCCACGCCCTCACCCTCGCGGGCGCCCCGACAACCCCCGGCGGCGTTAACGGCGTTAACGCCGTTGACGCCGTCGACGTCGCCGGGTTCGAGGAAGCCCCCGCCGAGCCGCCCGCGGACGCCGCCCTGCGCCTGGTCCGCGCCCTGTCCTGGTACTGGGTCCTGCGCGGCCGGCTCGGCGAGGGACGCCGTTCCCTGGAGGCCGCCCTCGCCGCCCCGGGCGGCGCCACACCCGCCCTGCGCGCCCACGTCGAGGTCCTGCGCACCGGCTTCGCCATCATGGCCGGCGAGGGCGCCGACCGCGCCGAACGCATCCACCGCTCCCTGCGCCCCTACGAGGACCAGGGCATCGGCACCGCCCACGACCTCGCCCACGCCCGCTGGTTCCTGGGCCACGCCCTGTGCGGCACCGGCGACCTCTCCTCCGGCCGCGAACTCACCGAACGCGCCCTGGAGGGCTTCGCCGCCGCCCACGACGACTGGGGCACGGCCGCCGCCCTCGCCGACCGCTCCGCCCAGCGCCTCCTCGGCGGCGACCTCGACGGCGCCGCCCGCGACGGCGAGCGCAGCGCCGCCCTCTTCGCGGAACTCGGCGACGGCGCCGCCCGCCTGTGGTCCGTGTACCCCCTGGCGATGCTCGCCGAGATCCACGGCGACTACCCCGGGGCCACCCGGCTGCGCCGCGAGGGCCTCGACACCGCCGAGGGCCTCGGCCTGACCACCCAGGCCGCCGACCTGCTGTCGGGCCTGGGCCGCGGCGCCCTCCTCACCGGCGACCTCGAAGACGCCCGCGACCTGCACGAACGCTCCCGCAGGCTCGCCGCCGAACAGGGCTTCCAGGCCGGGGAGATCAACGCCGTCCTGGGCCTGGGCCTGGGCGCCCGTCGCGCCGGCGACCTCGACGAGGCCGAGGCCCACATGCGGCGGGTCCTCGACTGGCACCGCTCCGTCGGCCTCGACGGGGCCAACGCCCTGGTCCTGGCCGAACTCGGCTACGCCGCCGAACTGCGCGGCGACGCCGAAGCCGCCCTCGCCCTCCAGGAGGAGGGGCTCGCCATGGCCCGTACCACCGGCGACCCGCGCGCCCTGGCCCTGGCCCTCGAAGGACTCTCCGGCGCCCGCGCCCTGGCCGGCGACCCCGCCGGCGCGGCGGCCCTGCTCGGCGCCGCCGACGCCGCCCGGCGTTCCGCGGGAGCACCCCTGCCCCCGGCGGAACGCGCCGACGTCGACCGGATCACCGCCGGCGCCCGCGCCGCCCTCGGCCCGGACGCCTTCGCGCGGGCCTTCGCCCGGGGCGCCGCCGTCCCCGCCCACAGCGCCTACCCGGACCTGGTCACCCCGGCCTGACGGACACCACCCGTACGCCGCCGCCCTACGGTCCCGTCGCCGCCCGGGCCGGCGGCGGTTCGACCGGCGCCGCGGCGGGGGAGCAGGCGGAGAGCAGGTAACCGGCCTGGAAGCGGCTGGTGGCGCCGAGTTCCTCCATCATCTCGGAGATGTGGCGGCGGCACGTCCGCAGGGACATGCCGAGCTTGCGGGCGATGACCTCGTCCTTGCTGCCGTCCGCCAGCATCTTGGCGATCGTCGTGCGCAGCGCGTTGGCCGTGAGGCTGCTGTAGGAGGTGGCGAAGGGTTCGGCCAGGCTCCACGCCGTGTTGAAGACGCTGCACAGGAAGGCGACCGCCGAGGGCTCGCGCAGCACCACCCCGGCGTGCGGGTTGTCCCACACGGGGAGGAAGGCCGTCTCGCGGTCGAAGATGACCATCTTGCCGAACAGTTCGCCCAGCGTACGGATCTCCCCGCCGGCGGCCGTCACCTTCGCCGCGTACTCCTGCGTGGGCGGGCTGTAGCGGGCGGTGTGCTGGTAGAGGGTGCGCATCCGCACCCCCCGGGAGATCAGGGCGAGGTCGCGGGGCAGGGCCCGCTCCAGGTGCCCGGCGGGACGCCCTCCACCCGGCTGGACGGTCAGGCACTCGTGGGCGCAGCGGCCGGCGGCGTCGGAGATGAGGGTCATCACCCGCTCCCGGGAGTCGACGACGTCGATCCCGCCGACCTCGCCGCGCCGCTGCCCGGCCGCCTCGTACAGCGGGTTCAGGGCCGTCAACCGGGCCCGCGTACGGTCGAGTTCCGCCAACCTGCGGCGCAGCGCGTCCTCCTCCTCGCCCACCAGCTCGGCGGCGGCGGTGCGCGGGCTGACGGCCGTGAGGAGCCCGTCGCTGCCCGGGACCGGGGCGAGGAGCCGGTCGCGCAGCAGGTTGGCGACGGCGGTCTCGGCCTCGCCCGTCGAGACGCCGAGCGCGAGGGCGAGCGCTTCGGGCGAGGTGGAGCCGTGCTCCAGGACATGGCGGTACGCCTGGATATCGAGGTCCGCCAAGGGGCCGGCCGCGTCTCTTTGCCCGTATATGGTCATAACATCCCGCCTCATCAAGGGGACATGCACCTTACTGGCAGGAAAGACCGCTGGACCGGGGTCGAGGTTCCGCCTGATGCTTGAGGAGAGCCGGGGGGAGGAAGAGAAACCGCCCGGAAGGCCTCGCGAAAGCGAAGCGAAACCAGGGGAAAACGAGCGCCGGGAGAATTCGATGAAACTGTCCAAGGTCATCACCGCCGTGGTCTTCACCGCCGCGACCTTCGGCCTGGGGGTCAATGTGGCCTCCGCCGCTCCCGGCCCCGACCGGTCCGCCCCGCCGGCCCACTCGACCACCGTCGACGGGACCCGTGACACCGAATGGGGTTGCGAGACCCCCGACTGCGAACCGCCCCGCTGAACCACCGGGCGGGGCGAGACGCCCGACACGAGAGGTGAGACGTGAGGAGTCAGAGGCGCCGCCGCACGGCGGCCCTGGCACTGCCCGCCCTGCTGATCCTGCTGTTCCTCGCCGTACGGCGGCTGTCGACCGGCCGCCCCCGCGCCGCCCGACCGCGCGGGGCCGCGCCGGCCGCCGCGCCGGTCGCCCCCCGCGCGGAGGAGGCCCTGGCCGACCACCTGGTCACCTCCTGGTGAGGGCGGGGCGCCGGCCCGAGGCGCCGTCCGCGCGGCCCGCCGGCCCCGTACTACCCGTGTGAATCCCCGGGGAATTACCCCGTAATCCTCCGCGAACACCCCGGAAATCGCCGGGGAGACATCTGCGGACATCGGCGCGAGCATCCTCGCGCATTCCACCGTGAACTTCCTCGAAACAACGACTCCGGGGACCCGTGCGCCCGAAAACCCCCGGGATCGAATTTCCGTGCACCCGAAAAGGAGAAACGACCATGAGCGTCTTCCGCAACCGCGCCGCCCTGCTGATCGCCACCACCGCCGCCCTCGCGGCGGTCGCCCTCCCCGCGTCCGCCGCCCAGGCCGCGCCCTCGCAGCCGGTCCCCGTCTCCTCCTCCGCGGCGCACCAGCCGGCCGGCGAGGTCGGCGCGATGGGCGCCAAGGTCGACGTGGCCTCCGCGGCCCTCGACATCACGAACAAGATCATCAACATCGTCAACGACGCCATCGAGCGCGGCCAGAACCGCTCGGGCTACGTCAAGAGCCTGATGGAGGGCTCCTTCTACGAGTCCGGCCAGCGCTACAACGTCATGGTCATCAACGACCAGATCGAGTACTACGGCGAGCTCCACAACATCGTCTACGACGCCAAGGTCAGCGGCATCCACGGCCGCTACCGCGTCCTGGTCTTCGACTCCGGCCAGTTCTGGAACAAGGGCGACGGCGGCTGGATCAACTGGGCCTTCCGCGGGGTCTTCGACCGCGACGGCGGCCACGTCACCTTCCGCAAGTTCTCCTGACCCCCGCCGCGACCCCATCCCCTCCCCTTCACCCCTTCCCTTCCCCTTCCCCTTCCCCTTCTTCGGAGCACCGGGAGCACCGTCATGAACACCAAGTCGATCCGCACCACCGCACTCGCGGGCCTCGCCCTCGCCGCCGCCGTCACCGTGGGGGCCGTCGCCCCCGCCCAGGCCGCGGAGCGCCCCGCCCACGCCGTCACCACGCCGGCCTCGACCACCGCCGGGGCCGGTGACCTCGGGGCCACCGCCGACGAGAAGACCCCCGTCGTCAGCGTCTCCATGGACCAGCTCGGGGTTGCCGGCAAGGTCGCCGACGCGGTCCGCGGCGTGAAGACCTCCGACCGCGGCAAGTTCGTCGAACAGGCCGTCGAGGCCGCCTTCAACGCCGCCGGCGGCCGGCACAACGTGATGCTGTTCAACCTGTCCCAGAACTACGACGACCGCTTCCAGGGCACCCGCGTCTACGCCAACGTCAAGTGGGGCAACGTCCACTACGGCCTGTGGATCTTCGAGTCCGGCACCTTCAACAACGGCGGCGACGGCGGCTGGATCAACTGGGGGATGATGGGCTGGTTCGACCGCAACGGCGGCGACGTCAAGTTCCACCGCTCCTGGTAACCCCCGCGCGCATCCCGGCCGGGCCCGCTTCGGACTCTTCCCCGAGGCGGGCCCGCCGCGCGTGGCCCCGTGCGTGGCCCCGCGCGTTGCCTACGAGACGGCGTACCACTGGCTGGCCCAGCCGGTGTTGATGGTCGACGTGGACTGCTCCGCCAGGTTCACCGAGGCCGGCAGCGAGGTCTGCCCCGTCAGCAGGGTGCTGTAGCGCAGCTTCGGCGGCGTCAGACCGGCGTTGACGGAGATCCCGGCGCCGGTGGACTTCAGGGTCAGGGCGTTGGTCGCCCAGTTCCCGTTCAGCAGCAGGGCGATGAAGTACGTGCCGGGCTCGGCGGTGAAGGGCTTCGCCAGCGGGAACGGCTTCGCGATCGGGTCCGTCATCAGCATCGGCGAGACGTCCGCGGTGGAGGCCACCAGCACCCCGCGCTCGTCGTACACCCCGAGGTAGCAGTTCGACAGCTGCGCGGCCGGGTCGATCCCGGCCAGGCCCAGCCAGATGTTCGACCAGGTGATCCGCTCGCGCAGGACGATCCGCACCAGGGTCACCCGTCCGCCCACCCCCGCGGCCGACTGGGCCGTCACGTGCCCGGCGTCGTTCGGGTCGCCCGTCCACGCCAACAGGTTCTGGTCCTGCGGCCGCGGCCCCTCGAAGCCCCCGGCCGACCCGGGGCCCGGGGCGGCGGGAGCCGCGGCGGACGCGGCGGGCCGCCCCTCGTCCGGCGCGCCGGTGCAGCCGGTCAGGACGAGCAGCGCCACGAGCGCGGAACACGCTGCGGTCGCGGCGGAGGTGGTGCGGGCGCGCATGGTGGATCCCCCGTGAAGTGCGGAAACACGAAGGGGCCATGGTCACACGCGCCCCCGCGCAGCCCACCGCCGGGCTTGGGGACCACGTTCGAGCCGTGCTATAGTCGATCTTGAGCCCGCCGCCCCGCGCAAGCGACGAAGCGGGCCACGCGTTGGTGGTCCAAGGAAAGGCACCCCACTTCCTGTGGGGGGATGCAGGTGCAAGGCCTGCCCAGCGCTCGATCGAAGGCCCCGGCCTCCTCAGGGAGATCGGGGCCTTTCGCATGCCCCGACCCGGGACGCGGCACGAGTCCGTCCCGGGCACGACCGCCTCGGCCCCACCTCCAAACCGGCTTGAAGACACCGGTCGACACTGTCGCCCTGGATTCGAAGCGGGTCGCACAGCGGGTGCGGAGAGGGGAAACGATGCCAGGACCACACGGTGCCCGGCGCGTCGTGGTGACCGGGATCGGTGTGATCGCTCCCGGAGGTATCGGGACGAAGCAGTTCTGGGAACTGCTCAGCGAGGGCCGGACCGCCACGCGCACGATCACCCAGTTCGACGCGAGCGCCTTCCGCTCCCGCGTCGCGGCGGAATGCGATTTCGACCCCGTCGCCTCGGGGCTCAGCCGGCGTCAGATACGGGCCTGGGACCGCACCACGCAGTTCGCGGTGGTCGCCGCGCGCGAGGCCCTCGCCGACAGCGGGGTCCTCGACACGGCGCAGCCGCACCGCACCGGCGTCATGGTCGGCACCGCCTGCGGCATGACCCAGAGCCTGGACCACGAGTACTCCGTCGTCAGCGACGAGGGCCGTGGCTGGCAGGTCGACGAGGCCCACGGATCGCCCTACCTCTACGACTACTTCACGCCCTCCTCCATGGCCGCCGAACTCGCCTGGATCGCCGAGGCCGAAGGCCCCGTCGGGGTCCTGTCGACCGGCTGCACCTCGGGGATCGACGTCCTGGGCCACGCCGCCGACCTGATCGCGGAGGGCTCCGCCGACGTCATGATCAGCGGCGCCTCCGACGCGGCCATCTCGCCCATCACCGTCGCCTGCTTCGACGCCATCCGGGCGACGACGCCGCGCAACGACGATCCGGCGACCGCCTCGCGGCCCTTCGACCGCACCCGCAACGGCTTCGCCCTCGGCGAGGGCTCGGCCATCCTCGTCCTGGAGGAGTACGAGCACGCCGTGCGGCGCGGCGCCCACGTCTACGCGGAGATCGCCGGACACGCCACCCGTGCCAACGCCTTCAGCATGACCGGGCTGCGCCCCGACGGACGGGAACTGTCCGAGGCCATCACCAACGCCCTCGACCGCGCCCGCCTGAACCCGCAGGACATCGACTACGTCAACGCCCATGGCTCGTCGACGAAGCAGAACGACCTGCACGAGACCATGGCCTACAAGCACAGCCTCGGCCGCCACGCCTACACGACCCCCATCAGCTCCATCAAGTCGATGATCGGGCACTCCCTCGGGGCGATCTGCTCGCTGGAGGTCGCCGCCTCCATCCTCGCGATCGAGCACCGGCTCATCCCCCCGACGGCCAACCTGAACGAGCCCGACCCCGAATGCGACCTGGACTACGTACCGCTGACGGCCCGGGAGCGGAAGTCCGACGCCGTCCTCAGCGTGGCCAGCGGCTTCGGCGGCTTCCAGAGCGCGATCGTGCTCACCGCTCCCCACCGGGTGGCGGCATGAACGCCCCCGTCGTGACCGGTCTGGGCATCGTCGCGCCCAACGGCCTGGGAACCGAGCCCTACTGGGAGGCGACGCTGCGCGGCGAGAGCGGCATCGCCGCGATCACCCGCTTCGAGACCGACGGCCATCGCTCGGGAGTGGGCGGCGAGGTCAAGGACTTCGACGCGGCGCAGCACCTGCCGAGTCGGCTCCTGCCCCAGACCGACCACATGACCCGCCTCGCGCTCGTCGCAGCCGAACACGCGTTGGCCGACGCCGACCTCGACCCGCGCGCCATGCCGGACTTCTCGGTCGGCGTGGTCACCGCCGCCTCGGGCGGCGGCATGGAGTTCGGGCAGCGGGAGATGCAGGCGCTGTGGAGCAAGGGCGGCGCCTACGTCAGCTCCTACCAGGCCTTCGCCTGGTTCTATCCCGTCAACACCGGCCAGATCTCCATCCGGCACGGCATGCGCGGCGCCGCCTCCGCCCTCGTCACCGAACAGGCCGGTGGCCTCGACGCCGTCGCCAAGGCCCGCCGTCACATCCACCAGGGCACCCCCCAGATGTTGGCGGGCGGCGTCGACAGCGCCCTGTGCCCCTGGGGCTGGCTGTGCATGTCCCGCTCGGGCCGCGTCTCCACCGTCGACGACCCGACGCGCGCCTACCTGCCCTTCGACACCGAGGCCTCCGGATACGTACCGGGCGAGGGCGGCGCCCTCCTCGTCGTCGAGGACCCCGAGGTCGCCGACCGGCGCGGCGCGCAAAAGCGCTACGGCCGGATCACCGGTCACGCCTCCACGTTCGACCCCAGGCCCGGATCCGGGCGACCGCCCGGCCTGCGCCGCGCCGTCGAGGCGGCGCTGGACCAGGCGCACGTCACCCCCGACCAGGTCGGCGTGGTCTTCGCCGACGCCTGCGGAGTACCGGAACTCGACCGCGTGGAGGCGCGGGTCCTGGCGGAGGTGTTCGGCCCGCGCGGGGTCCCCGTCACCGCCCCGAAGAGCATGACGGGCCGGCTGCTCGCCGGAGGCGCCTCCCTCGACCTGGCGACGGCGCTGCTGTCCCTGCGCGACCGGGTGCTCCCCCCCACGGTGGGCGTCACCCGCCCGGCCCACGCGGACCTCATCGACCTGGTCCTCGACGAAGCCCGCGAGACCCCGCTCGACCACGCGCTCGTCCTGGCCCGGGGGTACGGGGGCTTCAACTCCGCGATGGTCGTCAGCCGCGCGGACGCGCGCTGACCCGACGAGCGCGCCCCCGCGCGACCGTCCCCCACACGTACGCACACACGGCGTACGCACGGCGTACGCACACGACAACCAACGAACAAACAGGAGTGGACATGAGCGCCTTCGGCGTCAAGGAACTGGTGGACGCGCTGCGCGAGAGCGCCGGCGAGGACGAGGAGATCAACCTGGAGGGCGACATCCTCGACGTCGACTTCGAGTCGCTCGGATACGACTCGCTCGCCCTCTTCAACACCGTCCGCACCATCGAACGCGAACTGGGCATCGAACTGCCCGACGACGCGATCAGCGTCACCGCCACCCCGCGGGGCCTCCTCGACGAGGTCGGCAAGGCCGTCGCCCAGGCCGCCTGACCGTCACGGCGATTCGAACAGCGACAGGGAAGGCAAGGTTCACAGCAGATGTGTGGAATCGTCGGGTGGGTCGACTACGAGCGCGACCTCGACACCGACCCCTCCGCTCTCTCCGTCGCCCGGGCGATGACGGACACCCTCGCCTGCCGGGGGCCCGACGCCGAGGGTGTCCTCGCCGCCCGCCGGGCCGTGCTCGGACACCGAAGGCTGTCCATCATCGACCTGGAGGGCGGCGTCCAGCCCATGCGGTACGCGGAGGGGGGATCCGCCGTCGCCACGCTGACCTTCTGCGGCGAGGTCTACAACCACCGGGAACTGCGCGCGGAGCTGATCTCGCGCGGCCACGCCTTCCGCACCCGCAGCGACACGGAAGTCGTCCTGCACGCCTACCTGGAGTGGGGCGAGGGCCTCGTCGACCGCCTCAACGGCATGTACGCCTTCGCCGTCTGGGACGCCCGCACCGAGGAACTCCTCCTGGTGCGCGACCGCATGGGCGTCAAGCCCCTGTACTGGTTCGAGACCCCGCACGGCGTCGTCTTCGGCTCGGAACCCAAGGCCCTCTTCGCTCACCCGGGCGTCCCGCGCCGGGTGGACGCCGAAGGGCTGTGCGAGGCACTGGACATGGTGAAGACCCCGGAGCACGCGGTCTTCACGGGCCTGCGCGAGGTCCGCCCCGGCCAGCTCCTGCGCGTGCGCCGCCAGGGCGTCACCCGCCGCCGCTACTGGCGGCTGGAGGCCCGCGAGCACACCGACGACCTGCCCACCACCATCGCCACCGTACGCGGCCTGCTGGAGGACATCGTCTCGCGCCAGATGGTCGCCGACGTCCCCCTGTGCTCCCTGCTGTCGGGCGGACTGGACTCCTCGGCGGTGACGGCCCTGGCCGCGCGGACCATGGCCGAGCGCGGCGAGGGGCCGGTGCGGTCCTTCTCCGTGGACTTCGCCAACCCGGCGGCGGGCTTCTCTCCCGACGCCGTACGGGAGGCCGCGGACACCCCCTTCGCCCGCGAGGTGGCCAGGCACGTCGGTGCCGAGCACACGGAGGTGCTGCTGGACAGCGCCGAACTCGTCGACCCGCGCGTACGGGAGGCCGTACTACGGGCCACGGACCTGCCGCCGGCCTTCTGGGGGGACATGTGGCCCTCCCTGTACCTGCTGTTCCGGGCCGTCCGGCAGAGCTCGACGGTCGCGCTGTCGGGCGAGTCGGCCGACGAGCTGTTCGGCGGCTACATGTGGTTCCGCAACCCCAACGCCATCGCCGCCGACACCTTCCCCTGGCTCACCTCCGGCTCCGCCCGCTACTTCGGCGGGCTCGGCCTGCTGGACCGCGGTCTGCTCGACAAGCTGGACATCCCCGGCTACCGCGCCGGCCGCTACCGCGAGGCCCTCGCCGAGGTCCCGGTCCTCGCGGGGGAGGAGGCCGGCGAACGCCGCATGCGCGAGATCACCCACCTCAACCTCACCCGCTTCGTCCAGACCCTCCTGGACCGCAAGGACCGCATGAGCATGGCCGTCGGCCTGGAGGTCCGGGTGCCGTTCTGCGACCACCGGCTCGTCGAGTACGTCTTCAACGTCCCTTGGGCCATGAAGACCTTCGACGGGCGGGAGAAGAGCCTGCTGCGCGCCGCCACCGCGGACCTGCTGCCCGCCTCGGTGGTCCGGCGCGTCAAGACCCCCTATCCGGCGACGCAGGACCCCGGCTACGAACTGGCCCTGCGCGGGCGCCTCGACACCCTGCTCTCCGATCCGAACGCGCCCGTACGACCCTTCCTCGACCTCGAACGGGTACGCGGGACCCTCGGCCGCCGGCCCGGCGACGTCAGCCGCTCCTACTCCCGGGGCGGCATCGAGATGGCCCTGTGGCTCGACGCCTGGCTGCGCTCCTACGACGTCACCGTCGACATCTGAACCGGTGGGGCGGATCCCCCTCCGTCCCACCCCCGACGACTCCGGCCTCCGGGACCATGAAGGTCCCGGAGGCCGGAGTCGTACGCCGCCCGGCGGGGTCGCCGGCCGGCCCGATCAGCGGGGCTTCTCCGCGAACTCCCTCAGGGAGGCCGCCACGTAGTCGATCATCTCCGTGGTCAGGCCCGGGTACACGCCCACCCAGAAGGTGCGCTCCAGGATGACGTCGCTGTTGGCGAGGTCGCCCACCACCCGGTAGTCGCGGTCCAGGTATCCGGGGTGACGGGTCAGGTTCCCGGCGAACAGCAGCCGGGTGCCGATGTTGCGGTCGCCGAGGAAGCGCAGCAGTTCGTAGCGGTCGAAGCCCGCCCCGTCGGTCAGCGTGATCGCGAAGCCGAACCAGCTGGGGTCGCTGTCCGCGGTGGCCCGGGGCAGGAGGTACTGCGGCAGGCCCTCCAGGCCGTCGCGCAGCCGCTGCCAGTTGCGGCGCCGCGCCGCGCCGAACTCCTCCAGCCGCTCCAGCTGGCTCAGGCCCAGCGCCGCCTGGATGTCGGTGGCCTTCAGGTTGTAGCCGACGTGGGAGAACGTGTACTTGTGGTCGTAGCTCTCCGGCAGGTCGCCCAGCCGGTAGAGGAACCGCTTGTGGCAGGTGTCGTCCTCGCCCGGCTCGCACCAGCAGTCGCGGCCCCAGTCCCGCATCGACTCGACGATCCGGGCGAGGATCAGGTTGTCGGTCAGCACGCAGCCGCCCTCACCCGTGGTGATGTGGTGCGCCGGGTAGAAGCTCGTGGTGGCGAGATCGCCGAAGGTGCCCGTCGGCTTGCCCCGGTAGAGGGAGCCCACCGCGTCGCAGTTGTCCTCGATCAGGAACAGCCCGTGCTCCTCCGCGAGGGCGGCCAGCTCGGCGACCTCGTACGGGTTGCCGAGCGCGTGGGCCAGCATGATGGCCTTGGTCTTCGGCCCGATCGCCGCCGCCACCCGCTCCGCGGAGGCGTTGTAGGTGCCCAGCTCCACGTCGACGTAGACCGGTGTCATGCCGTTCTGGTAGATCGGGTTGACGGTGGTGGGGAAGCCGGCGGCGACGGTGATGACCTCGTCGCCCGGCCTCAGGCGGCGGTCGCCCAGCTGGGGGGAGGTCAGCGAGGACAGCGCCAGCAGGTTCGCCGACGAACCCGAGTTCGTCAGGTGGGCCTTGCGCAGGCCCAGTGTCTTGGCGAACCTCCGCTCGAACGTGCGGGAGCTGTGTCCCGCCGCGATCCGCATGTCCAGGGACGCCTCGACCAGGGCCACCCGGTCCTCCGCGGTGAGCACCGCCCCGGACGGCAGGACGGGAGTGATCCCGGGGACGAACTCCCGTTCCCCGGCGACCTCCTGGTGATACTTCGCAACGGATTCGAGAATGAGCCGCTTGGATTCGCCGGCCATGGTCACAACCTCCAGGTCAGGATGGGTGCCACCCTCACCGACGCGCTTCGATGCGGCTTCAAGCCGCATCAGAGGGCACCCCGGGTCCCGTGCTCGAAGCACGCTCCAAACACGGCCGGCAGGGTGCGGACCAGTCCCCGACCCCCTGCCCCGAAAGGGAGAAGATCCGCCATGCGCTGGGAACAACTCTTCGTGTCCGGTGTGGCCACATGGCTGCCGCCCGTGGTCGCGACCGAGGACGTCGTCTCATCGGGCGTCGTGACCGCCGAACGGGGGCGGCTGCGCGGCATCGAATCCGTCACGGTCGCCTCCCCGCACGAGGAGGACGCGCCCCCGCGGATGGCGGTCCGCGCCGCCCGGGAGGCCCTGGCCCGGGGCGCCACCGACCCCGCCGACGTGGCGCTGGTGCTGCACAGTTCGCTGTGGTTCCAGGGCATCGACCTGTGGCCCGCCGCCAGCCACATCGCCCACGAGGCCGTCGGGCGCGACGTGCCCGCCTTCGGGCTCGCCCAGCGCTGCAACGGCGGCATGGGCTCCGTCGAACTCGCCGCCTCCTACCTGACGGCCGGCGCCGGCGCCGGCCACGCGGCCCTCCTGACGACCGCCGACCGCTTCGCCGAGCCCCGCATCGACCGCTGGAACAGCGTCGACGTCACCATGTACGGCGACGGTGCCACCGCCCTCGTACTGTCCACCCGGGGCGGCTTCGCCCGCGTCCTGGCGACCGCCACGGCGGCCGACAACTCGCTGGAGGTGCTCGCCCGCGGCGACGAGCCCTTCACGGCGCACCCCGTCGAGCCCTCGACCACGGCCGACCTCGGGGAGCGCACCGTGCGCGGTGCGACGGCCGCCGGCTTCCCCGACCTCGCCCACCGCTACATCGACCTGCTCGTCGCGGCCAAGACCCGGGTACTGGACGACTCCGACACCTCCGTCGACGACCTGGCCTGGGCCGTCATACCCGTCTCGCGGCGCGGCAGCGGCCACGAACTCCACGACCTGCTGGGCGTCCCCGACGAGCGGACCTCCTGGGCGTACGGGCGCACCACCGGCCACCTCGGCGCGGGCGACCAGTTCGCCGGCCTGGCCCACCTCACCCGCACCGAGCGGGCCCGCCCCGGCGACCGGGTGCTGCTCTTCGGCGGCGGCGCGGGGTACACCTGCACCGCGGCGGTCGTGGAGATCCTGGAGCCGCCCGCCCTTTGACCTCACGGGCGGCGGCCCGCCCGCCGCCCGCCGGCCTACCGGCCGCCCGCCACCGTGAGGACCTGGCCGGAGACGTTGCCGTTGGCGGCCGAACCCAGGAAGAGCACCGCGTTCGCCACCTCCTCGGGCAGGCTGAGCCGGCCCGTCGGCGTCAGGGCGAGCTCCTCCGTGCGGACCCGTTCGGGCAGCATCGTTCGCACCCCGTCGGTCAGCGTCAGGCCGGGACTGACGACGTTCACCAGGACCCCGTCGGAGCCCGCGTCCCAGGCCAGGCTGCGGGTCAGCCCGTGCAGCGCCATCTTCGCGGCACCGTAGATCTCCTGACGCGGCTTGCCGTCCACCGCCACGTGCGAGGAGACGAACACCACCCGGCCCCAACCCCGTTCGCGCATGTCGGCCAGCGCCAACTGGGCCGTGCGCACCGTACCGCCGACGTTGCCGTGGAGCAGCGGCTCCCACTCCTCGGGCGGCAGGTCCTCGAACCGCTCGTCCGGTCCCCGGCGGCGCGGTCGCACCAGGGCGTTGGCCACCAGCACGTCGATCCCGCCCCACCGCTCCCGAACCCGTGCCAGCGCCGCCTCCGGCGAGCCGGGCTCGTCCAGGGCGTAGCGCACGTGGCAGGCCCGGTCCTCGACGGCGCCCAGTTCCGCGGCGGCCCGCTCGGCCGCGGCCGCGTCCGAGCGGTAGGTGAGCGCCACCCGGGCCCCCTCGGCGGAGAAAGCCCTCGCCACCGCGAGCCCGATCCCCCTGCTCCCGCCGGTCACCAGCACTGTCCGATCGCGCAGTCCCATGTCCATGGCGCCCGTTCCTCCCGTGTCGTCCCGCCCCGCGGCGCGGCGCGTGTGCGCGCAGCATCGCCACCGGGGATCGAGGACGTTTCGAAGACGGGGCCCCGCCGACCGTCGGCCGGGGGCGGGCTTCGACGGCTCCTCGGCCCCGCGTCGAAGCCGCGGCCGGAACATCGCCGACGACACCGTCCGACCCCTCTCGAGGTGATGATCTTGCGAGTACTGCTCACCACGTGGGCATGGCCGTCGCACCTGTACCCGATGGTCCCGCTGGGCTGGGCCCTCCAGGCCGCCGGCCACGAGGTGCGCGTCGCCGTCGGCCCCTCCCTGGCCGACGCCGTGACCGCCACCGGACTGACCCCGGTGGTCGTCAGGGACGACGTCGACCTCGTGGGCCTGTCCACGGCGCCCGCGCTCAAGTCCTGGCACCGTCAGGAACGGTGGCCCGCCGACTGGTACGGCCGGCCCGAACGGCTCAGTGTCGACCAACGCCGGATGTACGCCGCGCTCGGGCACAAACAGACCGCCATGGCCGCCTCGATGGTCGACGGCGTGGTGGACTTCGCCCGGGATTGGCGTCCCGACCTGGTCGTGCACGACGCCGTCACCTTCGCCGGTCTGGTGGCCGGAGCGGTGCTCGGCGTACCGACCGTCGCCACCCTCTGGGGCGCCATCGCGCTCCCGCGACACCAGCGGGACCTGCTCACCGGCGAACTCGCGCCCGACTTCACGGACCTCTTCGCGCGCTTCGGCGTCCCCCCCAAACCCGGGCCCGACCTGTGGCTGGACCCCTGCCCGCCGCGGATGGGCCTGCCCTCGCCCGAACCCCGCGTCTCCCACCGCTACATCCCCTACAACGGTCCCGGCGGCGCCCCGGACTGGCTGCGCGAACCCACCGATCTGCCGCGGGTCTGCGTCACCTGGGGGATCACCTCCGGCCGCATCGGGAAGGCGGGCACACCCGACGTCCTCGACCGGGTCCTCGAAGCCGTGGACGGACTCGACGTCGAGGTCGTCCTCGCCGTCTCGACGGAGGGACGCGCGGCCCTCGGCGCCCTGCCCGAGCGGATCCGCGTCGCCGAGTCCCTCCCGCTGCACCTCTTGCTGCCGTCCTGCGCCGCCGTCGTCCACCAGGGCGGCGGCGGAACGACGATGACCGCCCTCCACGCCGGCACCCCGCAGCTGATCGTCTCGCCGCGACCCGAACAGATGATGACCGGCGACCGCCTGGAGGGCCTCGGCGCGGCCCGCCACCTCGTACGCGGAGAACTGGCCGCCGATCCCGAGGGGGCGACCGGGCGCCTGCGCGCGGCCCTGCGCGACCTCCTCGACGACGAGTCCCACGCCCGGGCCGCGGCGCTGCTGCGCGCCGACGTGCTCGACCTGCCCGACCCGGTCGCGCTCCTGCCCCACCTGGAGGCCCTCGCCGCCTCCGGCACCCCCCGTCCGCCCCAGGGCCCGCGCCCGCTTGCGAAGGTGGCGAGTTGAACACCGAAGCACCCGGCACCACGTCCGGCACCGCACCGCACACCCGGCCCGTCGACGCGCCCCGCACCACTGTCCTGGGCGCGGTCGCGGCCGAACACGCCGGACGCACCGAAGCCGCCCGCCGGCTGCCCGACCCCGTCGTCGACGCCCTGCGGGACGCCGGCTTCGCCCGTCACCTGGTGCCCACCCGCTGGGGTGGCACCGACGGCTCCCACACCGCGCTCCTGCACGCGGTCGCCGAGATCGGCGAGAGCTGCGCCTCCACCGCGTGGAACGCCGCCGTGTACGCCATCGTCGGCCGCATGGTCTCCCACCTGCCCGAGCGGGGGCTCGCGGAACTCTGGGGCGGCGCGGCCGGCGCGGACGAACTGCTCGCCGCGTCCATAGCCCCCTCCGGGCAGGTCAGTCGCACCCGGGACGGATACCGGCTCTCCGGAACCTGGCCCTTCGCCAGCGGAGTGGACCACGCGGCCTGGACCCTGCTCGGGGCCCTGACCCCGGAACGCGAGTACCGCTTCTTCCTGGTCCCCCGAGACCACTACCGGATCGGGGACACCTGGGACAACGTCGGTCTCGCCGGCACCGGCAGCCACTCCGTCACCCTCGACGACGTGGCCGTCCCCGACCACCGCACCTGTGCCCAGGCGGACCTGATGCGCGGAGCCGTCGGGGCGGGCCCGGACCGGGTCCCGTTCAAGACCGTCAACGGCCTCACCTTCGTCGCCCCCGTACTCGGCGCGGCCCGCTCCGCGCTGCGCGCCTGCGCGGAGCGCGCCGCGAACAGGACCGAGGTCACCGGAGGAGCGGCCCGCGCCAACCCCGTCGTGCAGGACGCCCTGACCCGCGCCGGCGCGCGGATCGACGCCGCGCAGCTCCTCCTGGAGCGGGCGGCGGCCGTCGCCGACGCGGGCACGCCGGACGCGACGGCCCGCGCCAGGGCGCCCCGGGACTTCGCCTACGCGGCCGAACTCCTCGCCGACGCCGTCGACCTGCTCTTCCGCACCGGCGGCGCCCGGGGCCAGCACGTGGCCGACCCGGTCCAGCGGGCCTGGCGGGACGTCCACTGCGCCGCCGGACACGCCGTCCTGCAGTTCGGATCGACCGTCGCGACCTACAGCACCCACCTCATGGACGGAGCGCACCACCATGCCTGAACCGATTCCCGCGGCCGGCGCCGTGCAGGCCCCGCTGGACCTCGTCACCCCGGACGGCCCCCTGTCCCCACGGCTGAAGCTGATGCTCCTGGCCAACGGACAGCGCTTCACCGCCGTCGTCCACACCCTGGCCGAACTCGACGTCGCCGGCCTGCTCGCCGAAGGACCGCTCCCGGTGGACGTGATCGCCGAGCGGGCGGGGTGCGACGCCGGCCGGCTCTACCGGGTGCTGCGCTTCGCGGCCCTGATCGGGCTGTTCACCGAGGTGGAGCCGGAGGTCTTCGCGCTGACCGAACTGGCCGAGGGACTGCGAGCCGACCTCCCCGACAACGTGCGCGACGCCGTGCTCCTCGACGGCTCGGAGCGCTTCAACCGGGCCTTCACAGGTCTCGCCCACAGCGTCCGCACCGGGCAGCCGGGCTTCGACCACGTCCACGGGCTGTCGTTCTGGGACCACCTGACCCGCGACAAGGAGGCCGGGGACACCTTCGACGCGGCCATGACCGGCATCAGCCGCCGACTGGGCACCCTCTACCTGGAGCGCCACGACTTCGGGAGTCCGGCGCGCATCGCCGACATCGGCGGCGGACGCGGCTGGTTCCTCGCCTCGCTCCTCGAACGCCACCCCGAGGCCACCGGCGTCCTCTTCGACCGGCCCCCCGTCGCGGCCGAGGCGCGGAGGCTGTTGGCGGAGCGGGGCGTCGCCGACCGGGCCGAGACCGTCGGCGGCGACTTCCTCACCGACGAACTCCCCACCGGATGTGACACGTACGTCCTCAAGACCGTCCTGCACGACTGGCCCGACGAGCAGGCGAGGACCATCCTGCGCCGGATCCGCACCGCCATCGGCGACGACACCGCGGCGCGCGTCCTGATCCTCGAACAGGTCGTGGCACCCCTGAACGCCTGGGACCCCGCGAAGCTCCTCGACCTCGACATGATGGTCGTGATGGGCGGCCGCGAACGCAACCTGGCCGAGTGGCACGCCCTGCTGGAGGCGTCGGGCTTCCGCCTCGTCGGCGAACCGCCGGCGGGGGAGTGGACCGTACTGGAATGCCGCCCGGTGTGACGACGCGGCGCGGCCCGGCCGCCCCGGACACCACCGGGACACGGCCGGGCCGCGCGCGGTTCAGCGGGCGTCGGCCGCCGCCCGCAGCAGCGTCAGCACCTCGGAGGGCGCCGGGAGCGCGTTCATCGCGGTGCGCACCGCCGAGGTGCGGGCCCGCCCCGGCCGGTCGAGCAGGGTGTGCAGGGCCGCCTCGATGCGCGGCACGTCGCTGCTCTCCCTCGGGTCGAGCATCACGCCCGCGCCCGCCGCGTCCACCCGCTCCGCGAACGCGGCGAGCACCGGGGCCAGCGGGAACATCAGCTGCGGCACACCGGCCGACACGGCGGTCAGGCCCGTCCCCGTACCGCCGTGGTGGACCAGGGCGTCGCAGGCCGGCAACAGCTGGGTGAACGGCACCGATTCCACCACCCGCACCCGGGGCGGCAGATCGCCCAGCAGTCCGCGGTGGGCCGCCGTCACCGCCAGCACCACGTCCACGTCCAGCGCCGTCAACACCTTCAGCGACCGCTCGAAGGCCTCCGGCATCCGCTCCGGCCGCACCTCGGCCGCCGTCACCCCCCAGGTCAGACAGACCCTGGGCCGCTCTCGGGGGGCGTGCAGCCAGTCGGGTTCCACCCCGCCGGCGCCGTTGTACGGCACGAAGCGCACGTCCGTGCGCTCCACCCGGGCCGGCCAGCGCAGCTCCGGCGGGCACGGGTCGATCCACCCGGCCGGCCCTCGCGGGGGCCTGGCCCCGAACCGCTCGAACAGGGCGCTGTAGCCCGGCAGCGGGTCACCCGTCATGTCCTCCAGCTCGTTGCGGGTGATCATCGGCGAGCCGAACATGTGGCTGAAGGCCGGGACACCCAGAACGGCCCCGACCACCGTCGCCGCGTAACAGACGGTGTCGTGGACGATCACGTCGGGACGCCAGACCCGGGCGAAGGCGAGCAGGTCGTCGACCATCGCGTCCGCCACCACGAACTGCTTCTCCGCCAGCATCCGGTACACCCCCCGCACGTCGCCGCCCAGGGTCTCCGGCGAACGCGCCCAGTCCCGGGGCCAGGGAGTGCCCTCGCCGAGCCAGGCCCCGAGGCCCTCGGTGCGCCGGGCCATCTCCTCGCGCGACACGTCCCGGCCCACCGGCACCACCGCGAGACCGGCGCCGGTCACGGCCCCGGCGTGTGACGGCGGCACCGCCACCCGGACCTCGTGCCCGGCCGCCCGGGCGGCCCAGGCGAGCGGAACCATCGGGAACAGGTGGGAGGATCCCGTCCAGGTCGCGAACAGTACGCGCATGTGCCCTCTTTCGTGTCGGTCCGGTGCGGGGCACCGGTCGGTGCGGAACTCGGTGCGGAACTCGGTGCGGAACGTCGGTCGGTGCGGAACGTCGATCGGTGTGAACCCGGTGCGGTGCGGGCGGCGCCCGCCGACGGGGAACCCACCGGTACGGGCCGGCCCGTGCGGGCTCATGCGACGGGGTCCGCCGGCTCCCGCCACAGGTCGGCCACCGCGTCCGCCAGTCGGCGTCGCGGCGCCCACCCCAACAGCTCCCGGGCCGAGCGGATGTCCACCTCCAGCCACTCGGGCCGCGCCGCGGACGGACCCGCGGGCGCCGGCGACTCGACGATCCGCGCGGGCACCCCGCTGACCCGGATCAGCAGGTCGACCAGGGCCCGTACGGACACCGCCTCCCCGCTGCCGATGTTCAGCACCCGCCCGCCGACCGAGGACCGGGCCGCCGCGGTCACCGCGTCCACCGCGTCCGCGGCGTCCACGAAGTCCCGCTCCGCGCGCAGTGGCGCCAGCCTGATCTCCGCCGTCCCGCCCCGGCCCCGCGCCAGGCGCAGTTCGTGCGCCACCCGCCCCAACAGGCTCGCGGGCGGCGACCCCGGCCCCGCGACGTTCGCCATGCGCAGCACGAGCGCGTTCAGGTCGCCGCGCCGAGCCGCGTCCAGGACCAGTTCGGTGCCGCGCAGTTTGGTGCGCCCGTACACCGTCGTGGGGAGCGTCGGAGCCGACTCGTCGACCGGCAGGCCGCGCGGGGTGGGCGCGTACTCGTTGACCGAACCCAGGTGGATCAGCCGCACGCGCGGCCGTGCCCGGCGCAGACCGTCGACCAGCCGCCGCACCAGCTCGGTGTTGGCCGTTTCCATCGCCTGCTCGGAGGCGGCCCACACCGCCCCGGCGGCGTTGACCACCAGCGTCGGACGGCCGTCCGTCAGGGTCCGGGCCAACGCGGCGGGTTGCGCCGCGCACAGGTCGAGCGCGAGGGGGCGCACCCCCGGACCGGCGGGCTCGGCCCGCCGCGACACGGAGACCACCTCGCGGCCCTCCGCGACGAACGCGGCACACACGTGCCGTCCGACGAACCCGGTCCCGCCCAGTACGACCACCCTGGTGGATCCGCCGTCGGGGATGACGTACTTCTCTTCGGCGCTGCCGAACATGGGACCTCCGCACCCGCTGTCAGTACGCCGCCGCCCGCCCGCCGAGCGGCGGCCGGCGGCGGCACGGCCGACATGGTTCAGCCCCCGCTTCAAGCCTCCGTCCACGCTCGGTGGTAGGCCCTCGCACCGCCCTGCCCGCGCCGCGCACGGCCGCGCGCCCCACGCCCCCTGGAACGAGAATCGAAGCGTGCGCCCTACGGTGCGCGCACTATGGACGTCTCAGAACTTGCGGTGCCGCGCGCCTGGCGGCTCACCCCGGACCAGCACTCCGACCCCCGTGGGACCTTCTTCGAGCTGCACCGGCACAGCCAGGTGATCGAGGCGACCGGCCGCCCCTTCCAGGTGGCGCAGGTGAACTTCTCCAGCTCGCGGCGCGGGACCCTGCGCGGCATCCACGGCACCCTCACCCCGCCGGGCCAGGCGAAGGTGGTCACCTGCGTGCGCGGCGCCGTGCTCGACGTGGTCGTCGACACGCGCCTCGGGTCCCCGACCTTCGGCCGGTACGACACGACGCGCCTGGACGCCGAGTCGGGCACCGCCGTCTACCTCTCCGAAGGCCTCGGACACGGCTTCCTCGCCCTGACCGACGACGCGACCGTCTGCTACCTGTGCACCTCCGAGTTCGTCCCCGGCAGCCAGGTCGACATCAACGCCCTCGACCCGGCCCTCGGCATCGACTGGGGACTCACCGGCACGCCCCTGATGTCCGAGAAGGACGCCGCCGCCATGACCCTCGCCGAGGCCGCCGCGGCCGGGCTGCTCCCCTCGTACGAGGAATGCCTGGCCATGGAGGAGCGACTGCGCGCCGCCGGGTGAACGCCCGGCACAATGGACGGGTGGTGAGTGCCGTACGCGTCGACATACTGGGTGAGCTCGAAGTCCGCACCGAGGACGACACCCCCGTCGCCGTACCCGGGAGCCGGCTGCGCGCGCTCGTCGCCCTCCTCGCGCTGGCCGGAGGCCGGCCCGTTCCCAGCGAGCGGATCGTCGAGGAGCTGTGGGACGAGGACGAACGCCCCGCCGGGGCCGTCAACGCCCTCCAGGTGCTCGTCTCCCGCCTGCGCCGCACCCTGCCCCCGGGCCTCGTCGAATCAAGGCCGCGCGCCTACCGCCTCGCCCTGGAACCGGAATCCGTGGACGCCGTCCGCTTCGAGGGGCTCGTGACCCGCGGCCGCGCCCTGGCCGGCACCGACGACGCCGCCGCCGCCGACGCTCTGCGTGCCGCCCTCGCCCTGTGGCGCGGGCCCGCCCTCGCGGACCTCGATGACGCCGGGTTCGTGCGCGCGCAACGCGACCGCCTGGAAGAACTGCGGCTCGCCGCCGTGGAGGACCGCGTCGGGGCCGACCTCGCCCTGGGCGGCGGGGCCGACCTCGTCCCCGAGCTGGAGGCGCTCGTCGCCGCGCACCCGCTGCGCGAACGACCGCGAGCCCAACTGGTGCGCGCCCTGTCCGCCGCCGGCCGCCGGGCCGACGCCCTCGCCGCCTACGAGGACGCCCGCCGCCGCCTCGCACACGAGCTCGGCGTCGACCCCGGGCCCGAACTGGCCCGTGCCCAGATGGCCGTCCTGCGCGGAGAGGCCGCACCACGACCGGCCCGCGGGCCGGCCGGTACCGCGCCCCGCCCACGGACCAACGTGCGGGCCCAGCTCACCCACTTCGTCGGACGCGAGCGGGAGGTGGCCGAGGTCGAACGGCTGCTGGAGGAGGCACGCCTTGTGACCCTCGTCGGCCCGGGGGGCGCCGGCAAGACCCGGCTCGCCTCGGAGTGCGGCGCCCGCCTGGTCGACGCCCTGCCCGACGGCGTGTGGATGGTCGAGCTCGCCTCCGTCACCGACCCCGCCGACGTACCCCGGGCCCTGGTCTCCGTGCTGGGCCTGCGCGCCGACGGCCTGATCGCGCAGGCCGCCAACACCCCCGGCCCCCGGGAACGACTGACCCGGGCCCTGCGCGACAAGCGGCTCCTGCTCGTCATCGACAACTGCGAGCAGGTCGTCGACGCGGCCGCCGCGCTCGTCGACCACCTGCTCGCCCACTGCCCACAGCTGCGGGTCCTCGCGACCAGCCGGGAACCCCTCGGCATCACCGGCGAGCGGCTGATCCACGTCGATCCGCTGCCCGTACCGGAGGCGGTGACCCCCGCCGAACTCGCCCTCCGCAGTCCCGTCGTACGCCTCTTCAGCGAAAGGGCCACGGCCGCCCGGCCCTCCTTCCGCGTCACCCCCGGGAACGTGGCCGTCGTCCTGGACATCTGCCGCGCCCTCGACGGCCTGCCCCTGGCCATCGAACTCGCCGCGACCCGGCTGCGCTCCATGTCCCCCGAACAGGTCCGCGCGCGGCTCGACGACCGCTTCGCCCTGCTCACCGCCGGCAGCCGCACCGCGCTGCCGCGCCAACAGACCCTGCACGCCGTCGTCGACTGGAGCTGGGAGCTCCTCAGCGCCGACGAACGCGAACTCGCCGTCCGATTCTGCGTGTTCCGCAGCGGCGCCTTCCTCGACGCGGTCGAGCGCGTCACCGCCGGCGCCACCGGATCCGAGGACGGGCCGTTGCGCCGCGAGGAGGTCCTCGGGCTGCTCTCGGGACTCGTCGACAAGTCCTTCCTCACCGTCACGGAAAGCGACGGGGAGTCCCGCTACCACATGCTCCAGACGGTACGCGCCTTCGCGCTGGCCAAACTGGACGCGGGCGGCGGGGGCGAACACCCGCGGCGCCGGCACGCCCGGTACTTCCTGGACCTCGCCGAACGCGCCGAACCCCGGCTGCGCCGCCACGACCAGCTCACCTGGCTGAGGCGACTGACCCTGGAGCACGACGAGTTCACGGCCGCGCTCGCCTGGGCCACCGAACACGGCGAGAGCGCGATCGCGGCCCGGCTGGTCGCCGCCCTGGGCTGGTACTGGTTCCTGCGGGGCTTCCGCCAGGAGGCCGCCCAGTGGGCCGAACGCGCCCTGTCCCTCGACCAGAAGCCCGTACCGCCCGCCGCGCGGGCCCTCGCCCTGGTCACGGCCCTGCCCCGACTCGTCGGCGAGGGATCGGACCCCGAGGGCTACCGGGCGCGGATCGCCGAGGTCAGGGCGCTGCTCGACGGGATGGAGCGCGACGGTGAACCGTTCTCCCACCCGGCGCTCGGCCTGTTCGAACCCATCGCGAACATGCTCAGCGGCGACGGCTTCCTGCTGGAGTCGATCCGCCGCCGCTCCCGCGACGCCGACCCCTGGGTGCGCGGCCTCGCCCACCTGCACCGGGGCCAGATCGAGACGACCCTCGGCGAGACGCGCAGGGGAGCGGCGGACTACGACCTCGCGGCGGAGCTCTTCCGGGGCATCGGCGAACGCTGGGGCACCGCGCAGGTGCTCGTCGCCGGCGCGGAGGCGCAGAGTTCGCGCGGGGAACGACGAGCGGCCATCGGGGCGCTCGAAGAGGCCCTGCGGCTCATCGACGAACTCGGCGACCGGGAGGACCAGCCCCTGCTCAGGGTGCGGCTGGCCACCGAGCGGGCCTACGACGGGGACCTGGCGCGGGCCCAGGACGAGCTGCGCGCCGCCCTCGAACTCGCCGACGAACTGGGTGCGCGCGATCAGCGCGTGCCGGCTCTCCAGGCCATGGGCGACGTCGCGCGCTGGGCCGGAGCCACCGACCGGGCCCGCGGGTGGCTGGAGCGGGCACGCGGCGAATTCGAGGCCACGGGGCAGGGCATCGACCAGGTGCACGCCCTGCTGCTGGCCTCCCTCGGCTCGGTCGAGCTCGCCGACGGACACCCCGACACGGCCCGCGAACGGTTCGTCGAGGCGGTCGGGCAACTGCCGCCCACCCCCGAGCCCGGCATCGTCGCCCGACTTCTCGAACTCCTCGCCGACATGGAGGCCGCCGGGGGGCGCCCGCTGCGTGCGGCCCGTTTCCTGGGCGCGGCGGACGCCCTGCGCGGCACCCCGCACGACGCGGCATCCGGTCCGGACTCGGCCCGCGTCGCAGCGGCCGTCCGGGCCGCGCTGCCGCGTGAGGAGCGCCTCGCCGCGTACCGCAGGGGAACCGGTACGGGTCACCGCGCCGCCGTCGCGCTGCTGCGGGCCGAGACGACCGGGCGCCCCGCACCCTGACGGGCACGGGGCGCGGGGCGTCGGGAGCGGGCGGTCCGCCGGTCGGCGCCGGCGCTACGCGGCCCGCGCCCCGGTGAGGGCGAGCGACTCCAGCCGGGGGACCAGGTCCGCCGGGGTGGGTTGGCTCGCCATCGCGGCACGCAGGGCTTCGGCGCGCTCGCACGGGCGCGGGTCTTGCAGCACGGTCCGCAGACCCTCGGCGATCGCCCCCGCGTCGCCCTGTTCGGCAGCGGGGACCTGCACCCCGGCCCCGACGGCCGCCACCCGCTCGGCGCACATCGACAGCGCCGGGTTGAACTGGGGGAGCACCAGCTGCGGCAGCCCGTGGCCGATCGCGGTCAGCGCCGTCCCCGAACCCCCGTGGTGCACGACGGCGGCGCAGGTGTCGAGGAACAGGCCCAACGGCGCGGGCTCGACCACCCGTACGAAGTCGGGCGGTGCGTCGATCGTCCCGCGCAGCTTCGCGTCGAGGGGGACGAGGAGTTCGACGCCGTCGCGGTCCGAGAGCGCCGCCACGAGCGAACGCAGCAGGCCCTCGCCGCCGAGGTCACCCGGCACGCTTCCGAGCGAGACGCACACCCGCCGCCGCCCCCCGGAGCCCTCGCGGGCCCACGCCGGCACCGAGCCCGATCCGTTGAAGGGGACGTGCCGTACGGGCAGCGCCGGCGAGGCGGAGGGGAACTGCAGGCCCGGGGGGCACGGATCGAGGACCAGCGCCGGCTCGGGCAGCCCCGACGGCGCGTCGACGCGGGCGCACACCCCGGCGAGGGCCTCGCGTACGTGCGCGGCGGACTCCGTCGAAAGGGTCTCGGGGCCGAAGCGGTGCACGACGACGGGGACGTCGAGGACACCGCCCAACACCCGGGCCCCGAACTCCAGGGGGTCGGCCACGATCAGATCGGGCCGCCACCACCGCCCCAGCGCGATCAGGTCGTCGATGACGGCGTCGACCCGCTCGCGCCACCGGGCGGCGAGTTGCTCCCACGTCGGGCGCCAGGTCCCGCCGGGCGCCGCCGCCTGCTGCCGCGCCACCTGCGCCATCCGGCGGCGCCGGTCGGCCTCGAAGGCCTCGGTGCCGACGCGGGCGGTGACCAATCCGGCCGCCTCGGCGTGCGGCACCAGGTCCGGTGCCCCGGCCAGCAGCACCTCGTGACCGGCCGCGCGCAGGGCGCCCGCGAGCGGGACCATCGGCAGCAGGTGGCTGGGCACGGAGATGGAGGTGAACAGGACCCGCACGGCTCAGCCCACCAGCTCTTCGAGTACGGGGACCAGCTGCGCGGGCGTCGGCGTGCCGGCCATCTCCGCGCGCAGCCGGGCCGCCCCCTCGGCGAGGGCCGGGTCGTCGAGGACGGCGCGCAGCGCGTCGCGGACCCGCGCCGGGTCGTTCTGCGTGTCGGCCTCGTCCAGCTTGCGGCCCGCGCCGACGGCCTCGACGCGGTCGGCGACGACGAAGGTGTCGGTGATGCCGGGCAGGACGAGCTGCGGCAGCCCGAAAGCGGCGGTGGTGAGGGTGGATCCGGCACCGCCGTGGTGGACGACGGCGTCGCAGGTGTCGAGGAACAGGTTGAGCGGGGCCGGCTCGACGACCCGGACGTTTGCCGCCACGGGGCCCAGCTCGGCGTGGAACTCGGGCTCCAGGGTCAGGACCGTTTCCACGTCCTCCAGCGCGCCCGCGGCCTCGGCGACCGTGCGGATGAGCGGGAGCCCGTTGAGCGCGGCGGTGAGCCGGCCGAAGGTCACGCACACCCGGCGCCTGCCCCGGGGCTTGTCGTCGACCCAGTCCGGCAACGATCCGGAGCCGTTGAACGGCACGTAGCGCATGCTCCGGCTCGGCGGCGCCTCCGGCACCTGGAGGCTCGGCGGGCAGGGGTCCAGGACGAGCGCCGGCTCGGGCAGTCCGTCGAGGCCGAGCCGGCCGAGCATGGTGCCCATGGTGCGGCGGGCCATCTCCTGGCCGGGGAAGCCCGCGGGGTCCACGCCCCACCGGCGGTTGACCGTCGGGATGCCGAGCATGCCGCCGACGATCAGGGAGCTGAACTCCAGGGGGTCGGCGACGATCAGGTCGGGCTTCCACTCGCGGGCGAGGGCGAGGTACTGGGAGACCATGTAGCGGCAGTGGATGAGCCAGATCTTGTTGACGGCCTCCCAGTGGCCGTCCTTGACCCGGGTGTGGCCCACCTCGATGGGTCGCTTGCCGTCGGGCAGCCCGGAGGTCAGGGGTTCCAGGGCGTCGAAGTACTCGCCCACCACGGCTGTGTTGAGGCCCGCGCCGTGGGCCGTGCCGATGATGTCCGGCTGCCCGGCGACCAGCACCTCGTGTCCCGCCGCCCGCAGCGCCCATCCCAAGGGTATGGAAGGGGCGAAGTGGGTGGACACCGGGGTACTCATGAACAGCACGCGCATCGAGGCTCTCCCTGACCGACTGACGTGGGGCGTTGGCGGCGCCCATGGTGGGCGGGGCCCGTCCAGAGCGCTTCGGAACGCGTTGGAGGCGGACCGCCCGCGCGGTCCGCCCCCGATCACGTCAGTGCCGGCTCCGCCACGGCGTCGTCACCCGCGGCTGTGGTCCGGCTCCTCGGCGAGCATCCGGTACAGGGAGCGGCGCGCGTCCGACAGCACCCGGCGGGTGCCGGCGTAGCGCTCGTCGTCGGCGTCGTGCAGGGCGAGCCGTACGGCGGCCACCACCTGCTCGCACAGGACGTCGATCTCCTGCGCGCGCGGGTCGACGGCCGATGCCACGCCCTGCCACAGGGCCTCGGCCTCCGTCCGGTGTTCGGCCGCGTGCGCCCGGCCGGCGTCGGTGAGCCGGTAGCCCTTGCGGGCGCCGTCCTCGACCTGTTCGACCAGTGCCTCCGCCTCCAGCGCCCGCAGGGCGGGGTAGACGGCGCCGGCGCTGGGCTGCCACACGCCGGAGCTGCGTTCGGCGATGAGCTGGACGATCCGGTATCCGCCCAGTCGGTCCGTCTCGGACAGCAGGGACAGGGCCGCCGTCCGGATGTCCCCGCGACCGGGCCGGTGGCCCTGCGCCGTCACCTCCGCGGGGGGCCGGGAGGCGGGGAGGGCCGTGGACGCCCCCGGCCGTGCGGCGGCGGGCGCGAACCCCGGCTCACCCGGTGCGGTGAAGGGGGCCAGAGCGGCTTCGCCCGGCGCGGTGAAGGGGGCCCGGGCCGGTTCGCCCTGGGCGGCGAAGGGGGTGAGGGCCGCTTCGCCCGGCGCGGTCGCGGGGGCCAGTGCCGCTTCCGCCCGGGGGATAACCGGCGGGACGGCGCGTACGGAGAACGGCTCGACGGTGGGCGGGATCTCTGCTTCGGACATGGGGTCTCCATCCCTTGAGTTCTGTAGAACTTCTATAGAACAAAGCTCGTGATGATCACGCTATAACCAGAACTTCCGGAGAACAAGGCGACGTTCTGCGGGCTCAGGTCGCTGACAGGTCGCGCTCAGCACCACCGCTCAACGTGACTCCGTACGAGCGGCCCCACCGGTGCCGCGACCACCGGACAGGAGTCACACGGAAATGAGCGAAGCGACCGCCACCGCGGCGAAGCCCGCGCCCGAGGGGCCGAAACCCATGTCGCCGAACATGATCAAGTGGATCTCGGTGAGCGCCCTGGGCACCCTGCTGCTCGCCAGCCTCGACCAGACCATCGTCGGCAGCGCCGCGTGGACCATCGCCAGGGACCTCGCCCCCCGCGACGGACTCGGCCTGCTGCCCTGGCTCTTCACGGTCTACCTGCTGGCGTCCACCGCCACCCAGCCGCTGTACGGCAAGCTCAGCGACATCTTCGGCCCCAAGAAGGTCTTCCTCGCCGCCATCAGCCTGTTCCTGGTCGGCTCGATGCTCTGCGGCACGGCCGGCAGCATGCCCGAGCTCATCGCCTACCGCACCCTCCAGGGCCTCGGTGCCGGCGGCCTCGTCGGCGTCACCCTGGTGATCGTCGCGATGATCTCACCGCCCAAGGACCGGGCCCGGCGCTCCGGGCTCGGCGGTGCCATCATCGGAGGCGGCAGCGTCGCCGGCCCGCTCCTCGGCGGCGTCGTCAGCGAACACCTCGGCTGGCGCTGGCTGTTCTTCATCAACGTCCCCCTCGGCATCGCCGCCCTCGCGATCATGCTGTACGCGCTGCGCCTGCCCGTCGGAACCCGCCGCCGCGAACCCGTCGACATCCTCGGCGCGGTCCTGATCGCCGCCGGCGCGAGCCTGGTCCTGCTGGTCACCGACTGGGGCGGCACGCGCTACGAGTGGACCTCCCCGGTGATCCTCGCGATGGGCGCGAGCGCGGTCCTCGTCATCGCCTTCTTCATCCGGTGGGAGCTGCGGGTGACCGCCCCCATCCTGCCCCTGACGCTGTTCCGCAACCCGGTGTACCGCACGGTCACCCCGCTCCAGATCGTCACCGGCCTCGCGGTCATGTCGGCGCCCGTCTACCTGGCCACGTACATGCAGATCGCGCGGTCCCAGACCCCCACCAGCTCCGCCCTGTTCACCGTCCCCCTCGCCGCCGGACTGGTGCTGTTCTCCACCTCCGGGGGCCTGTGGATCTCGCGCTCCGGCCGCTTCCGGATGGTCCTGATCCTCGGCAACCTGCTGTGCACCGCCGCCCTGGTCCTGCTGGGACTGCTCGGCGCGGACACACCCCCGTGGGTGATCGCCGTAGACCTCTTCGTCCTGGGCTCGGGGCTCGGCGGCCTGATGCAGGTCTCGGTCCTGGCCGTGCAGAACGCCGTCGCCCCCCACCAACTGGGCGTGGCCACGACCTCCGTCCGCTTCCTCGGCCGCATGGGCCAGGCCCTGGGCACCGCCCTGCTCGGCGTCCTGCTCAACGCGTCCTTCGAGTCCGGGCTGCCGCCGGAGGTCCGGGCGCAGATCGACGGCAACGTGGCCAACCTCGGCTCCGTCGAACACCTGCCGGCCGCGGTGCGCGAGAGCGTCGTCGACGCCTTCGTCTCCGCCAACCACGTCCTCTACCTCACCGCCGCGGCCGTCTCGCTGGTCGCGGTCGCGCTGTCCTTCCTCGTCAAGGAGAACATGGACAGCGCCCAGCCCGGCTGGGTCGAGACCGCCCCCGCCGGGGCGCCGCCCTCGGAGGGCACCCCGGGGCGGGAATAGCGGCCCCACCGGGCCCCACAGACCGCGGTCCGGCACCGGCAACCCCCGAACGGTGTCGTCCCGCATCCCAGGCCGGGCGGAGCGCGCCCCGTGCGAGAGCACGGGCCGCTCCGCCCGGCCGTCCGCGTTCATCGGCCCCGGCCGTGCCCCGCCAGTTCCTCCAGGGGCGCCACCCAGCCGGCCGGCGCGGTCATCGTGGCCATCTCCGCCGCCAGTTCCCGCGCCGCCCGCGCGGCCGACGCCGAAGCCGAGAGCCGCCGGGCCGCCTCCCGGATCCCCGCCACGTCCTGGTCCGCGCCCGTCAGCACCGTGCCCGCCCCGCGGGCAGCCAGTCGTTCGCCGTGCTCCACCAGGTACGGAGCCTGCGGCAACACCAACTGGGGCAGCCCGAACGAGGCCGCCGTGAGCGCCGTGCCGCCACCGCCGTGGTGCACCACCATCCGGCAGCGCCCGAGGATCAGGTTCAACGGCACCTCCTCCAGCAGCTCCACGTCCGCCGGCAACTCCCCGAGCAACGCCCGCGTCCCGCCTGCCGCGGCCACCACGACCGGCCCGGCGCCGTCGAGCGCCCACAGCGCCCGCCGGAGCGGATCGGCCCCGTCGAGGGCCACCGTCCGGGTGCCGAAGGTGACGCAGACGGGCGCGCCGCGATCCGGCCCCCGCCGGGGCAGCCCGCCGCTCCCGTTGTACGCGCCGAAACGGATCCCACCGCCGGCGCTCAGCCCCGGCTCCTGGAGGCGGGGCGGACACGGGTCGAGGACCAGGGCCGGCCCCGGAAGCCGCCCGAGCCCCCGCTCCGCCGCCTGGTACGACAGCGCGTGCGCCGCCTGCCGCCACCGCTCGTCGCCGAACCGGTCCACCCCCCAACGATGGTGGACGTAGGGGACCTGCGACTCGGCGGCGACGAACGGCGCCGCGAACTCCAGCGGATCCGCCACGATCAGGTCCGGACGCCACCGCTTCGCCACGGCCGCGGCGGGCCCCAGCACCCGCGCCGTCCTACGGCGCCACCCGGCCCCCAGCCTCGCCCAGGGCGGGCCGTCGTCACCGGCCGTCGGCAGCGGCCCGGGCCCCGGCGGATCCGCCGGGGCCTCCCGCGTCGCCACCACGACCGCGACGGACAGGCCGGCCCGCCGGGCGGTCGCCTCCACCTCGGGCCCGCCGGCCACGAGCACCTCGTGGCCCGCCGCGAGCAGCGCCCAGGCGAGCGGCACGACGGGCGTCAGATGGGTCGGAACGGGGCTGGTCATGACGAGTACGCGCATGGGTTCTCCTGTCGCCGCGCGTCGAAGGGGGGAAGGGGCACACCCTCGCAACGGACCTTCGACGACGGCTCGAACCGGCCGCCGCGGGCTGGATCGGGGCACCACAACGCCGCGAAACCCCGGTGGTGTGCTCGGATCCGGGCCGCCCACCTTCCGGGAACGGGCCCCAGGCCACGGACGGAGAACACAGGACGTGAAAGGGATCGTGCTCGCGGGAGGCAGCGGCACCCGCCTCCACCCCACGACGCTCGCGGTGTCCAAGCAGCTCATGCCGATCTACGACAAACCGACGGTGTACTACCCGATCTCGGTGCTCATGCTCTCCGGCATCACCGACATCCTCATCATCTCCTCGCCCGCCGACCTGCCGCAGTTCCGCAGACTGCTCGGCGACGGAGCCGAGTTGGGCGTGCGCTTCACCTACGCCGAACAGCCGGAGCCCAAGGGTCTCGCCGAGGCCTTCCTCATCGGTGCCGACCACATCGGCGACGACTCGGTGGCCCTCGTCCTCGGCGACAACGTCTTCCACGGCCCCGGCCTCTCGCCGCTGCTGCAGAAGAACGCCCGTGACGTCGACGGCTGCGTCCTGTTCGGCTATCAGGTCAGCGACCCCGAGCGCTACGGAGTCGGCGAGGTCGACGGCAGCGGCCGGCTGCTCTCCATAGAGGAGAAGCCGGTGACGCCCCGGTCGAACCGGGCCGTCACCGGCCTGTACTTCTACAGCAACGACGTGGTCGACGTCGCCGCGAACGTCCGCCCGTCGCCGCGGGGCGAGCTGGAGATCACCGATGTGAACCTCGCCTACCTGGCCGAGGGCCGCGCCCGCCTCGTCGACCTGCGCCGCGGCTACACCTGGCTGGACACCGGCACGCCGCAGGCGCTGCTGGCCGCGAGCCAGTTCGTCGGGATCATGGAGAGCCGACAGCGCGTCAGGATCGCCTGCCTGGAGGAGATCGCCCTGCGCATGGGCTTCATCGACGCGGACGCGTGCCACCGACTCGGGGCGCGCCTGGCCAATTCGGACTACGGGCGCTACGTGATGGAGGTGGCCCGCGCCTGGGCTCCGGCCCCCGTCGTCGCCGGGGCGGTCAGTTGATCATGATCAGGCAGAGGGCGACGGCCTTGTTGACCGCGTCCAGCCGGGACACCGCCTGCAGTTTCACGAAGACGTTGTGCAGGTGCCGTTTCACCGTTCCTTCAGAGATGCTGAGCTGACGGCCGATCTGGGCGTTGGTCATCGCCTTGCCGACCAGTTCGACGACTTCCCGCTCCCGGGTGGACAGCACATTGGTCGGTGGTCTGTGTGCCTTGTCCCCCCGGGGTTGGAGGAAGGCCATGCGACTTTCCCCGTGCCCGCTGACGTCGAAGCGGCTCATGTAGATGGCCGAGAGAAGGTAGCGGTGCGGTGCGTCCTTGGGGAGGTACGCCCGCACCCCCAAGGCCATCAGCCGCTGGAGTAATCCGCCGTCCACCGACCAGGCGAGGACGATGGTGTCCGCGTGCGGTGCGGCCCGGACGATGCCGGCGACGTGGTCCACGTGGTCCGCGGTGACGTGGTCGAGCCCCAACAGGACGACATCCGGCCGCGCCGCGATGACCCTCTCCAGGAGATCGTCCGTCCCGCTCGGGCTGTGGCCGACCACCGAAAGCCCCTCGTCGCGGTCGACGATCGTGCGCAGGCCCTCACGGAAAATCGTGTTCACATCGGCGATGAATACACTGATCGGCTTTATTCCGACCATTGGTCGATCGAGATCGCCTCTCGATTTCATCTACCGTCTCCCCCGTGTAGATGTAGGCTGAATCAGCCTTCGACGCTAGCATCAAGATCGACGGCAGGCAACCGGGGGGTACGGGGCCCTGGCAAAGGGCTACTAAAGGGTTTCCCTTCGTTTGGTTTTCAGGCCGAAACGGGCAGCGTGACCGGGGCCACGTCCTCCCGTACGGGATCCGTCAACAGGTATTGCTCCAGTCGCTGGAGGGGGAGCGAAGGTCGCAGCCCCAGCTCGTCGTCGAGCACGCGCCGAAGTGCCTGGTAGGCCTGGAGTGCTTCTCCGCGGCGCCCGGAATATCTCAGGCACGTAATGAGTTGGGCGTGCAGCCATTCGTTGAGCGGGTGCGTCGCGACGAGCGAGCGCAGCTCGGGCACGAGCTCCCGGTACCGGCGCAGCCGCAGGTCCGCCTCGACGCGCAGCTGAAGCGCCCCCAGCCGGCTCTCCTCCAGCTGTACGACATGCGCTTCAAGGATCCTACCTGCGTTGACGTCTGCCAGAGCGGGTCCGCGCCACAGCGCCAGAGCCTCCCTCAGCCGCCGCGAGGCCTCCTCCGCGCGCCCCGCGGCCAGCAGCCTCTTGCCTTCGGCCGCCCGCTGTTCGAAAAGCTGGACGTCGATCTCCAGGGCGTCGACGCGCAGGCTGTATCCGGGAGCCTTGGTGACGAGCATTTTCCCGGCGGCTTCGCTTCCGACCGCCGTCTGGAACATCTTCCGCAATTGGTAGATGTAAGTCTGTGCGGTGGTGACCGCACTCCGCGGCGGGTGATCGATCCACAATTCGTCGATCAATGCCGGAATTTCCACCACTTGATTGGCTCGCGAAAGAAGCAAAGCCAGGGTGTTTCGAGCCTTGGGTGCGGTCGGTGTGTGGTGTCCGTCTTCGTGCAGGACTTCCATCGGGCCAAGGATATTGAACCGCATTTTCCTGATGTCCTTTCCGGGAGGGACGGCGCATTTTCCGGCCTCTTGCCGGACCCCCGAGCCGATCCACTCCGTCGTGCAATGCCAAAACCCTAAGGGCTGTCCCGTAAACGAGCTCTGTGAGCGGGACTCGGTTCAGGCATGTAGCTTCGTCGTCGGAGGTTTCGCTCGTGCTGTTCAGGCCCGGG
>NZ_JBEZIB010000014.1:0-178173 GCF_040650855.1 Streptomyces sp. NPDC048606 | reverse complement strand
ATCGCCACCAGCACGTTCGGCGCGTCGCCGGGGGTGAGGATGTCGTGGTCGGCGAAGTGCAGCTGGAACGAGGACACGCCCGGCAGGGTTCCGGCAGAGGCCCGGGGTTCCTCCCGGGGTGTTCACCCCAGGCGGCCGAGGGCCTCCCGCAGCCGGCGGGCGTCGCGCAGGCGCTTCTCGTACGTCGCCCCCACCGCCAGCAGCAGCACCCCCGCCAGCGCCGGCGGCAGCCAGCGCGGCAGCACGCCCACCACCTGCACCACGTACGGGGCCAGCTCGTGCACCGCCACCGCCACCAGGGTCGCGCCGCCCAGCAGCAGCGGGGCCTGGAGCCGGCGGTGCGCGCCGAGCAGGGTCACGACCAGGGCGGCCGTCCCCAGCAGCAGCGGGCGCGGCCAGTACGGATCCCCCCACACCGCCAACAGGCTCGGCAGCAGCGTCACCGCGAGCCCGGGACCGTACGCCGCCCAGGAGGAGGCACCCGGATCCCGGCGCCGCCGCAGCAGGCCCACCACCAGGGCCGGAACCGTCACGGCCAGCGTGTACGCCTCCGGAACCGTCACCCCCGAGGCGCCGAGGCGCACCCAGGTCGCCGCCACGCCCAGGACGCCGGCCGCCCACCCCGCCGCCCGCCGGTCCGCCCGCAGCGCCGCGCCCGCGCACAGCACCCCGCCCAGCGCGAGCACCAGCGCCAGGAGCGGCCGGTCGCCCGAGGCGAGCAGCACCGCGAGCACCCCGACCCCCACCGCGGCGGCCTCGACGGCCACGCGCACCCGACCCGTCCGCGGGGCCACCGCCACCGCCGCGGCCGGTACCGCGAGCACGATCACCCCCGTCCAGGCGATCCCGAGCCCGACCAGCGCGCCCAGCGCCACCACCGTCGCCGCCGCGCACCCCACGGCCCACGCCGCCGCGCCGGCCCGCACCGGCACCGGGGCGGTCCTGTACGCCGCTCCCAGCGCCCCCGCGAGGCCCAGCGCCCCGAGCACCGCGAAGGTGGCCAGACGGCCGTCCAGGGCGGCCACGGACACGTTCACGCCCCCGACGAGGGCGCACACCGCCGCCGTCGCACCCGCCACGGCGGAGCGCGCCGGAGCCCGCAGCGCGAACACCCCGAACGCGAGCGTCACCACGAGCTGCGCCCCGAGCGTCACCGCGGGGGCCGTCCCGGCGGCGAGGGGGGCCACGAACAGCCCCGCCCAGGCGCACACCACCGCCACCGCGGACGCCACCGAAGCCGCCGCCCGCCCCGGCAGGGCCCGGGCCACCGACCATCCGGCCACCGCCGTCAGCAGCAGGGTCACCGCCAGGGCGGCCACCGGAACGCCGACCGGCGGGGCCGGGCTCGTCGGCGCCCACACCTCGGACAGCACCCGCCACCGCGAGAGCGCCGACACCAGCGCGCCCGGCACCCCCGTCACCGCCGCGAGGGCCGCCACCCCCGCCGCGGCCCACAGCAGTCCGCGCGCCGCCGCCCGCGCCCCCGGCCCGGCTGCCCGCAGCGGCGCGAGCGCCGCCGCCAGGGCCGCGGCGGCGGCCACCCGCAGCGCCACCGACCAGCCGGGCCCCCACCCCTGCGGAGCGAGCGCCCCGACCGCCGCCACCGCGGCCAGACCCCCGACCAGGGCGGCCGGCCAGGCACGCGGCTCGCGCACGGCCACCGCCACGCCCAGGGCCGCACCCGCACCGAGCAGCGGGGCCGGGGCGAGCGCCCCGGGCGCCGCCAGGGAGGCCCCGAGCCCCAGGAGCAGGGCCACGCCGCCCACCACGCCGGCCGCCGCCCACGCGCAGACGCGCACCGCCCGCCGGGAGACCGTCACCGCCAGGGCCACGTCCAGCGCGGCCGTCGCCAGCAGCGCCCAACCGCCCCCCACCGCGTCCGTACCCGAGGCGGCCGCCGCCAGCGACAGCGGAAGCTGCCCGGCGGCCACCGCGGCGAGCGGCGGCGACCAGAGCCGGCCCGCGGCCGCCCCGTACGCCGCCCACAGCGCGGCGAGCACGGCGGCCGCCCACGCCGCGTAGGCCAGGCCGTCGGTGTCGGGCAGGACGACGGCGTGCAGCGCGTACGCGTCGAGCACCGTCAGCGACAGCCCCACCGCCGCCACCGCCTCCGCCGTGGAGCGCAGGCCCCGGCGCGACAGCACGACGGGAGCGCCGAGGGCGGCGGCCGTCACCACGGCCAGGACGGCGGCCCGGCCGCCGATCCCGAGCGAGCCCCAGCTCAGCAGCGTGAAGGCCAGCGCGGCCACCGCGAGCAGCACCGCCCCCGCCGTCAGCAGCACCGTCTGCGCGCCGGCCGCACCCGCCTTCGCGCCGGCCGTGCCCGCCGCGTTCCCGCCCGTCGCGGCGGCCGGCGGCGCGGGTGCGGGTGCGGGCCACACGGGCGCGGAGCCGAGGGCGAAGCGCAGCAGCCAGTCCCGACGGGCCAGCAAGTGGGCGCGTCGGACGTCGATTTGGTGGAGCTCGCGGTCGATGAGCGCCAGTTCCTCGGCCGGGGGCAGGGGGGAGTCCATGTCCGGAGTGTGGCGCCCGTCACGCCATCAGGACATGGGTGCGCGTACTCAGATCGGCACTCAGGCGCGCGACGGCCTTGATGAGTAGACGAGTAGACGAGTAGCGGAGTGGGCGGGCGCGGGGGAGGGTCGGTACCCGGGAGGGTCGGTACCCGGGAGGGTGGCGATGTGGCGAACCCCCTGCGCCGCCGGACCGCCCCGGAGCACACTGGCCCCATGCCGCGCCGACCGCACTACCGCTTCCGCAGCGTGTGGGACCTCGACGCCCCGCCCGCCCGCGTCTACGCCCTGCTCGAAGACCCCGGACGCTACCCGGCCTGGTGGCCGCAGGTCCGCGAGGTCCGACCCCTCGAAGGGCGGGACGGGCCGGACGGCCGCGCCGCGACCGCGCTGATCCGCTCGGTCCTGCCCTACGGGATCCACGTCACCCTCACCGGCCTGCTGCGCGATCCCGCCCGGGGCGTCCTGGAGGTGGCCCTGCGCGGTGACATCGAGGGTTGGGCGCGCTGGACCGTACGCGCCCGGCGCGGACCCGCCGGCCCCGGGACGCGGGCCCTGTACGAACAGGAGGTCGAGGTCCGCGCCGAACCGTTGCGGCGGATGTCCCTCCCGGCCCGCCCCCTCCTGCGGCTCAACCACGCCCTGATGATGCGCGCCGGACGGCGGGGACTCTCGGCCCTCCTGGCCGCCCCGCGGGAAGCGGTTTGAACAGACCCCACGCCTCTTGTATTGTTCAGTGCGTTCCCGGGCGATTAGCTCAGCGGGAGAGCACTTCGTTCACACCGAAGGGGTCACTGGTTCGATCCCAGTATCGCCCACCGGGACAGGCCGGTCCGTCATCGACGGACCGGCCTTCCGCATGTACGGGCCCCCGGCCCGGCGCTCCCCTCAGGCCGCCTGCGGCAGTTCCGGCCGCAGCGGCCAGTGCGGGTCCACCGCCTCCGGCGTGCCCTGCCGCGTGAACCACGCCTGGAGCCCGCGCGCCTGCGCCGCGTGCCACACCGCCTGGAGCGTGTGCAGCTCGGCCGGCGTCAACCGCTCCAGCCGCCCCGCGAAGCGGCGGCCCACCGCGCGCACGACCTCCAGCGAGGCCATCGCGTCCGCCGAGGCGTCGTGCGCGCCCTCCAGCTCTATCCCGTAGTGCGCGCACAGGTCCGTCAGGGTGCGGCGGCCCTTGCGGTAGCGGTCCAGGTGCTTGTCCAACACCCGCGGGTCCAGCACCGTCAACGGCCGGTTGTCCAGGTAGCGGGACAGCGTCGAGGCCCGGTGGCGCCGCAACTCCCGGTCCAGCAGCGTCAGATCGAACGGCGCGTTCATCACCACCAACGGCCGCCCCGCCACCTGCTGCTCCCCGAGCGCGCGGGCTATCTCCTCCACCACCGGCGCCGGCCAACGGCCGTTGCGCTGGAGGTGCTCGTCGGTCAGGCCGTGCACTTCCGTGGCCCCCGGCGGCACCGGGATCCCGGGATTGACCAGCCAGCGGGTGGTGCGGACCCGGCCGCCCGCACACTCCTGCACGACGAGCGCGGCGGACACGATCCGGTCCTGCTCGACGTCCACCCCGGTCGTCTCCGTGTCGAATGCGGCCAGCGGGCCCTCGTACCAGCGCGTCATGGCGAACTCCTCGTCCCCGATCGGCAGATGGGGCCCACCCGGGCGCCGATGCCCCGGTCCGCGCAGCCCCTGCCCGAAGCGGTGATACCCGTGCCGTTTGCCCCGTACGCCGTTTGCGGGCACTCCGGTACGGAGACAACCTCCCTGGGGGGTCGCACGGATGACCGGTCGTCACCCCATTCCTCCATCCCTCATCGCGGAGCCGGAAGGCATGGGGAGCCGGCCATGGCGCTCGCACGGTCCGAACCGGACGGGGTGCTCCAGGAACGGACGGGTCCGTCGACCGGTCCGCTGCGCGGCACGCTCGCCACCACCGCCTGCATGGAGACCCTCCAGGTGGGCTACCTGCACGCCGTCGCCGCCGCGGCGGGCTGCTCGCTGTCCCAACCCTTCCCCGACAACGGCATCGACTGGCACGTCAGCCACGGCGCCCCCGAGCACGTCGTCGACGACGAGGTGACCGTCAAGGTGCAGCTGAAGGCCACCTACCAGATACCGCCGCACCCGACCGGTGCCACCTTCGGCTTCACCCTCGACAACGAGCACCTCGTGAAGCTGGCCCGCACCCCCGTAGCCGTGCACAAGATCCTCGTCGTGATGCTCGTGCCGAGGGAGCGGGACCAGTGGATCGGCGCCGGGCACGACCGGCTCGACCTGCGCCACTGCTGCTACTGGACCAACCTCGCCGGACACCCCGTGACCGGCAGGCGCCGGACCACCGTACGGATCCCCACCGCGCGGATCTTCGACGACCGGGCGCTGTGCGAGATCATGACCCGGGTCGGGTCGGGAGGGACACCCTGATGAACCGGCATCCGCACCGCCTCGAACCCCTGCCGTCCCCGGGGTTCGCGCCGGACGCCCCCGACCCCGCGCGGGTCGACCCCCAGGTCCTCGGCGCGCTCCTGCACCGGCACGGCTGGCTCCGGCGCGGGGGAGCGGCGGGCCGCTACGGACGCTGGACCCCGCCCGGACCCGGCGGGACCAGCCTGCTCGTCCCCGAGAACCGGTCCTTCCCCGACTGCGTCGACCTGCTGGAGGAGGCGATCACCGCCCTCGCCCGCAGCGGCCTGCCCTCCGCGCGGGAGGTCCTCTTCGGCCTCGGCGTGCCCGCCGACGAGATCCGTTGGGAACGCGAAGTGCCGCGAGGGCCCTGCGGGTTCCGGGGGGAGGCCGCCTGGCCCGTCCAGGAGCGGCTGCGCTCGGCCGCCCGCCGGACGCTGCTCGCCGGGGCCCTCGCCGACCGGGCCCGCGCCGGGTACTACGGTGCCCGCCACCAGGCCCAGGCCGAACGCACCCTGGACGGCGTCCTCGTCGGCCCCTCCCCGGACGGGCGCCGGTTGACCGCCTACGTCCCCGTCGACGGTGGGCGGGGCCCGGTCACCCGGCTGCACCACGCGCTGCACGCGGCGCGGGAGGCCGTCGACTACCGGCGGGCGACCGGCGGGATGGAGGCGTTCGACGCGGCCGTGGCCGCCGGGGTCAGCCGGGAACTCGCCGACGCCCTGATCGCGCTCGTCCAGGGTTCCGAAGGGGCCCGGATCACGCTGGCCTGGGCGCCGGCGGCCGGGGTTCCGGCGGGCTGCGCCGCCCGGCCGGAACCGGTGGAGTTCTCGCCCGGCGACCTGCCGGTGCTGCGGGACGCCGCCCAGCGCTACACGCACAACGAGCCGGCCGTCCCCGTCCGGATCGTGGGGGCGGTGGTCCGGATGCGGCGCGCCGGGGCCGGCGGCGGGGGCACCGTACGGCTGCGGGTGCTGGCGGGCGCGGAGGTGCCGCGCGTACGGGTCGCCCTGGACGAGGAGGCGTACCGCACCGCCGTCCACGCCCACCTGGCCGGACTGCCCGTGCGGGTGGCCGGCCGGCTGCAACGCCGGGGCGGCTTCCGCCGGCTCACCGACGCCGCGGACGTCACCCCGGTCCCGCTGGACGAGGTGGAGCGGGACCGGCTGTTGAAGTCCCTCGACTCCTCCTTCGACCCCTCCGAGGTGCTGCCGTCGGAGGACGGAGAGGACTGAGAGGAGGGAGAGGTCACGAGGGGCCGGGAGAGCCGCAGGACGGCCCGGGGGCGGTGCCGGCTACCGGGCGACGGGCTGTGGCGGGAACCATTCGGGGCGCCGGGCGCGCAGTTCGGCCATGGCGTCGAGGAAGGCGCGCAGGAGCTTCAGCAGGGGGCGGTCGTCGCCCTCCCGCAGTTCCACCGAGCGCCCGTCGTGGCCGACGGTCGTCGTGACGATGATCGATTCCGAGATCCAACCGCCCTGGTCGTTGCCGTCGCCGTGGCTCTCGACGGTGGTGGTCGAGGACAGGGCGATGCCCTCCAGAGCGGTGTACGGGACCCTCAGCAGCTCCGGCGCGTCGACCACGCACAGGTGCGTGTCGGTGAAGGCCACGGTCCGGCTCCGGTCCCCGAACCAACCCCGTTCGAGGTGGGCGACCAGCCGCTCCCCGTCGGCCGTCCCGTACCGCCTGCGCAACCGGGCCGTGCGGCGGTCCGGGGACCCGTCGTCGGCCACGGGCGTCAGCCCCTCGACCCTCAGGGTCAGCACCCGGCGCAGCGCCTCCGCGAACCCGGTCGGCTCGTGGCGGTGCCGGTCGACGTGGGCGTTCACCTGTTCCCGGTCGTACCCGTGGCGACCCCGGCCCGACACCGGCGCGAAGTAGGGCGGCCGGACGGCCGGCGGGCGCCCGCGGTCGGCCGCCGCGGCGGCGGCGACCTCCGACAGCCGGGCGTTGACCTCCCCGATGTCGTACCCGCCGCCCTCGACGGTGTCGAAGGTGGGCCGCCCGGACGGGGTGAGCGCCTGCGGGGTCGGGGCCGCCGCCGGGGTCGGGGGTACGGGCGCCGGCGCGGGCCCGGGCGGCGACCAGGCCCGGTTGCGCACCAACGGGAAGCTCCCGGCGTCCGTCTTGCTGCACTGCTCGGGCAGGGGGAACCCCGTGGAGCGCATGCGGCGGCGCACCTCGTCGTGGAGGTCGGCCATCGACAGCACCGGACCGGCGTCGGGGACGCCCTCCCGTACGGCGGCCAGCAGGAAGCCGGTGAAGGCGCTGTGCGTGGCCCCGGCCGGCGCCCGGGATCGCTCGTTGTCCGGGGCGGAGGTCAGGCAGTACACGCCGGCGACCCCCAGCTCGTCCCTGATCAGGCGGGACTCGGCGCTCATCAGGTCCGCGTGCGCCCGGCCGCTGTAGCAGCAGTCCAGGATGACGATCTTCACCTTGGCCGGGGACCGCTTGACGACGTCCGCCGGGTAGGAGAAGCGCAGGCTGGTCCAGGGCTCGTCCGGTTCGCTGTCGGCGACGCCGAGGTGCAGCCGGCTGTCGGTGCCCGAGAGCAGCCCGTGCCCGCTGAAGTAGACCAGCAGGAGGTCCCGGGCCCGCTCGGCGGCGGCGATGACCGGCCGCATGATGTCGCCGGGCCGGCGCGGATCGTCCACGAGCGTCACGTCCCGCTCCGCGAAGCCGGCCAGGGACCCGTCCGTGAGGACGGCCCGCAGGGCGCGGACGTTGCGCGCGGAGTGCGGGATCGGCCCGAGGTCGCGCGAGTCGTAGGAGGCGGAGCCGATCAGCACGGCGCGCGCGGACGCGTACGGCAGCCGGGGGTGCCCGCTCACCGGTCGTCGGACGCGCGCGGGGCACCCGGGGTGTCCGGGGTGTCCGGCGTCCCCGGGTCCCGGGAGCCGTCCGGGTCCTCGGAGGCGACCGGTTCCTCCAGCGCGCGCACGATCCGCAGGGCCACGTCCTCGGGCGCGTCGAGCCGGGAGGCGTCGATCTCCACCTCCTTCTCCCCGCTGCGCACCCGGACGCGGACCTGCCGGCGCCGGACCCCCGCCCAGGTGCCCAGGGAGGCCGCGACCGCCGTGAGCAGGCCCTGCGGTTCGAGCACCAGCTGGAGCGCCTCCAGTACGGGGCCCATGTCCCCGTCGCGGAGCGGAGCCGGGCGGCCCGTGACGGAGACCCCCCGAAGGCGCCCGTCCTGGCGCAGCCAGTGTTCGAGGCGGCGCAGCTCATCGCCCGCCGGATCTCCCACCAGGTCGACGCGCACGATCATGTAGCCCCCCGAGGAGTCGCAACTCGCTGGGGGCACATGCTAGTTGGCCACGCCCTTCGGCGCGGGGAGTTCGCCGCCCGGGCGCCGGAAGGAGGCCATCAGCAGGCCCGGCGCGGGGGAGAAGTCCGGGCCGCGCAGGAAACCGTGGCGTGCGTACAGGGCCACGGCGGGGGCGTTGTCCGCGCCCGTGGTGACCTCCACCGCGCGGCCCGGGAACAGCTCCGAGAGCGCGTGGCGCAGCAGCAGCGAGGCGACGCCCCGGCGGAAGGCGGCCGGGTCCACGCAGAGCCGGTCGACCGTGACGACCCCGTCGGCCGCCTCCTCCCAGGCCAGGAACCCGGCGATCGAGCCCTCCCCGTGGACGGCGCCCGACCAGCGCAGCGGCGCCGCCCGCATCCCGGCGAGGTCCTCCGCGAGGGCGGGGATGCCGTCGAAGCCGATCAGCTCCGCCTCCACGGCGTACGCGGCCCTGCCGATCCGGTGCACGGCGGCGGCGGTCGCGTCGTCGGTCAGGTCGAGCGGGAGGACGCGGAAGGCGTGCGGGCCGGTCACGGGCGGGTTCCTCACCTAGGGAAGGGGCGGTTCGGGCCCCTCACGCTACGGGCCGGGACGGGGTCGGGCACAACCGTTTCGCGGCGGGGGCACTCGGCTCGGTACGATTCAGGCGCGCAGTGATCGCTCGCGCACCCCCTGAGTCAGGAGAGACCGGTGTCAGACGTCCGTGTGATCATCCAACGCGATTCCGAGCGGGACGAGCGCGTGGTGGCCACGGGCACTACGGCGGCGGAGCTCTTCGCCGGCGAGCGCACCATCGTCGCCGCGCGCGTCGCCGGCGAGCTCAAGGACCTCGCGTACGAGGTGAAGGACGGCGAGACCGTCGAGCCGGTGGAGATCTCCTCCCCGGACGGGCTCGACATCCTGCGCCACTCGACCGCGCACGTCATGGCGCAGGCCGTGCAGGAGCTGTTCCCCGAGGCCAAGCTGGGCATCGGCCCGCCGGTCCAGAACGGCTTCTACTACGACTTCGACGTCGCGCGGCCCTTCACCCCCGATGACCTCAAGGCCATCGAGAAGAAGATGCAGGAGATCCAGAAGCGGGGCCAGCGCTTCTCCCGCCGCGTGGTCAGCGACGAGGCGGCCCGCGAGGAGCTCGCGGACGAGCCGTACAAGCTGGAGCTCATCGGCATCAAGGGCTCCGCGTCGACCGACGACGGCGCGAACGTCGAGGTGGGCGCCGGCGAGCTGACCATCTACGACAACCTCGACGCGAAGACCGGCGAGCTGTGCTGGAAGGACCTCTGCCGCGGTCCCCACCTGCCCACCACCCGCAACATCCCGGCGTTCAAGCTGATGCGCAACGCGGCCGCCTACTGGCGCGGCAGCGAGAAGAACCCGATGCTCCAGCGCATCTACGGCACCGCCTGGCCCTCGAAGGACGAGCTGAAGGCCCACCTCGACTTCCTCGCCGAGGCCGAGAAGCGCGACCACCGCAAGCTCGGCAACGAGCTCGACCTCTTCTCCATCCCGGACGAGATCGGCTCCGGCCTCGCCGTCTTCCACCCGCGCGGCGGCATCATCCGCCGGGTCATGGAGGACTACTCGCGCCGCCGGCACGAGGAGGAGGGCTACGAGTTCGTCTACTCCCCGCACGCCACCAAGGGCGCCCTCTTCGAGAAGAGCGGCCACCTGGACTGGTACGCGGAGGGCATGTACCCCCCCATGCAGCTCGACGGTGGTACCGACTACTACCTCAAGCCCATGAACTGCCCGATGCACAACCTGATCTTCGACGCGCGCGGGCGCTCCTACCGTGAGCTGCCGCTGCGCCTGTTCGAGTTCGGCACCGTGTACCGCTACGAGAAGTCCGGCGTGGTCCACGGCCTGACCCGGGCCCGCGGCTTCACCCAGGACGACGCGCACATCTACTGCACCCGCGAGCAGATGGCCGAGGAACTCGACCGCACGCTCACCTTCGTGCTGAACCTGCTGCGCGACTACGGTCTGACCGACTTCTACCTGGAGCTGTCCACCAAGGACCCGGAGAAGTTCGTCGGCTCGGACGAGGTCTGGGAGGAGGCCACCGCGGTCCTCCAGCAGGTGGCCGAGAAGCAGGGCCTCCCGCTGACCCCCGACCCGGGCGGCGCGGCCTTCTACGGCCCGAAGATCTCCGTGCAGGCGCGCGACGCCATCGGCCGCACCTGGCAGATGTCGACCGTGCAGCTCGACTTCAACCTGCCGGAGCGCTTCAACCTGGAGTACACCGCCCCCGACGGTTCCCGTCAGCGGCCGGTCATGATCCACCGCGCCCTGTTCGGTTCCATCGAGCGGTTCTTCGCCGTGCTGCTGGAGCACTACGCGGGCGCCATGCCGCCGTGGCTGGCGCCGGTCCAGGCCGTCGGCATCCCGATCGGCGACGGACACGTGGAGTACCTCCAGGAGTTCGCCGCCGAGGCGAAGAAGAAGGGCCTGCGGGTCGAGGTGGACGCCTCCTCCGACCGCATGCAGAAGAAGATCCGCAACCACCAGAAGCTCAAGGTCCCGTTCATGATCATCGTCGGTGACGAGGACATGGCGGCGGGCACCGTCTCCTTCCGCTACCGCGACGGTTCGCAGGAGAACGGCATCCCGCGCGACCAGGCGCTGGCGAAGCTGGCCGACGTCGTGGAGCGTCGCGTCCAGGTCTGAGCGCGGGCCCGATCCGGGCCGCCGCGGACGGTGCGGGCCCCCGGGAAGTGATCACTTTCCGGGGGCCTTCCTCGTTCGTACGGACGAGGTCATATGCTGCGTCCTATGACGATTGAGCCGGAGCGGCAGAACGGTGTGGGCACGCACGACGGGTTCCAGCGGCTGTGGACCCCTCATCGGATGGCCTACATCCAGGGCGAGAACAAGCCGACCGGCCCGGAGGCCGGGGACGGCTGTCCCTTCTGCGGGATTCCGGAGATGTCCGACCAGGACGGGCTGGTCGTGGCGCGGGGCAAGCACGTGTTCGCCGTGCTGAACCTCTACCCCTACAACGGCGGCCACACCATGATCGTCCCGTACCGGCACGTCGCCGACTACACGGAGCTCGACGGGCCGGAGACGGCGGAGCTGGCGGACCTGACCAAGCGGGCCATGGTCGCGCTGCGCAAGGCCTCCGGGGCGCACGGCTTCAACATCGGGCTCAACCAGGGCGTGGCGGCCGGCGCCGGCATCGCCGCGCACCTGCACCAGCACATCGTGCCCCGCTGGGGCGGGGACACGAACTTCATGCCGGTCGTCGGGCACACCAAGGTGCTGCCGCAACTGCTCGCGGACACCCGCCAGATGCTCGCCGACGCCTGGCCGAACGACTGATCAGGCCGTCCGCTCCGGCCGGCCCGCCCGCCACTGCTCCAGCACGGCCTCGACGTCGAACTCGGTGAGGTTCAGCGGCGGGCCCGGCGGCGGCATGCGCAGGGCCGCCGCGATCTTCTCGTTGACCTCCGTGAGGATCTCCCGCACCTGACGTTCGTTCCGGGCGGCCAGGGCGGCCTCGTGCGCGTCCTCGGCGGCCTTGCGCAGCGCCAGGGCCGGGGGCAGGGAGGAGAAGCCCTCGCGGTGCATCTTCCCCTTGATCCACCACATCTCGTCGTACGGCGCGTCCAGGGAGGCCAGCGGCTTGCCGAAGCCCGGCAGCCGCGCGAAGTCACCGCGCTCGCCCGCCTCCTTGATCTGGCGGTCCACGAAGGACTCGAAGCTGACGCCCGGCGGTTTGCGCTCGGTCACGGTCGGTGCCTCCTCGGTTCGTTCCCCACCCGTACGGCGACGCCCGACGTCCGCGCGCCGTACGCTCCGGCCCTTCCAGCCTACCGAGGCGGCCGGCTCAGGCGTCGTACATGTCGGCCTTGCGCGGGGAAGGCTCCTGGATCATGCCGCTCATGATCGACGAGCGGTTGGTGAAGGCGGCGGTGTCCACGCCGTTCTCGTCCAGCACCCTGAAGGCCGCGGTGTGCACCGCGCGCAGGACCGGGGCCACCGTGCGCAGGGCGTCGTCCGCCATGAAGCGGTGGCGCCACATCGAGCCGGCCCACACGTGGCGCAGACCGAACGGCTCGGGCAGGACCAGCTTGCCGCCGAAGTACTCCAGCAGCGGCGGGTACCAGGTCAGGGGGGCGCGCACGGCGAGCCGCACCACCTCCTGCGCGTCCACCAGGGGGAGCGGGCGTTCGACGGTCTCCCAGAAGCGGATCGACTTGGGGACCTCGATCACGGGCGCCTTGGACTTCGTGGTGAAGAGGCCGGCCACCGGACCGAGGGCGTGGGCGGTGACGTCCACGCGCAGCGTCTTGTAGAGCACGGTGACGGTCACCAGCATGGTGATGACCAGCTGGCCGTCCCACAGCGGGTACTGGATGCCCAGGTAGTGCCGGTTGCCCGCGCTGAACTGCTGCTCGTTGCAGATCCGGGTGATCTCGTGCGGCTTGATGACGAAGGTGTCCACGTCCTCGCCGGTGGGGCGGGCCACCTCGCCCGCGCCCTCGCCGACCGGGGTGACGATCCAGTGCTGGATCGAGGCCGCCGGGAAGCCCCCGGTGTGCAGGGGGCCGCGCTCCAGCTTGCGCAGCTGGGTGTCGATCGCGCGTATGACGTCCCAGCTGCGGAACGGGTGGATCTCGGCGCCCTCGTTCTTGGGCGTGAGCTCCTCCGCGAGCTGCCAGCTGCCCCAGCGGGTGCCCATGCCGAGGATGCCCTTGGGGCCGGCGTAGAACACGGAGTTGCTGCGGTCCTCGGCCGTCAGCTTCGCCAGCTGGTGGCGCAGGTCCTCGCGGGCCTTCTCGTCCGGGTTGCCGGGGACCGCCTCGGGGATCTTCGCGGTCACCGCGCCGCCTCCGCCGAGCAGGCCGTCCCAGCGGGAGCGCATGTCGGCGGCGGTCCGCTCGCAGATGCGCCGGGCCAGGTACCACCCGAGGACGGGGGCGATGATCGAGCCGAGCAGGTAGAGCTCCAGGACCCCGCTGCCGGGCTCCCGGTGGAGCACCCGGTAGAGCAGCACGGCCGTGATGCCCGCGACGCCGACCAGCAGGGCGGTGCCGATCCAGGAGTTCTTCTTCGACTCGCCGCCGGACAGGGTCCTGCGGAGCTGGAAGAGGCCGAGCCACAGCAGCAGGCCGGGCAGGAACAGCACGCCGCAGACCAGGGTGATCAGGCGCAGCCTGCGGTCGCGTTCCTTGCGGATGCGCGAGGCCGCCAGGCAGTGCTCCACGACCGTCTGGGGGTCGGCGCCGAAGGACTGGATGAGCGGCTTGCGGCCGGCGCCCAGGGTGCGGGCCTCGACGGCGCGGCAGAAGGCCTCGCCGAGGCTGGGCTCGAAGAGGGAGATCCTCGGCTCCTTGACGGAGGCCGGGTGGTTGTCGGTGTTGGCCGTGAGTATGGAGGAGAGTTTGGTGTCCTTGCCGCCGTCGCGGTAGGCGGCGGACGCGAGCGCGTTGGTCGCCGCGGTCTGGCCGCCACCCCCCTGGAGTGGAATCTGCGCGCCGGGCCTGAAGTCGAAGCCGTCGTCCGCCACCGCTGCCCCCATCGCCGTGCCCCTGTGCTTTTGCCGTGCCGTGCCGTCTCGCGCCGTGCCGTGCCGCCCGGCGCGTCGCCGTGCCGTGCGTGCCGTGCGTGCCGTGCCGCCCTGCTCCGTCGCGCCGAAAAGCCTATCCGCGCAGCCTGCCCCATGGTCATGGGACAGGGAAATACCGCCCACCGCAAGCGGGTTGAGTGGGCGGCTCGCCGTGGCGCTATGTCAACTTGCTGCCCTTCTCGGCCTGTTCGCGCATCTTGTCCGCCAGGTGCGGGGGCATCGGCTCGTGGCGGGCGTAGGCCCGGCCGAAGCGGCCGGTGCCGTGGGACACCGAGCGCAGGTCCACGGCGTAGCGGCCGATCTCGATCTCCGGGACCTCGGCGCGCACCCGGGTGCGGCCCGCGCCCGCCTGTTCGGTGCCGACGACGCGGCCCCGGCGGCCCGCGAGGTCGCTCATGACCGCCCCGACGTACTCGTCGGGGACCAGGACGTCGAGTTCGGCGACGGGTTCCAGCAGGTGGATGGGGGTCCCGGCGGCCGCCTCGCGCAGGGCGAGGGCGCCCGCGGTCTGGAAGGCGGCGTCGGAGGAGTCCACCGAGTGCGCCTTGCCGTCGCGCAGGGTGATCCGTACGTCGACCAGCGGATGGCCGGCCGCGATGCCGCGGGCGGCCTGCGCCCGTACGCCCTTCTCCACGGACGGGATGAACTGGCGGGGCACCGCGCCGCCGACCACCTTGTCGACGAACTCGATGCCGCTGCCGGGCGGCAGGGGTTCGACCTCGATCTCGCAGATGGCGTACTGGCCGTGGCCGCCGGACTGCTTGACGTGCCGGCCGCGGCCCTCGGCGGCCGCCCCGAAGGTCTCGCGGAGGCTGACCTTGTGGGGGACCGGGTCGACCTGGACTCCGTAGCGGGTCCGCAGGCGCTCCAGCGCGAGGTCCTGGTGGGCCTCGCCCAGACACCACAGCACCAGTTGGTGGGTGTGGGGGTTCTGCTCCAGGCGCATGGTCGGGTCCTCGGCGACGAGGCGGGCCAGGCCCTGCGAGAGCTTGTCCTCGTCGGCCTTGCTGTGGGCCTCGATGGCCAGCGGCAGCAGCGGCTCGGGCATGGCCCACGGCTCCATCAGGAGCGGGGCGTCCTTGTCGGAGAGGGTGTCGCCGGTCTCCGCGCGGGTGAGTTTCGCCACGCAGGCCAGGTCGCCGGCGACGCACTGGCCGAGCGGGTGCTGCTGTTTGCCGAAGGGGCCGGTCAGGGCGCCGACGCGCTCGTCCACGTCGTGGTCCTCGTGACCGCGGTCCGCCAGGCCGTGCCCGCTGACGTGGACGGTGGCCTCGGGGCGCAGGGTGCCGGAGAAGACGCGGACGAGGGAGACGCGGCCGACGTAGGGGTCGGAGGAGGTCTTGACCACCTCGGCGAGGAGCGGTCCGGCGGGGTCGCAGCCCAGGGCGGGTCGGGCGGCACCGTCGGGGGAGGTGACGGCGACGGGGGCGCGCTCCAGGGGGGTGGGGAAGCCGCCGGTGACGAGTTCGAGGAGCTCGACGGTGCCCAGGCCCTGGCGGGCGCCGTCCGCGGCGGGGGAGGCCATCAGGACGGGGTGGAAGGTGCCGCGCGCGACGGCCCGCTCCAGGTCGTCGACGAGGGTCTGGAGGTCGATGTCCTCGCCGCCGAGGTAGCGGTCCATGAGGCTCTCGTCCTCGCTCTCGGCGATGATCCCCTCGATCAGCCGGGAGCGGGCGCCGTCGATGAGGGCCAGCTCGGCGGGGTCGGGGTCACGTTCGACGCGCTCGCCGGTGGAGTAGTCGTGGACGCGGCGGGAGAGCAGGGCCAGCAGGCCGACGACGGGGGCGTGGCCGTCGGGTCCGGCGGGGCCGTGGAGGGGCAGGTGGAGCGGGACGACGGCGTCGGGGTCGTCGGAGCCGAAGGCCTGTCCGCAGATGTTCGTCATCTGCGCGTAGTCGGCGCGGGCCGCCTCCACGTGGGTGACGACGATGGCCCGGGGCATGCCGACGGCCTCGCACTCGTCCCAGACCATCCGGGTGGACCCGTCGATCCCGTCGGCGGCCGAGACGACGAAGAGGGCCGCGTCCGCGGCGCGCAGACCGGCCCTGAGCTCCCCGACGAAGTCGGCGTATCCGGGGGTGTCCAAGATGTTGATCTTGATGCCGTCCCATTCGACGGGGACCAGCGAGAGCTGGACCGAGCGCCGGCGGCGGTGCTCGATGTCGTCGTAGTCGGAGACGGAGGTGCCGTCCTCGACCCGGCCGGCCCGCTTCACCGCCCCCGCGGTGAGGGCCAGGGCCTCGACGAGCGTGGTCTTGCCGGCGCCGCTGTGGCCGACCAGCACGACGTTCCGTACGGAAGCGGGGCGGTCGGCCGTCAGTGCCCTGCCGGCGGCCCCGGCTTGGTGTGATGTGGCTCCCATGGTGCTCGTGCCTCCCGGTGTCGCGGTGAGGAGGGTGATTCGGGGTCCTTCGAGCTTTGCACCGGCGTCACAGCGCGTCCATACGGCGTACCGGCCACCGGCCGGCGCGTGCCGCGGGGGCGACGTAGGCCTTACGTCGCCCTTACATGTGGGGCGTGCGGGGGTTGCCGGGGGCGAACCGGTGGGTGTGCGGCGCCCGGGGCCGGGGCTGCCGGCTACGATGGGCCAGCCGGTGGCCGTGGTGGCCGTACGGCCCAGCGACCCTCCGGGAAGGCCATGCTGAACAAGTACGCGCGTGCGTTCTTCACGCGTGTTCTCACGCCGTTCGCCGCATTTCTGCTCCGTCGGGGGGTGAGCCCGGACGCGGTCACCCTCATCGGCACCGCCGGAGTGGTGGCGGGAGCGCTGGTCTTCTTCCCCCGGGGCGAGTTCTTCTGGGGCACGATCACCATCACCCTCTTCGTCTTCTCCGACCTGGTGGACGGCAACATGGCCCGCCAGGCCGGAACCTCCAGCCGGTGGGGTGCCTTCCTCGACTCCACGCTCGACCGGGTCGCCGACGCCGCCATCTTCGGCGGCCTCGCGCTCTGGTACGCGGGCTCCGGCAACGACAACGCCCTGTGCGCCGTCGCCATCTTCTGCCTGGCCAGCGGCCAGGTCGTCTCCTACACCAAGGCCCGCGGCGAGTCGATCGGACTGCCGGTCGCCGTCAACGGGCTCATCGAACGCGCCGAACGCCTGGTGATCTCGCTCGTCGCCGCCGGCCTCTCCGGCCTCCAGACCTTCGGCGTCCCCTCGTGGATCGGGGTGCTGCTCCCCGCCGCCCTGTGGATCGTCGCGGTGGGCTCGCTCGTCACGCTGATCCAGCGCGTGGTCACCGTACGCCGCGAGGCCGCCGAGGCCGACGCCGCCGGGACCGGCACCGAAGGGGGTTCCCGCTGATGGGGACGGCACGCGACAAACTGATCGACGGGGTCTACGGGCTCGGCTGGGCCGGGGTGAAGAAGCTCCCCGAGCCCGCCGCCGTGGCCCTCGGCCGCAAGATCGCGGACGTGGCCTGGAAACGGCGCGGCAAGAGCGTGCTGCGCCTGGAGTCGAACCTGGCGCGGGTCGTGCCGGACGCCTCGCCCGAACGGCTGCGCGAGCTGTCGCACGCGGGCATGCGCTCGTACATGCGCTACTGGATGGAGTCCTTCCGCCTGCCGGCGATGGACCCCGCCCGCTTCGCCCGCGAGGTCCGCCTCCAGGACGACCACATCCTGCGCGAGGCCATAGCCTCGGGCAGGGGGGTCGTCGCGGCCCTGCCGCACCTGGCGAACTGGGACCTGGCCGGCGCCTGGGTCACGAGCCACCTCGGCGTCCCCTTCACCACGGTCGCCGAGCGCCTCAAGCCCGAATCCCTCTACGACCGCTTCGTGGCCTACCGCGAGAGCCTGGGCATGGAGGTCCTGCCGCACAACGGCGGCGCCGCCTTCGGCACCCTCGCGCGCCGGCTGCGCTCCGGCGGCCTGGTCTGCCTGGTCGCCGACCGGGACCTGTCGGCCTCCGGCGTCGAGGTGGACTTCTTCGGCGCCGCGGCGCGGATGCCGGCCGGGCCCGCGCTCCTCGCCCAGCAGACCGGGGCGATCCTGCTCCCGGTCACCCTGTACTACGGCGACACGCCGCACATGTACGGCCGCGTCCACCCCGAGGTGGAGGTGCCGAAGACGGGCACGCGCGCGGAGAAGACCGCCGCCATGACCCAGACGGTGGCCGACGCCTTCGCCCTGGGGATCGCGGAGCACCCCCAGGACTGGCACATGTTGCAGCGCCTGTGGCTCGACGACCTGGAGGAACGCCCGTAGTGAAGATCGGCATCGTGTGCCCCTACTCGTGGGACGTCCCGGGCGGCGTCCAGTTCCACATCCGTGACCTGGCGGAACACCTGATCCGCCTGGGCCACGAGGTGTCGGTGCTGGCCCCGGCCGACGACGAGACCCCGCTGCCGCCCTACGTGGTCTCGGCGGGACGGGCGGTGCCGGTGCCGTACAACGGGTCCGTCGCCCGCCTGAACTTCGGCTTCCTCTCCGCCGCCCGGGTGCGCCGCTGGCTGCACGACGGGGTCTTCGACGTGATCCACATCCACGAACCCGCCTCGCCCTCGCTCGGGCTGCTGTCCTGCTGGGCGGCGCAGGGGCCGATCGTGGCGACGTTCCACACCTCGAACCCCCGCTCCCGGGCCATGATCGCCGCGTACCCGATCCTCCAGCCCGCGCTGGAGAAGATCAGCGCGCGGATCGCGGTCAGCGAGTACGCGCGCCGCACGCTCGTCGAGCACCTCGGCGGCGACGCCGTGGTCATCCCCAACGGCGTGGACGTGGACTTCTTCGCCAAGGCCGACCCGAAGCCCGAATGGGGCGGGCAGACCCTCGGTTTCATCGGCCGCATCGACGAACCCCGCAAGGGCCTGCCGGTGCTCATGGCCGCCTTCCCCGCCATCGTCGAGGCCTGCCCCGACGTACGCCTGCTCGTCGCCGGCCGGGGCGACGAGGAGGAGGCGGTGGCCTCCCTGCCCGAAGACCTGCGCTCCCGCGTCGAGTTCCTCGGCATGGTCTCGGACGAGGACAAGGCGCGGCTGCTGCGCAGCGTCGACGTCTACGTCGCCCCCAACACCGGCGGCGAGAGCTTCGGCATCATCCTGGTGGAGGCGCTCTCGGCGGGCGCCGCCGTCCTGGCCTCCGACCTCGACGCCTTCGCGCAGGTCCTCGACCAGGGCGCGGCGGGCGACCTGTTCGCGAACGAGGACCCCGTCTCGCTCGCGGCGGCGGCCGTGGCCCTGCTGCGCGACCCGGACCGGCGCGCGGAGCTGGGCGAGCGAGGCTCCGCGCACGTACGCCGCTTCGACTGGTCGACGGTCGGCGCGGACATCCTCGCGGTGTACGAGACGGTCACGGACGGCGCGGCCGCCGTCGCCACCGACGAACGCGTCCCGCTCCGCACCCGCCTGGGCTTCTCCCGGGACTGACGACCCGCCGGCCCGCCCGCCGGCCCGTCCGCCCGCGGGGTCGCGCGGGCGGGCGGGGTGAGCGGGGCGCGGGGCCGGCCGGGTAGTGTCGCCGCCCGTGATCGAAAACCTTGTCTGGATCGCGGTGGCGCTGGGCGTCGTCGGGGTCTATCTGAGTTGGACCGCCGGGCGCCTCGACCGGCTGCACACGCGGATGGACGCCGCGCGGGCGGCGCTGGACGCGCAGCTCGTGCGGCGGGCGTCGGTGGTGCTGGAGGTGGCGACCTCCGGGGCGCTCGACCCCGCCTCCTCGCTGGTGCTGTACGAGGCCGCGCACGCGGCCCGGCAGGCCGAGGAGGAACACCGCGAGGTCGCCGAGAGCGAGCTGAGCCAGGCCCTGCGCGCGGTGTTCGCCGACGCCGACCAGGTCGAGGTGCTCAAGGCGGCGCCCGGGGGAGAGGCCGCCGCCGAGGAACTGGCGGCCGCCGTGCGCCGGGTCCCGATGGCGCGCCGGTTCCTGAACGACGCCGTCCGGGCCGCCCGCGCGCTCCGCCGGCACCGCAAGGTCCGATGGTTCAGGCTGGCGGGACACGCCCCGTTCCCGCTCGCCTTCGAAATGGACGACGAGCCTCCGGTAGACCTGGCGGACCGGCCCGCCTGAGGATCGGGAGCGGGGTCCAGGGCCGCGGGGGACAAGTCGAAGAGCCACCGGCTCCACATTGGCCCTTGCAGTGGACTGGTCGGTGAGGTTTTCTCGGCCAGGTAGAACCCGTGCCACCCGTCAGACCGGTGGTACCGCCGTCTTCCTTTCGAGTGAGGTCAACCCGTGAGCACGCTTCCCACCTCTTCCCCGTCCGCTGAGTCGGCCATCGGCACCTCCCGCGTCAAGCGCGGCATGGCCGAGCAGCTCAAGGGCGGCGTGATCATGGACGTGGTCAACGCCGAGCAGGCGAAGATCGCCGAGGACGCCGGTGCCGTGGCCGTCATGGCCCTGGAGCGGGTTCCGGCCGACATCCGCAAGGACGGCGGCGTGGCCCGCATGTCCGACCCGAACATGATCGAAGAGATCATCGGCGCCGTCTCCATCCCGGTCATGGCCAAGTCCCGCATCGGCCACTTCGTCGAGGCCCAGGTCCTCCAGTCCCTCGGCGTCGACTACATCGACGAGTCCGAGGTCCTGACCCCGGCCGACGAGGTCAACCACTCCGACAAGTGGGCCTTCACCACCCCCTTCGTCTGTGGCGCCACCAACCTGGGCGAGGCCCTGCGCCGCATCGCCGAGGGCGCGGCCATGATCCGTTCGAAGGGCGAGGCCGGCACCGGCAACGTCGTCGAGGCCGTCCGTCACCTGCGCCAGATCAAGAACGAGATCGCCCGCCTGCGCGGCTACGACAACAACGAGCTGTTCGCCGCCGCCAAGGAGCTGCGCGCCCCGTACGAGCTGGTCAAGGAGGTCGCCGAGCTCGGCAAGCTCCCGGTCGTGCTGTTCTCCGCCGGTGGCGTCGCCACCCCGGCCGACGCCGCGCTCATGCGCCAGCTCGGCGCCGAGGGCGTCTTCGTCGGCTCCGGCATCTTCAAGTCGGGCGACCCGGCCAAGCGCGCCGCCGCCATCGTGAAGGCCACCACCTTCTACGACGACCCGAAGGTCATCGCGGACGCCTCCCGCAACCTGGGCGAGGCCATGGTCGGCATCAACTGCGACACCCTCCCCGAGTCCGAGCGCTACGCCAACCGCGGCTGGTAGTACGGACATGACGAACACCCCCGTGATCGGTGTCCTGGCCCTCCAGGGCGACGTCCGGGAGCACCTGATCGCCCTGGCCGCGGCGGACGCCGTGGCCAGGCCGGTCCGGCGCCCCGAGGAACTCGCCGAGGTCGACGCCCTGGTGATCCCCGGTGGCGAGTCCACGACGATGTCGAAGCTCGCCGTGCTCTTCGGCATGCTGGAGCCCCTGCGCGAGCGCGTGAAGGCCGGCATGCCGGTCTACGGCACCTGCGCCGGCATGATCATGCTCGCCGACAAGCTGCTCGACGGCCGTGAGGACCAGGAGACGCTCGGCGGCATCGACATGATCGTGCGCCGCAACGCCTTCGGTCGGCAGAACGAGTCCTTCGAGGCGAAGATCGACTTCGCCGGCATAGAGGGCGGACCCGTCGAGGGCGTCTTCATCCGCGCCCCCTGGGTCGAGTCGGTCGGCGCCGCCGCCGAGGTGCTCGCGACGTACGACGGCCACACCGTCGCCGTACGCCAGGGCAACGTGCTGGCGACGTCCTTCCACCCCGAGCTGACCGGCGACGACCGCGTCCACGCGTACTTCGTCGACATGGTGCGCGCGGGGCTCTGACGAGCTCCCGGTAGGATCGGAGACGAACACTGTTGGTTACGCGAAGGAGACAGGCGGATGTCCGGCCACTCTAAATGGGCTACGACGAAGCACAAGAAGGCCGTGATCGATGCCAAGCGCGGCAAGCTCTTCGCGAAGCTGATCAAGAACATCGAGGTCGCGGCCCGCATGGGCGGCGCCGACATCGACGGCAACCCGACGCTCTTCGACGCCATTCAGAAGGCCAAGAAGAGCTCGGTCCCGAACAAGAACATCGACTCCGCGGTCAAGCGCGGCGGCGGTCTCGAAGCCGGCGGCGCCGACTACGAGACGATCATGTACGAGGGCTACGGTCCGAACGGCGTCGCGGTGCTCATCGAGTGCCTCACCGACAACCGCAACCGCGCCGCCTCCGACGTCCGCGTCGCCATGACCCGCAACGGCGGCTCCATGGCAGACCCGGGCTCGGTCTCGTACCTGTTCAACCGCAAGGGCGTCGTCCTGCTGCCCAAGGGCGAGCTCTCCGAGGACGACGTCCTGGAGACGGTGCTCGAAGCCGGTGCCGAAGAGGTCAACGACCTCGGTGACAGCTTCGAGATCATCAGCGAGGCCACCGACATGGTCGCGGTCCGCACCGCGCTCCAGCAGGCGGGCATCGACTACGACTCGGCCGACTCCAACTTCCTGCCGACCATGCAGGTCGAGCTCGACGAAGAGGGCGCGCGCAAGATCTTCAAGCTGATCGACGCGCTGGAGGACAGCGACGACGTCCAGAACGTCTTCGCCAACTTCGACGTCTCGGACGAGGTCATGGAGAAGGTCGACGCCTGACCTCCCCGGATCCACACGACGGGCCGACAGGGCACACCCTGTCGGCCCGTCGCTCTGTCGGTGGCGCCCGTTGTCGGTGGCGCCCGATAGCCTGCACGCACACGCACAGGCGATCGACGAAGGGGGTGGGCGGTGCGCGTACTCGGTGTGGACCCGGGACTGACCCGATGCGGTGTCGGGGTCGTCGAGGGAGTCGCCGGCCGACCCCTGACGATGATCGGCGTCGGCGTGGTGCGCACGCCCGTGGAGGCCGAGCTCGGCGACCGGCTCGTCGCCATCGAACGCGGCATCGAGGAGTGGATCGAGACCCACCGCCCCGAGGTGGTCGCCGTCGAACGGGTCTTCAGCCAGCACAACGTCAGCACCGTCATGGGCACCGCCCAGGCCAGCGCCGTCGCCATGCTGTGCGCCGCCCGCCGCGGCATACCGGTCGCCCTGCACACCCCCAGCGAGGTCAAGGCCGCCGTGACCGGCTCCGGCCGCGCGGACAAGGCACAGGTCGGGGCCATGGTCACCCGACTCCTGCGGCTGGCCGCGCCGCCCAAACCGGCCGACGCCGCCGACGCCCTCGCCCTGGCCATCTGCCACATCTGGCGGGCCCCCGCCCAGAGCCGCCTCCAGCAGGCGGTCGCCCAGCACGCCTCGAAAGGCCGTACCCGATGATCGCCTTCGTCAGCGGCCAGGTGGCCGCCCTCGCCCCCACCCAGGCCGTCATCGAGGTCGGCGGCGTGGGCATGGCCGTCCACTGCACCCCGAACACCCTCGCCGGCCTACGCACCGGCGAGCCCGCCCGACTGGCCACCTCCCTGGTCGTCCGGGAGGACTCGCTGACCCTGTACGGCTTCGCCGACGACGACGAACGCCAGGTCTTCGAGCTCCTCCAGACCGCGAGCGGGGTCGGCCCGCGCCTCGCCCAGGCCATGCTCGGCGCCCACAGCCCCGACGCGCTGCGCCTCGCGGTCTCCACGGGCGACGAGAAGGCCCTCATGGCGGTGCCCGGCATCGGCAAGAAGGGCGCCCAGAAGCTGCTCCTGGAACTCAAGGGCAAACTCGGCGCCCCCCAGGGCACGAGCGGCCTCGTGGGCGCCCAGCGGGCCGCCGCCACCGGCCCCGCGCCGTGGACGGAACAGCTCCAGGCCGCGCTGATCGGCCTCGGCTACGCCCCCCGGGACGCGGACGAGGCGGTCGCGGCCGTCGCCCCGCAGGCCGAGGAGGCCATCGCCGCCGGCGGCTCCGCCCCCGTGCCGCAGCTGCTGCGCGCCGCCCTCCAGTCCCTGAACCGGGCCCGCTGAGCGCGCCGCCGCCGCAGGGACCCCCGTACGCACCGAGAAGGCAGACAGACACCGTGAATTGGGATGACGCGAGCGAGGACCGGATCGTGGCGCCCGCCGCGGACGGCGAGGACACCGCCGTCGAGGCGGCGCTGCGTCCGAAGGACCTCGGCGAGTTCGTCGGCCAGGAGAAGGTCCGCCAACAGCTCGACCTCGTCCTCAAGGCGGCGCGTCAACGCGGCGCCACCGCCGACCACGTCCTGCTCTCCGGTGCCCCGGGCCTCGGCAAGACCACCCTCTCCATGATCATCGCGGCGGAGATGGGGGCCCCGATCCGGATCACCTCCGGCCCCGCCATCCAGCACGCCGGCGACCTCGCCGCGATCCTGTCCTCCCTCCAGGAGGGCGAGGTCCTCTTCCTCGACGAGATCCACCGCATGTCGCGGCCCGCCGAGGAGATGCTCTACATGGCCATGGAGGACTTCCGGGTCGACGTCATCGTCGGCAAGGGCCCCGGGGCCACCGCCATCCCCCTGGAGCTGCCGCCCTTCACCCTGGTCGGCGCCACCACCCGGGCCGGCCTGCTGCCCCCGCCCCTGCGCGACCGCTTCGGCTTCACCGGGCACATGGAGTTCTACGCCCCCGAGGAGCTGGAGCGCGTCGTCCACCGCTCCGCCCGCCTCCTCGACGTGGAGATCGACACCGCCGGCGCCGCCGAGATCGCGGGCCGTTCGCGCGGCACCCCCCGCATCGCCAACCGCCTGCTGCGCCGCGTCCGCGACTACGCCCAGGTCAGGGCCGACGGAGTGATCACCCGCGAGGTGGCCGGTACCGCCCTGCAGGTCTACGAGGTCGACGCCCGCGGTCTGGACCGGCTGGACCGCGCCGTGCTGGAGGCCCTGCTGAAGCTGTTCGGCGGCGGTCCCGTCGGCCTGTCGACGCTCGCCGTGGCCGTCGGCGAGGAGCGCGAGACCGTCGAGGAGGTCGCCGAGCCGTTCCTGGTCCGGGAGGGGCTGCTCGCCCGTACCCCCCGAGGTCGGGTCGCGACCCCCGCGGCATGGGCCCACCTGGGGCTCGTCCCGCCCACCGCCCCCGGGAGTGGATCAAGCGGACAACAGGGCTTGTTCGGGGCCTGACGGCGCGGGCGTTTCCCGGGTCAGGAACTGCGGTGACATGCTGGGCGTTGTTCCATCGGTGCGGACTCGCCTAGACTCCGCCGATGCCGACCCTTCGGGTCGGCGTGCCCACCCCCGTAGAAAAAGGCCGTCTCCCGTGCGGTCGTGCGAAGGATCTCCGTCCCGTGAATCTCGTGACACTCCTCCCGTTCATCGTGCTCATCGGGGCGATGTTCCTGATGACCCGATCCGCCAAGAAGAAGCAGCAGGCGGCCGCGCAGATGCGCGACGAAATGACGCCCGGCACCGGTGTCCGCACCATCGGCGGCATGTACGCCACGGTGAAGGAGATCGGTGACGACACCGTCACCCTCGAGGTGGCGCCCGGCGTCCACGCCATCTTCGCGAAGAACGCCATCGGCGCCGTGCTGGAGGACGAGGAGTACAACCGCATCGTCCACGGCACGCCCGACGTCCTGACCGGCGACGCGCCGGTCGTCCCGGACGACGCCTCCTCGCTGACCGAGTCCGAGTCCCCGAAGACGGACCTGTCGAAGGACTCCGGTACGGACGAGACCCCCAAGCTCGACCTGGGCAAGGACGACGAGCCCAAGGACGGCAAGTCCGACGGCGAGACCGGCGCCAAGTAGCGGCCGGTCGGGGACCGCGGCGACGTCCGACCGGCGGCGTCGCGGTACCCGCAGTGAACTTCTGCGGGGGGCAGGGGTCCCCACCACACATTTCGTGGCCGTCCGCGCGCTGACCCGGCGCGGGACGGTTGGACAGGGAGAAACGACAAGGTGGCAGCACCGAAGAAGGGCCGGCGGCCCACGGGGGCTCAGGGGAGGCCGGGGCGTGCCCTGGCCATCATCCTGATCGCGATGGTGGCGCTCACCGCGGGGATGTTCCTCACGAAGCAGACGACCCCGCGTCTGGGGATCGACCTCGCGGGCGGTACGAGCATCACGCTCAAGGCCAAGAGCGAGCCCGGCAAACCGGACGCGATCAACGAGACCAACATGAACACGGCGGTCGGCATCATCGACCGCCGCGTCAACGGTCTCGGCGTCTCGGAGGCCGAGGTCCAGACCCAGGGCCGCGACCACATCATCGTGAACATCCCCAAGGGCGTGAACGAGCAGCAGGCGCGCGAGCAGGTCGGCACCACCGCCCAGCTGTACTTCCGCCCCGTGCTGGCCTTCGCCGACGGCGCCCCCGCGGCGCCCGAGCCGAAGCCGAGCACCTCCGCTTCCCCGACCCCCTCCGCGAGCGGGTCCGGAGCCCCCAAGGCCGAAGGCGGCGCGAAGCCCTCCGGCCAGGCCACCCCGTCGTCCAGCGCCACTTCCCAGGGCCGTGTGCTCAGCGAGGCCCTCAAGGCCCCGAGCACCCCCACTCCCTCGCCCTCGGCGAGCGAGTCGAAGAAGGCAGACGACAACAAGGCGACCCCCTCCGCGTCCGCGCCCGCCCCGAGCGCGCCGCCCGTGGACCCCGCCGTCGCCGACCTCCAGGCCCGCTTCGTCGCCCTGGACTGCACCAAGGAGGACCAGCGCGCCGCCGTGGGCAAGGGCGCCAGGCCCGAGGACCCGGTCCTGGCCTGTGGCCAGCGCGGCGACGTCTGGGGCAAGTGGGTCCTGGGCCCGGCCCAGGTCAACGGCCAGGACGTGAAGGACGCCAAGGGCGTCATCGACCCGCAGCGCGGCATGTGGATCGTCACGATGCAGTTCACCGACAAGGGCGCCGACAAGTTCGCCAAGATCACCGGTGAGCTCGCCACCAAGCAGTCCCCGCAGAACCAGTTCGCGATCGTCCTCGACGGCAAGGTCATCTCCGACCCCTCCGTCAGCCAGGCGCTGACCGGGGGCAACGCCGAGATCTCCGGCGGCTTCACCCAGCAGAGCGCCCAGGACCTGGGCAACATGCTCTCCTACGGCGCCCTGCCGCTCTCCTTCAGCGAGGACAGCGTCACCACCGTCACCGCCGCCCTCGGCGGCGAGCAGCTGAAGGCCGGTCTGATCGCCGGTGCCATCGGCCTGATCCTCGTCGTGATCTACCTGCTGGTCTACTACCGCGGTCTGGCGTTCATCGCGATCGTCAGCCTCATGGTGTCCGCGATCCTCACGTACACGATCATGTCGCTGCTCGGCAAGGGCATCGGCTTCGCCCTGAACCTGCCCGCAGTCTGTGGCGCCATCGTCGCCATCGGCATCACGGCGGACTCGTTCATCGTCTACTTCGAGCGCATCCGCGACGAGATCCGCGAGGGCCGCACCCTGCGTCCGGCCGTCGAGCGCGCCTGGCCGCGCGCCCGCCGCACCATCCTGGTCTCCGACTTCGTGTCCTTCCTCGCCGCCGCGGTGCTCTTCATCGTCACCGTCGGCAAGGTCCAGGGCTTCGCCTTCACGCTGGGTCTGACGACCCTGCTCGACGTGGTCGTGGTGTTCCTGTTCACCAAGCCGATCATGACGCTGCTGGCGCGTACGAAGTTCTTCTCGAGCGGTCACCCGTGGTCCGGGCTGGACCCCGAGCGTCTCGGCGCGAAGCCGCCGCTGCGCCGGTCCCGCCGCACCGGTCCCGTCCCCGCCCCCGTCGACGCAAAGGAGGCGTGAGAGATGTCGAAGCTGGGAGATCTCGGCGCCAAGCTGTACCGAGGTGAGGTCGGGTACGACTTCGTCGGCAAGCGCTTTCTCTGGTACGGCGTTTCCATCCTGATCACCATCACGGCGATCGTGGCCCTGGCCGTCCAGGGTCTCAACATGGGCATCGAGTTCAAGGGCGGTGCCGTCTTCACCACCCCGAAGACGGCCGTCTCGGTGGCGAAGGCCACGGAGACCGCCGAGGAGGTCTCGGGGCACGACGCGATCGTGCAGGAGCTGGGTACCGGCGCCCTGCGCATCCAGATCTCCGGTCTGGACACCTCGGCCGCGGCCGACGTCAAGGCGAAGCTCGCCACCGAGCTCAAGGTCCCCGCGGGCGACATCAACGCCGACCTGGTCGGTCCGAGCTGGGGCGAGCAGATCGCCAACAAGGCGTGGACGGGCCTCGGGATCTTCATGATCCTCGTGGTGATCTACCTGGCCATCGCCTTCGAGTGGCGCATGGCCGTCGCCGCGCTGGTCGCGCTGATCCACGACCTCACGATCACCGTCGGCGTGTACGCGCTGGTGGGCTTCGAGGTCACCCCCGGCACGGTGATCGGTCTGCTCACGATCCTCGGTTACTCCCTCTACGACACCGTCGTCGTCTTCGACGGTCTGAAGGAGGGCTCGAAGGACATCACCAAGCAGACCCGCTTCACGTACAGCGAGATCGCCAACCGCAGCATCAACGGCACGCTGGTCCGCTCGATCAACACCACCGTCGTCGCCCTGCTGCCGGTCGCCGGCCTGCTGTTCATCGGCGGCGGCTTCCTGGGCGCGGGCATGCTGAACGACATCTCGCTGTCGCTGTTCGTCGGCCTCGCGGCCGGTGCGTACTCCTCGATCTTCATCGCGACCCCGCTGGTCGCGGACCTGAAGGAGCGCGAGCCGGCCATGAAGGCGCTGAAGAAGCGCGTCCTCGCCAAGCGCGCGGCCGCCGGTGCCAAGGGCGAGTCCACCGACGAGGTCGACGAGACCGGCGAGGACTCGCCGGAGGTCGTGGGCCAGGGCGGTCAGGGGAGGCGTCGCCGGTGACCACCGCGCCCTGTTCCCCCGAGGTCCGCGAGCTGCTGCTCAGCCGGATCAAGGACGTCCCGGACTACCCGAAGCCGGGGGTGATGTTCAAGGACATCACCCCGCTGCTGGCAGACCCGAAGGCCTTCGCGGCCCTCACGGGGGCGCTGGTGGACCTCGCGGGCCGCTACGGCGCGACGAAGATCGTCGGCCTGGAGGCGCGCGGGTTCATCCTCGCCGCCCCGGTCGCCGTCCAGGCGGGCATCGGCTTCGTTCCGGTCCGCAAGGCCGGCAAGCTCCCGGGAGCCACGCTCTCCCAGGCCTACGAGCTGGAGTACGGCACCGCGGAGATCGAGGTCCACGCGGAGGACCTGTCGGCCGGTGACAAGATCATGGTCATCGACGACGTCCTGGCCACCGGCGGCACCGCCGAGGCCTCGCTGGAGCTGATCCGACGGGCCGGCGCCGAGGTCGCGGGAGTGGCGGTCCTGATGGAGCTGTCCTTCCTCCCCGGCCGCGAGAAGCTCACGGGCGCCCTCGCCGGCGCCCCGCTGGACGCGCTCATCGTGGTCTGACACCGCGCACCGCGAAGCGGCGGGCATCCGGGACTCCCGGGTGCCCGCCGCTTCGTCGTACGGGCCCCGCGCCGAGGGCGCCGTCCCGCGGGGCGGGCACGGGGGAACGGGCCGGCGGAACCCTCGCTACCATGGGTTATCCGGACCTGACCGGGGCCCCGGATCCTCCCCCTGACTCCGTCTGGGGGGACCCCCGTGAGGAGCGCTCTTGCCAGACGAGGTCCAGCCACTCTCCGCCGCGCAGCCCGACCCGCAGGCCGAAGCGGCCGCGGCGGCCGCAGCCACGCCCCCGCCGGCCCCGCCGGTCAAGCCCGCTCCGGCGAAGCCGGCCGGGTCCTCCAACCGGGTGCGCGCCAGGCTGGCACGCCTCGGCGTACAGCGTTCCAACCCGTACAACCCGGTACTGGAACCCCTGCTCCGCATAGTCCGCGGCAACGACCCGAAGATCTCCACGGAGACGCTGCGCCAGATCGAACAGGCGTACCAGGTCGCCGAGCGCTGGCACCGCGGTCAGAAGCGCAAGAGCGGCGACCCGTACATCACCCACCCGCTCGCGGTGACCACCATCCTCGCCGAGCTGGGCATGGACCCCGCCACCCTCATGGCGGGCCTGCTGCACGACACCGTCGAGGACACCGAGTACGGCCTCGAACAGCTGCGCCGCGACTTCGGCGACGCCGTGGCCCTGCTCGTCGACGGCGTCACCAAGCTCGACCGGGTCAAGTTCGGCGAGGCGGCGCAGGCCGAGACCGTCCGCAAGATGGTCGTGGCCATGGCGAAGGACCCCCGGGTCCTCGTCATCAAGCTCGCCGACCGCCTGCACAACATGCGCACCATGCGCTACCTCAAGCGGGAGAAGCAGGAGAAGAAGGCCCGCGAGACCCTGGAGATCTACGCGCCGCTGGCCCACCGCCTCGGCATGAACACCATCAAGTGGGAGCTGGAGGACCTCGCCTTCGCGATCCTCTACCCCAAGATGTACGACGAGATCGTCCGGCTCGTCGCCGAGCGCGCCCCCAAGCGCGACGAGTACCTGGCCGTCGTCACCGACGAGGTGCAGACCGACCTCAGAGCCGCCCGGATCAAGGCCACGGTCACCGGCCGCCCCAAGCACTACTACAGCGTCTACCAGAAGATGATCGTCCGCGGCCGTGACTTCGCGGAGATCTACGACCTGGTGGGCATCCGCGTCCTCGTGGACACCGTCCGGGACTGCTACGCGGCCCTCGGCACGGTGCACGCGCGCTGGAACCCGGTCCCCGGCCGGTTCAAGGACTACATCGCGATGCCCAAGTTCAACATGTACCAGTCGCTCCACACGACGGTCATCGGACCCAGCGGCAAGCCGGTCGAACTCCAGATCCGCACCTTCGACATGCACCGCCGCGCCGAGTACGGCATCGCCGCGCACTGGAAGTACAAGCAGCAGACCGTCGCCGGCACCTCCAAGGTCCGCACGGACGTCCCGCAGGCCGCCAAGGGCAGCGCCGGCCAGGACACCGTCAACGACATGGCCTGGCTGCGGCAGTTGCTCGACTGGCAGAAGGAGACCGAGGACCCGGGCGAGTTCCTGGACTCGCTGCGCTTCGACCTCTCCCGCAACGAGGTCTTCGTCTTCACCCCCAAGGGCGACGTCATCGCGCTGCCCGCCGGGGCGACCTCCGTGGACTTCGCCTACGCCGTCCACACCGAGGTCGGTCACCGCACCATAGGGGCGCGGGTCAACGGGCGCCTCGTACCGCTCGAATCGACCCTCGACAACGGCGACCTCGTCGAGGTCTTCACCTCCAAGGCCGAGGGCGCGGGCCCGTCCCGCGACTGGCTCGGCTTCGTCAAATCGCCCCGGGCCCGCAACAAGATCCGTGCCTGGTTCTCCAAGGAGCGCCGCGACGAGGCCATCGAGCACGGCAAGGACGCCATCGCGCGGGCCATGCGCAAGCAGAACCTGCCGATCCAGCGCATCCTGACCGGCGACTCGCTCGTCACCCTCGCGCACGAGATGCGCTACCCCGACATCTCCTCCCTGTACGCGGCGATCGGCGAGGGCCACGTGGCCGCGCAGGGCGTCGTGCAGAAGCTCGTGCAGGCCCTCGGCGGCGAGGAGGCCGCGAACGAGGACATCGAGGAGAGCATCCCGCCGGCGCGCGGGCGAAGCAAGCGGCGCGGCAGCGCCGACCCCGGCGTGGTGGTCAAGGGCGTCGACGACGTCTGGGTGAAGCTGGCCCGTTGCTGCACCCCGGTGCCGGGCGACCCGATCATCGGGTTCGTCACCCGCGGCAGTGGCGTATCGGTTCACCGCGCCGACTGCGTGAACGTGGACTCCCTCTCGCAGCAGCCCGAGCGGATGCTGGAGGTGGAGTGGGCGCCGACCCAGTCCTCCGTCTTCCTGGTGGCCATCCAGGTCGAGGCGCTGGACCGGTCCCGGCTGCTGTCGGACGTCACCCGGGTCCTGTCGGACCAGCACGTCAACATCCTCTCGGCGGCCGTGCAGACCTCGCGGGACCGGGTCGCCACCTCCCGGTTCACCTTCGAGATGGGCGACCCGAAGCACCTGGGCCACGTCCTGAAGGCCGTCCGGGGCGTCGAGGGCGTCTACGACGTCTACCGCGTCACCTCGGCCCGCAGGCCGTAGGCACCGAGGTACGAGGCCCGAGGCCCTGGGCCGCGGGCCTCGTACCACCGCGGCCCCGGTCCCGGAACGGCGAAGGGCGCCACCCCCGAGGGGGTGGCGCCCTTCGTCACGAGGACAGGTGGCGTCCGGGTCGGATCAGGGACAACCCCACCAGACGAAGTTCAGGTTGCCGCCGAAGAGGGCCGAGACCACCGTCGCGGAGCCGATGATCCACACCACGGTGCTCCGGCGGGCCCGTGCCAGCGCCAGCGCGAACGGGAACAGCAGCGGGAACGCGGGCATGATGAAGCGCATCTTCGAGAAGTAGAAGCCCGCGCCGCCCAGCGCCATCAGCATGATCATCGCGGCGAAGATCCACACGACCATCGGGGGCCGCCGCTTGCGCGTCATCAGGACGAACAGCACCACCGCGGTGACCACCGTGAGCGAGACCACGACGTGGTTGAGGGTGGTGTGCACCTCGGTGAAGGTCTTCTTCAGCTCGATCAGGGTGTCGAAGCCGCCGTCGTAGACCGAACCCCAACGGCGCTGGAGCTCGAAGTACCCGTCCCAGCGCCCGAAGTGCCAGCCGACGTAGCCGACGTAACCGAACCACCCCAGCGGGGCGATCAGCGAGGCCGCCACGATCCGGCCCACCGGCGGCCGCTGCGCACGACGACCGCGCCGCCACTGGACGAACTCCCAGACGCCCGCCAGCACCACGGCCGCGACGATGGCCGAACCCGACGGCCGGGTGGCCCCGGCGAAGAAGGCCAGCACGCCCGCCGTCAACCAGGACTTCGTCATCACCGCGTACATCGCCCACACCGACAGGGCCAGGAACAGCGGCTCGGTGTACGCCATCGACTGGACCAGCGCGGCCGGCACGATCGCGAACAGCGCGCAGGTGAAGAGCGCGACGCGACGACCGTAGATCTTGTCGGTGACCGCGAAGATGCCCCAGGCCGCGACCACCGACGCGAGCAGGGCCAGCCCCATGCCCACCCAGTTCATGGGCAGCCCGGTGGCGTACGAGGTCCAGCGCGTCAGCATCGGATAGACGGGGAAGAACGCCATCTGGCAGCTCGGCCCCGCGAAGGCGCACGGCGACGGGGTCGCCAGCGGGGTGGTCAGACCGTTCTCGGCGATGTGCAGGTAGTAGATCGCGTCCCAGCGACCGCCGAGGATCTCCAGAGGCCGCACGTCCTTGCGCTCGGCCCAGACCGCCATGACCGCCAGTCCGGTGGCGCGCAGCGCGATGTGGATCAGCAGCGCCTTCCGGGCCCGCACCAGGCTGTCGCGTACGCGCCGTCCGACACCTCGGAGGCCGGAGTCCTTCTTGCTGGTGAGCGGCTCGGCAACGAGTAGTGCGTCTGGGACATCAGCGCGTATCTGGGTATGCGTCACATTCAATCCTGGTCGTCGCCCGGCAGAAGGCCGCCACCTGCGGCACCGTACAACGGTACACAGGTGTCAGGTGCCGCCGGCGCGCACCCTGTGTTCGGACCACGTAACAAATGGGGTACGGGATACGGGTGCCGCGTCCGCCGGACGCGCCGCGAAAGCGAACGGGCACCGCCGGAGAGGTCCGACGGTGCCCGCGGCGCGAGGCGGCCGGCGTCAGCCGCCGAACTCCTCAAGACCCTTCAGCGCCTGGTCCAGCAGGGCCTGCCGACCCTCCAGCTCCCGGGCCAGCTTGTCGGCCTTCGCGTTGTTGCCCGCGGCGCGCGCCGCGTCGATCTGCCCACGCAGCTTGTCGACGGCCGCCTGCAGCTGACCCGTCAGACCGGCCGCACGGGCCCGCGCCTCCGGGTTCGTACGCCGCCACTCGCCCTCCTCGGCCTCCTGGATGGCCCGCTCCACGGCGTGCATCCGGCCCTCGACCTTGGGACGGGCGTCCCGCGGCACGTGGCCGATGGCCTCCCAGCGCTCGTTGAGGGAGCGGAACGCGGCACGGGCCGCCTTCAGGTCCGTCACCGGGACGAGCTTCTCCGCCTCGACGGCGAGCTCCTCCTTCAGCTTCAGGTTCTCGACCTGCTCGGCGTCGCGCTCCGCGAAGACCTCGCCGCGCGCCGCGAAGAACACGTCCTGCGCCCCGCGGAAACGGTTCCACAGGTCGTCCTCGGCCTCGCGCTGCGCCCGGCCCGCGGCCTTCCAGCTGTCCATCAGCTCGCGGTAGCGGGCCGCCGTCGGACCCCAGTCCGTCGACTTCGACAGCGACTCCGCCTCGGCGACCAGCTTCTCCTTCGCTTTGCGGGCGTCCTCGCGCTGGGCGTCCAGGGCGGCGAAGTGGGCCTTGCGCCGCTTGGAGAAGGCGGAACGGGCGTGCGAGAAGCGGTGCCACAGCTCGTCGTCCGACTTGCGGTCGAGCCGGGGCAGACCCTTCCAGATGTCCACCAGGGCCCGCAGCCGCTCACCGGCGCTGCGCCACTGGTCGCTCTGCGCCAGCTGCTCGGCCTCGGTGACCAGGGAGTCCTTCGCGGTCCGCGCCTCGTCCGCCTGCTTGGCCTTCTGGACCTTGCGCTCCTCACGGCGCGAGTCCACCGTCGCCACCAGCTTGTCGAGCCGGACGCGCAGCGCCTCCAGGTCACCCACGGCGTGGTGCTCGTCCACCTGCGTGCGCAGGTGGTCGATGGCCGTCTGGGCGTCCTTGGCGGACAGGTCGGTGGTCCGCACCCGTCGTTCGAGGAGGCCGATCTCGACCACCAGGCCCTCGTACTTGCGCTCGAAGTAGGCCAGGGCCTCCTCAGGGGTGCCCGCCTGCCACGAGCCGACGACCTGCTCGCCCTCGGAAGTACGCACGTACACGGTGCCGGTCTCGTCGACTCGGCCCCACGGGTCGCTGCTCACAGCGCCTCCTCCACCTGATGCCCGTGAGGGGTTCGCCCCCGGGCATCGTCCACAGTTTCCTGGGGCGGGCACCGCCCGCCCTGCACAACGCCAACATAGGCGACCGCCGGGCCGGCTGTCCGCATCCCGCACGACGCAATATCGACGTACGGGCACGCGGCCCGCCGGTCCCGGGGCGCCGGTCCCGGTCTAGTTCTTGGTGACGGTGCCCTTCTCGATGGTCACGGGGGTCTTGGGGGCGCCGTCCGGGGCGCCGTCGGCGGTACCCGCCTTGGCGATCTCCTGGACGACCTTCAGCCCGGCCGCGTCGATCCTGCCGAACGGGGTGTAGGTGGGGGCCAGCGGGCTGTCCTCGTAGACGAGGAAGAACTGGCTGCCGCCCGTGCCGGGCTGACCGGTGTTGGCCATCGCGACCGTGCCGGCCGGGTACACCACCTGGCCCTGCTCGTTCGGCTTGCCCAGGGAATCCAGGTTCTCGTCCGGGATGTTGTAGCCCGGACCGCCCCGACCGGTGCCCTCCGGGTCACCGCACTGGAGCACCTTGATCCCGCCGGTCACCAGGCGGTGGCACTTCGTCTTGTCGAAGAACCCCTTGTCGGCCAGGGCCTTGAAGGAGTTCACCGTCTGCGGGGTCTTCGACGCGTCCATCTCGAAGCGGACGTCGCCCGCGCTCGTCTTCAGGTCGAAGGAGTACTTCGCCTTGTCGTCGATCGCCATCGCCGGGGACGGCGACTGCTTGGGGGTGGGCGCGGACGCCGAGGGCGAGGGCTCGGCCGCCGCGTCCTTCGTGTCCTTCGAGTCGAAGACGCCGCCCACGACGAGGCCGACCAGGGTCGCCACCACCACGGCCCCGGCGGCCCCCGCGATCGCCCAGCGCTGCCGCGCCTTGCGGCGGGCCTCCGCCCGGCGCTTCTGCTGGCGCTCGAATTTCTCCTTGGCGAGCTGTCGCCGCCGCTGATCGCTCGTGACCACCGGGTCGTCTCCTTGTACGTCTCTGGTACCGCTGTCCGGGCTCGGTTAGGCCGTACCGTATATGGGTTCGCTGTGTAATGAGCGGCGCCGGTAGGCTCTGAGCAGCAGATTCCGATCCGCTGCCTCCCGCCGGACGACGATTGAGGACGAACGTGCTGATTGCCGGGTTCCCCGCCGGGGCCTGGGGGACCAATTGCTACCTGGTCGCCCCCGCCGCCGGTGAGGAGTGCGTCATCATCGACCCGGGCCACCAGGCCACCCAGGGTGTCGAGGAGACGCTGAAGAAGCATCGGCTCAAGCCCGTCGCGGTCGTCCTGACCCACGGCCACATCGATCATGTGGCCTCCGTGGTCCCGGTGTGCGGAGCACACGACGTACCGGCCTGGATCCACCCCGAGGACCGCTACATGATGAGCGACCCGGAGAAGGCCCTGGGCCGCTCCATCGGGCAGCCGCTCATGGGGGAACTGACCGTGGGCGAGCCGGACGACGTCCGCGAGCTGACCGACGGAAGCACCCTGAAGCTGGCCGGGATGGAGTTCTCGGTGGCGCACGCGCCCGGTCATACCAAGGGGTCGGTGACCTTCAGGATGCCCGAGCGGGCCGACATCCCGCCCGTCTTCTTCTCGGGCGACCTGCTCTTCGCCGGCTCCATCGGACGCACCGACCTGCCCGGCGGCTCCCACGCCGAGATGCTCCAGTCGCTGGCCCGCGTGTGCCTGCCCCTGGACGACTCGACGGTGGTGCTGTCCGGCCACGGTTCCCAGACCACCATCGGCCGCGAGCGCGCGACCAACCCGTACCTGCGGGAGGTCGCCGCCGGCCTGGGGAACGGCACCGCCGCCCCACGACGAGGAATGTGACGAGAGTTTCGTGAGCACCTTCAAGGCCCCCAAGGGCACGTACGACCTGATCCCGCCGGTCTCCGTCAAGTACCTGGCGGTGCGCGAGGCCATCTCCGCCCCGCTGCGCAACTCCGGCTACGGCTACATCGAGACCCCCGGCTTCGAGGACGTGGGCCTGTTCGCGCGCGGCGTCGGCGAGTCCACCGACATCGTCTCCAAGGAGATGTACGCCTTCGAGACCAAGGGCGGCGACCAGCTCGCCCTGCGCCCCGAGGGCACCGCCTCCGTCCTGCGCGCCGCGCTGGAGGCCAGCCTCCACAAGCAGGGCAACCTGCCGGTCAAGCTCTGGTACTCCGGCTCCTACTACCGCTACGAGCGCCCCCAGAAGGGCCGCTACCGCCACTTCTCGCAGGTCGGCGCCGAGGCGATCGGCGCCGAGGACCCGGCGCTGGACGCCGAGCTGATCATCCTGGCCGACCAGGCGTACCGCTCGCTGGGCCTGCGGAACTTCCGCATCCTGCTGAACTCGCTCGGCGACAAGGAGTGCCGCCCCGTCTACCGCGAGGCCCTCCAGACCTTCCTGCGCGGCCTCGACCTCGACGCCGAGACCATCCGCCGGGCCGAGATCAACCCGCTGCGCGTCCTCGACGACAAGCGGGCCGACGTCCAGAAGCAGCTGGTCGGCGCCCCGATGCTGCGGGACTACCTGTGCGACGCGTGCAAGGCGTACCACGAGGAGGTCCGGGCGCTGATCACGGCCGCCGGGGTCGCCTTCGAGGACGACGAGAAGCTCGTGCGCGGCCTCGACTACTACACCCGCACCACCTTCGAGTTCGTCCACGACGGCCTGGGCTCGCAGTCGGCGGTCGGCGGCGGCGGCCGCTACGACGGCCTGTCCGAGATGATCGGCGGCCCGGCGCTGCCCTCCGTCGGCTGGGCGCTCGGCGTGGACCGCACCGTCCTGGCCCTGGAGGCCGAGGGCGTGGAGCTGGACATCCCGGCCGCCACCTCCGTGTTCGCGGTGGCGCTGGGCGAGGAGGCCCGCCGGGTGCTGTTCGGCAAGGTGACCGAGCTGCGCCGGGCCGGGGTCGCGGCGGACTTCTCGTACGGCGGCAAGGGCCTCAAGGGCGCCATGAAGGACGCGAACCGCTCCGGCGCCCGCTTCGCCGTCGTGGCCGGCGAGCGCGACCTCGCCGAGGGCGTCGTCCAGCTCAAGGACATGGAGGCCGGTGAGCAGACCCCGGTCGCCGTGGCCGACCTGGTCGAGGTGGTCAAGGCCCGTCTGGTCTGATCGCGGCCGTCCCGGAACGGGGCGGGGCGGGGGAGACGATCCCCGGCCCCGCCCCGCTTCCTTATCCCCACCGAACGGTGGAGGAGCGGACATGTACGGCACAATGGCCGGTGCTTGATGACCTTGCAGATGTGGAGCGGGCGGGTATGACGACAACGGTTGCCGGGGCGGACACCGCACCGCGGACGTACGGCGGCGGCCGGGCCCTGGCCCTGCTGCTCGTGATCACCGGAGCGGCGGGACTGCTCGCGGCGTGGGTGATCACCATCGACAAGTTCAAGTTGCTGGAGGACCCGAACTTCACGCCGGGTTGCAGCCTGAACCCGATCGTCTCCTGCGGCAACATCATGAAGAGCGAGCAGGCGGCGGCCTTCGGCTTCCCGAACCCGATGATGGGGCTCGTCGCCTACGGGATCGTGATCTGCGTCGGCATGAGCCTGCTGGCCGGCGCCCGCTTCGGCCGCTGGTACTGGCTCACCCTCAACGCGGGCATGCTCTTCGGCGTCGTCTTCTGCGCCTGGCTGACGTACCAGTCGCTGTACAACATCAACTCCCTGTGCCTGTGGTGCTGCCTGGCCTGGGTCGCCACGATCGTCATGTTCTGGTACGTGACCTCCCACAACGTGCGCCAGGGCCTGCTGCCCGCCCCCGGTTGGCTGCGCGGCTTCCTCGACGAGTTCACCTGGGTCCTGCCCGTGCTCCACGTCGGGATCATCGGCATGCTGATCCTGACCCGCTGGTGGGACTTCTGGACCTCCTGAGCCGATCGCGCGCGACCGGCGGCCCCGGGGGCGACCCCGTCGTCCGGGGCCGCCGCCGTCGCCCGGGGCCGCGCTGTCGGCGGCCTCGCATAGGCTTCCGGTGTGGAACCAGACCTCTTCACCGCCGCCGCCGAGGAACGCCGGGAGAAGGACCCCGCGAGCTCGCCGCTCGCCGTCCGCATGCGCCCCCGCACCCTGGACGAGGTGGTCGGCCAGCAGCACCTGCTGAAGCCCGGCTCGCCGCTGCGCCGCCTGGTGGGGGAGGGGGCCGGGGGTCCGGCCGGGGCCTCGTCGGTGATCCTCTGGGGTCCTCCCGGGATCGGCAAGACCACCCTCGCCTACGTGGTCAGCCAGGCCACGCGCAAGCGGTTCGTCGAACTGTCGGCGATCACCGCCGGGGTCAAGGAGGTCCGGGCGGTCATCGAGGGCGCCAAGCGGGCCGCCGGCGGGTACGGCAAGGAGACCGTCCTCTTCCTCGACGAGATCCACCGCTTCAGCAAGGCGCAGCAGGACTCCCTGCTGCCGGCCGTGGAGAACCGCTGGGTCACCCTGATCGCGGCGACCACCGAGAACCCGTACTTCTCGATCATCTCCCCGCTGCTGTCGCGCTCGCTTCTGCTCACCCTCGAACCGCTCACCGACGAGGACCTCAGCGCCCTGATGGGGCGCGCGCTGACGGAGGAGCGGGGCCTGGGCGGGGCGGTGACCCTGCCGGCCGACGCCGAGGCGCACCTGCTGCGGATCGCCGGCGGTGACGCGCGCCGGGCGCTGACGGCCCTGGAGGCCGGGGCGGGCTCGGCCCTCGCCAAGGGCGAGGCGGAGATCACCCTCCAGACCCTGGAGGAGGCCGTCGACCGGGCCGCCGTCAAGTACGACCGGGACGGCGACCAGCACTACGACGTGGCGAGCGCCCTCATCAAGTCCATCCGCGGCTCCGACGTGGACGCCGCGCTGCACTACCTGGCCCGGATGATCGAGGCGGGGGAGGACCCGCGGTTCATCGCGCGCCGCCTGATGATCTCCGCGAGCGAGGACATCGGCCTCGCCGATCCGAGCGCCCTGCCGCTCGCGGTGGCGGCGGCCCAGGCGGTGGCGATGATCGGCTTCCCCGAGGCCGCCCTGACCCTGTCGCACGCCACGATCGCGCTCGCGCTGGCCCCCAAGTCGAACACCGCCACGACGGCGATCGGCGCGGCCCTGGCCGACGTACGGGCCGGGCTCACCGGTCCGGTGCCGACGCACCTGCGCGACGGGCACTACAAGGGCGCGGCCAAGCTGGGGCACGCGGTGGGCTACGTCTACCCGCACGACGTGCCGGGCGCCATCGCGGCGCAGCAGTACGCCCCCGACGAGCTGCACGGCAAGCGGTACTACGAGCCCACCCGCTACGGCGCCGAGGCGCGGTACGCGGACGTGGTGGACAAGGTCCGTGAGCGCCTGCGGGGCGGTTCGGGTTCCTGACCGGCGCGGATCGGGCGGGATCGGGGAGGGAGCACCTAGGCTCCGGGCATGGGACGTCGTGCCGTGCTCCTGGCCCTGACGGTGGTGGCGGCGCTCACCGGATGCCACCACGACGACGAGGCCGCGCGGGCGCGGGCCAGCGCCGCGGGGCTCGTGGCGCGGGTGCCGCTCGCGAGCGCGGGATTCCCGCCGGACGCGGCGACGGCGGGGCGGCTGCTGGCGGGGCTGAAGGTGGAGTGGGGCCGGAACTGGCAGACGTACCGGCGGGAGGAGTTCGGCCGCACCTGGTCGGACGAGACCGACGCGATCGGCGGCCGCAACGGCTGCGACACCCGGGACGACGTGCTGCGGCGGGACCTGGCCGAGCTGCGCGAGGGCGACCGCAACCCGTGCGTGGTGCTCTCCGGGGTGTTGCACGATCCGTACACCGGCAAGGCGCTGCCCTACTCCTACCGGCGCGCCTCGCAGATCCAGACGGACCACGTGGTGGCGCTCGGCGCGGCCTGGCGGGCCGGCGCGTACGCCTGGACCCCGCGGCGCAGGCTGGAGTACGCGAACGACCTCGACGTCCTGCTCGCGGTGGACAAGCAGACGAACCAGGACAAGGGCAGCAGGACCGCCGACAAGTGGGTGCCGCCCCGGCAGGCGTACCGGTGCGAGTACGCGCGCCGCTACGTCGGCATCAAGGCGAAGTACGCGCTGTCCGTCACCCCGCCCGAGCAGTCGGCGCTCCGGGCGCTGCTGGCCGCCTGCCCTCCCTAGTGCCGTACGCCTAGTGAGAGGCGGCCGCGAAGAGGTGGTGCATGGCCCGCCGCAGTCCGCAGATGTCCTTCACGGGCTCCGGGAAGTCGAAGCGGGCGTCGAAGGAGGCGCTGCCGGGCGCTCCGGTGAAGCGCACGCGCAGGCCGAGGCGGTCCAGGGCGAGGGGTACGGCGGTCATGCCGGCGGTGTCGCGGGCGCCCAGCAGCGCGCACAGGTCGGCGATCCGCTCGGCGTGGGCGGAGTGCAGGTGCTGGAGCAGCTCCGCCTCGTGGGCCGAGACGGGGTCGGGTTCGGCGGCCGCCAGCTCCTCCGGGTCCACGCGCTCGGCGCCCCACAGGTCGTCCACGGAGATCTCGCCGACCTCCAGGCGCAGCATCATCCAGGCGGGGCGGCCGGTGTGGGGGGCGTCGAGGGACTCGGACATGCCGAGCAGCTCGCCCACCGGTTGCCGCTCGGCGAGGAGGGCGGCGCAGGGGGCGCGGTCGTCACCGCGTACGGGCGTCAGCCACCCGGCCAGCCAGGCGCGACCCCGTATACGATGGGGCACGGACACCGGCGCCACGTCCGTGATCTCGATCACGGCCGTGAGGTCGTCGTCCTGGGCGTGAGCGGCCGCCCTGGCAGCCGCGGATTCCCCGGAAACGAGGAGGATCACGTCCCCGTCCGGGGTGACGGTCCGTGCGACCGGCATCCCCGTCCCGAACTCCGCCTGGTCAAGAGCACCCGGCAGCGTGAGGGATACTGAGGCGTTGGACTCTACGAGGGTTCGTACGCGTTCGGCTCCGGTGAGCTGCCGAACGCCTTCCCTGGGACGCGGCTGACCTTGCTTATCGTCGGCGCAAGCGGATTCCGTTTCGTTGGAATTCGAACTGCGCTGCGCACTGGGCAGGGGGATCCCATGTGGTCGAGACATTACGTCCTCCTCGCTAAGGTAAGCCTCACCTAACTTACATGGAGGTAGGTTCCACGTGAACCAGAAGCGACCCAAGGTCAAGAAGTCTCGCGCTCTCGGCATCGCCCTGACGCCGAAGGCCGTCAAGTACTTCGAGGCCCGCCCCTACCCGCCGGGCGAGCACGGCCGTGGCCGCAAGCAGAACTCGGACTACAAGGTCCGTCTGCTGGAGAAGCAGCGTCTGCGCGCGCAGTACGACATCTCCGAGCGTCAGATGGCCCGCGCGTACGACCGCGCGAAGAAGGCCGAGGGCAAGACGGGCGAGGCGCTGGTCGTCGAGCTCGAGCGTCGTCTCGACGCCCTGGTGCTGCGTTCGGGCATCGCCCGGACCATCTACCAGGCCCGCCAGATGGTCGTCCACGGCCACATCGAGGTCAACGGCGCCAAGGTCGACAAGCCGTCGTTCCGTGTCCGCCCGGACGACGTCATCACCGTTCGCGAGCGCAGCCGCGAGAAGGTTCCGTTCCAGGTCGCCCGTGAGGGTGGCTACGCAGGCGAGGGCGAGACCCCGCGCTACCTGCAGGTCAACCTGAAGGCCCTGGCCTTCCGCCTGGACCGTGACCCGAACCGCAAGGAAATCCCGGTCATCTGCGACGAGCAGCTCGTCGTCGAGTACTACGCCCGCTGATTCGGCGGACGTAGCCTCACAGGCTGGTCAGCCCGTCGGTTCCCCCTTGGGGGAGCCGGCGGGCTTCCTGCTGTCCGGACGCTCCACCGCGCCCGCCGCCGCGCCGGCGCCCGCCGCCTCCCCGTCGCGGGGCCTCGGCAGCCGTCCCGCGGGCCACGCGGGCTCCGGCCGCGGTTCCGGCTCCGGATCGGGGGCCCGCAGCGCCCGCTCGACCAGCTCCTCCGCCGACAGGGCCCGGCCGTGCCGCGCGCAGGCCTCGTACCGCTCCGCGCCCAACACCTCGCCCGCCCGCTCCCGGCACATCAGCCGCGGGGCGTTGAAGTACCCCGAGCCGAAGAGGCGCAGCCCCACGCCGTCCCACATCCGCTCCGCCCCGCCCTGGAGCACCGCCGCCTCGGCCGGCCGCCCCTCCACCGCCGTGACCAGCGCCAACAGCTCCAGCGCCAGCACCAGCCCCACCAGATCGCGGAAGGCGTGGTTGACGCCCACGCACTCGGTCAGCAGCCGGCGCGCCGCCCCGGTGTCCCCGGAGTCCAGGGCCGCGTACGCGAGGACGTAGAGGGCGTACGCCTTGGTCCAGCGCTCCCCGCGCTCCCGGCAGATCTCGCGGACCTCCTCGCTCAGCGAGACCGCGCCCGCCAGGTCCCCCTGGAAGGCCAGCGCCATCCCCAGCTCCACCTGGCACATCAGGACGTTGCTGTTCAGCTCCCCGGCCTCCCGGTACAGCTCCAGCGCCGCCCCCAGCAGCCGCCCGGCCCGCGCCATGTCGTCCGAGACCAGCGCCAGGCAGCCCAGCCGGTGCACGGCGTAGGCGGAGGCCACCCGGTTCCCGGTCCGCTCGGCGGCGTCCCGGCACTCGTGCAGCGCGCCCATCGAGGCCACCGCGTCGCCCTGGAGCGCCGCCACGTAGCCGAGCACCCACAGCGTCTTCAGCCGCGACCCCTCGTACTCCTCCTCCGCCCGGCCCGCCTCCCGGGCCCGCTCCAGCCAGTGCCGGCCCTCGGTGAGCCGCCCGCAGCCGGCCCAGAAGAACCAGAGGGTGCCCGCCAGGTACTGCGCCAGGTGCGCCTCCCGTGGATCGTCCAGGCAGCACTCCAGTGCCAGTCGGAGGTTCCCCAGCTCCCCTTCGACCAGGGCCGCCACCTCCCGCTGGCGCGGGCTGAACCAGTCCAGCTCGCACCAGGTCGCCAGGCCCACGTACCAGTCCCGGTGGCGACGCCGCAGCCGCGTCGCGTCACCCGTCGACTCCAGCCACCCCGCCCCGTACATCCGTACGGTCTCCAGCATCCGGTAGCGGACCCCGGCGGGCGTCTCCTCCCGGGACAGCACCGACTGCGCCAGCAGCTCCCCGACCAGGTCGAGCACCTCGTCCACCGGCAGGCCCTCGCCGGCGCACACGTACTCGGCGGCGTCCAGGTCGAAGCGCCCGGCGAACACCGACAGCCGGGCCCACAGCAGGCGCTCCCGCGGGGTGCACAGCTCGTGGCTCCAGCCGATCGCGGTCCGCAGCGCCCGGTGCCGGGGCAGGGACCCGCGCGCGCCGCCGGTCAGCAGCGCGAAACGGTCCTCCAGTCGGGCCAGCACCTGCTCCGGGGAGAGCGTGCGCAACCGGCCCGCCGCCAGCTCCAGCGCCAACGGGATCCCGTCGAGGCGTGCGCACAGCTCGACCAGGGCCGCCCGGCCCGGCCCCGTCGCCGTCGCCGCGAAGGCGGGATCCGCCTCCGTCGCCCGCGCGACCAGCAGCTCCAGGGCCTGCTCCGGCGCCGGCGGGGCCAACGGGAACACCGCCTCCCCCTCCAGGCCCAGCGGCCGCCGGCCCGCCGCGAGCACCCGCAGGCCGGGGGAGCGGCGCAACAGCTCCCGCAGCAGCTCGGCGCTCTCCTCGACCAGCTGCTCGAAGCCGTCCACGAGCAGCAGGAGCCGCCGGTCGGCCAGGTGCTCCGCGAGGACCGTGCGGGGCGGCCGCGTGGTGTGGTCGGTGAGCCCGAGGGCCTCGGCCAGCGTGAACTCGAGCAGGGCCGGATCGCGCACGGAGGACAGGTCGGCCGTCCAGACCCCGTCGCAGGAGCGTTCCTCCGCCCCCCGGGCCCACGCGCGGGCCGCCGCGAGCGCCAGCCGGGACTTGCCCACCCCGCCCGTCCCGGTCACCGTCACCAGCCGCGAGGACTCCAGCAGGCGCCCGAGCCCGGCCAGTTCGTCACCCCGCCCGACGAAGGAACTCAGTTCCGAGGGAAGATTGCCCCGGGTCGCATTCGGGAGGGGTCCGTGTCGCATGGGACACGGAGAGTACAGACCCGGACGCGCTCGGTACAAGGCGGGCGTCCGGCGCCGCCGGCCGCGCGGGCGTCGACCTCCGAATTCAGGTACTGCGGCGGATCTCCGGCGCGATAGGGTCGGAGGAGACTTTTTCTCGTCGGGTTCCCCAGTTCAGGAAGCGGTGCTAAGTGTCCGGTGGAGAGGTGGCCGGGATCCTCGTGGCCGTCTTCTGGGCCATCCTGGTCTCCTTCCTCGCCGTGGTGCTGGTGAGGCTCGCCCAGGTGCTCAGGGCGACCACCAAGCTGGTGGCCGACGTGACCGAGCAGGCCGTCCCCCTGCTCGCCGACGCCTCCACCACCGTCCGCTCCGCGCGCACCCAGCTCGACCGGGTCGACGCCATCGCGAGCGACGTCCAGGAAGTCACCTCCAACGCCTCCGCCCTCTCCTCGACCGTGGCCTCCACCTTCGGCGGCCCGCTGGTCAAGGTGGCGGCCTTCGGCTACGGCGTCCGCAAGGCGCTGGGCCGGGGCGAGCAGGCGCCCGCGAAGACCACGCGCCGCTCCGTGATCGTCGGCCGTACCGTGCCGGCGCCGGGACGCCGCAAGCAGAAGGGCTGAGACCGCCGATGTTCCGCCGAGCCTTCTGGTTCACCGCAGGCGCCGCCGCAGGCGTGTGGGCCACCACCAAGGTCAACCGGCAGCTGAAGAAGCTGACGCCGGAGAGCCTCGCCGCCCAGGCCGCAGACAAGGCCGTGGAGGCGGGGCACCGCCTCAAGGACTTCGCCCTCGACGTCAAGGCGGGAATGACGCAGCGCGAGGACGAGCTGAACGACGCACTGGGGCTCACCCAGGATCCCGATCGGCCCGACAACGTCACCGCCCTCCCCGGGCCGCGGCGCCTGCGGGCCATCGCGTACCACCAGAACGACAAGACGACACACCGCCCGAACCGCTCGGCGGTCACGTACAACCGGAATGAGGACCACTGATGGAGTCGGCTGAAATCCGCCGCCGCTGGCTGAGCTTCTTCGAGGAGCGCGGTCACACCGTTGTCCCTTCGGCGTCGCTCATCGCGGACGACCCGACTCTGCTGCTGGTGCCCGCCGGCATGGTGCCCTTCAAGCCCTACTTCCTGGGCGAGGTCAAGCCGCCGGCGTCCACGCTCACCAGCGTGCAGAAGTGCGTCCGCACGCCGGACATCGAAGAGGTCGGCAAGACCACCCGCCACGGCACGTTCTTCCAGATGTGCGGCAACTTCTCCTTCGGCGACTACTTCAAGGAAGGCGCCATCCGCTACGCCTGGGAGCTGCTCACCGGCTCCGTGGCGGACGGCGGCTACGGCCTGGAGCCGGAGAAGCTCTGGATCACGGTCTACCTCGACGACGACGAGGCCGAGGCCATCTGGCGCGACAAGATCGGCGTCCCGCAGGAGCGCATCCAGCGCCTGGGCAAGAAGGACAACTTCTGGTCCATGGGCGTCCCGGGACCCTGCGGTCCGTGCTCCGAGATCAACTACGACCGCGGCCCCGAGTTCGGCGTCGAGGGCGGCCCCGCCGTCAACGACGAGCGCTACGTGGAGATCTGGAACCTGGTCTTCATGCAGTACGAGCGAGGCGCGGGCGACGGGAAGGAAGACTTCCCGATCCTCGGCGACCTGCCCTCGAAGAACATCGACACCGGTCTCGGCCTCGAACGCCTCGCGATGATCCTGCAGGGCGTGCGGAACATGTACGAGACCGACACCCTGCGCGTGGTCATGGACAAGGCCACCGAGCTGACCGGCGTGCGCTACGGAGCCGCTCAGAACACGGACGTCTCGCTGCGCGTGGTCGCCGACCACGTCCGCACCTCCGTGATGCTCATCGGCGACGGCGTGACCCCCGGCAACGAGGGCCGCGGCTACGTGCTGCGCCGCATCATGCGCCGCGCCATCCGCAACATGCGCCTCATGGGCGCCACCGGCCCGGTGGTCAAGGACCTCGTCGACGTCGTGATCGAGACGATGGGGCAGCAGTACCCGGAGCTGGTCACCGACCGCAAGCGCATCGAGACCGTCGCGCTCGCCGAAGAGGCCGCCTTCCTCAAGGCCCTCAAGGGCGGCACGAACATCCTCGACACCGCCGTCACCGAGACCAAGGCCGCCGGCGGCACGGTCCTCTCCGGCGACAAGGCGTTCCTGCTCCACGACACCTGGGGCTTCCCGATCGACCTCACCCTGGAGATGGCCGCCGAACAGGGCCTCTCCGTGGACGAGCCGGGCTTCCGCCGTCTGATGCAGGAGCAGCGCGACCGCGCCAAGGCCGACGCCAAGGCCAAGAAGACCGGTCACGCGGACATGTCCGCCTACCGCGAGATCGCCGACGGCTCCGGCGCCACCGAGTTCACCGGCTACGCCACCACCCAGGGCGAGTCCACGATCGTCGGCCTGCTGGTCAACGGCGTCTCCTCGCCGGCGGCCTCCGAGGGCGACGAGGTCGAGGTCGTCCTCGACCGCACCCCGTTCTACGCCGAGGGCGGCGGCCAGCTCGCCGACCAGGGCCGCATCAAGCTCGACACCGGCGCCGTCATCGAGATCCGCGACGTGCAGCAGCCGGTGCCCGGCGTCTCCGTCCACAAGGGATCCGTCCAGGTCGGCGAGGTGACGGTGGGCGCCTCCGCGTACGCCGCCATCGACGTGGGCCGCCGCCGGGCCATCGCCCGCGCCCACTCCGCCACGCACCTGACGCACCAGGCGCTGCGCGACGCCCTCGGCCCGACGGCCGCCCAGGCCGGCTCCGAGAACAGCCCCGGCCGCTTCCGCTTCGACTTCGGCTCCCCGAACGCCGTCCCCGGCTCGGTCCTGACCGACGTCGAGCAGAAGATCAACGACGTGCTCTCGCGCGAGCTCGAAGTGACCGCCGAGATCATGAGCATCGACGAGGCGAAGAAGCAGGGCGCCATCGCCGAGTTCGGCGAGAAGTACGGCGAGCAGGTCCGCGTGGTCACCATCGGCGACTTCTCCAAGGAGCTGTGCGGCGGCACGCACGTCGGCAACACCGCCCAGCTGGGTCTGGTGAAGCTGCTCGGCGAGTCCTCCATCGGCTCCGGCGTGCGCCGCGTCGAGGCGCTGGTGGGCGCGGACGCATACAACTTCCTCGCCAAGGAGCACACGGTCGTCGCCCAGCTCCAGGAGCTGGTCAAGGGCCGTCCGGAGGAGCTGCCGGAGAAGATCGCCTCCATGCTCGGCAAGCTGAAGGACGCCGAGAAGGAGATCGAGAAGTTCCGCGCGGAGAAGGTCCTCCAGGCCGCCGCCGGTCTCGCCGCCGGCGCCCAGGACATCCGCGGCGTGGCCCTCGTCGTCGGTCAGGTGGCGGACGGCGTCGGCGCCGACGACCTGCGCAAGCTGGTCCTCGACGTGCGCGGCCGCATCCAGGGCGACCGGCCGGCCGTCGTCGCGCTGTTCACCGTGGCGAACGACCGCCCGCTGACCGTGATCGCCACCAACGAGGCGGCCCGCGAGCGCGGCCTCAAGGCCGGTGACCTGGTCCGCACCGCGGCCAAGACCCTCGGCGGCGGCGGTGGCGGCAAGCCCGACGTGGCCCAGGGCGGCGGCCAGAACCCGGGCGCCGTCCCGGAGGCCATCAGCGCCGTCGAGCGCCTCGTGGTGGAGACGGTCTGACGATGACGTTGCGCCGCGGCCGCCGACTGGCCATCGACGTGGGCGACGCCCGGATCGGGGTCGCGTCCTGCGACCCCGACGGGGTGCTGGCCACACCGGTCGAGACCGTCCCGGGCCGGGACATCCCGTTCGCCCACCGGCGGTTGCGGCAGCTCGTCGAGGAGTACGAGCCCCTCGAAGTCGTGGTCGGCCTCCCCCGTTCGCTCAGCGGGCGGGAGGGGCCGGCCGCGGCCAAGGTGCGTGCCTTCGCGAACGAACTGGCCAAGGGCATCAAGCCGGTGACGGTCCGCCTGGTGGACGAGCGGATGACCACGGTCACCGCGGCCCAGGGCCTGCGGGCCTCGGGCAGGAACGCCAAGAAGGGGCGTTCGGTGATCGACCAGGCGGCCGCTGTGGTCATCCTCCAGAACGCTCTGGAGACCGAACGGGTATCAGGTAATCCGCCTGGTGAGTGCGTCGAAGTGGTTGTCTGATCGCGATACGGTAACGTTCCGCGCGATGAGACGGCATTCGAACAGCCGTCGCCCACCACCAAAGAGGCGGTACCGGGTGTCGCGGCCGACGAAAAGCCGTGGCCTTCGTCTCGCGGCTCTAGGGGACCGATGACTGAGTATGGCCGGGGCGGTGGCTCCGAACCGTGGCACCCCGCTGATCCCCTCTACGGGGACCAGGGGTGGACCGCGTCCCAGACCCAGCAGGGCCAGGTGCCCTACGGCGTTGACCCGCAGCAGCAGTACCCGCAGGAGCCGCAGTACCAGCAGTACCCCGAACAGCAGTACGCACAGCAGCAGTACGTGCAGCAGCACCAGCAACACCCGCAGTACCCCGGGCAGTACCCGCAGTACGTCGAACAACAGCAGGGCTACGCCCCGCAGCAGACGCACGCCCAGCCCCAGCCCCAGCAGCCGATGTACGACGGCCAGGGCTGGGACACGGGCCAGGGTCACGTCCAGGGGCAGGGTCAGGGCCAGGGCCCGTACATGGTGGCCGACGTGCAGACCGACCCGTACGCGGGCACGGATCCGTACGCCCAGCAGGCGGTCGGCGCCTACCCCGCCGACACCCCCGACCTGTACACCACCGAGGACGCCTACCCGCCTCCCACGCCCCCCGGCCTGCGGCACCTCGAAACCGAAGCGGAACCCGAAGCGGAACCGGAGTCCCTGGACCCGGACGAGGCCGAGGAGGCCGCTCTCGCGGCCGCCGGCGGCGGCTCCGGCGACGAGGACGGCCCCGGTCGACGCGGGGGCCGAGGAGGCCGCTCGGGCCGTTCGAAGGGTGGCAAGGGCAAACAGCGCAGCGGCGCGGCCTGCCTGATCGCCGCGCTGGTCATCGTCGGCGTCGTCGGCGGTGGCGGCTACTACGGCTACGGCTACCTGAAGGCGCGCTTCGGCGCGGCCGAGGACTTCGCGGGCTCCGGCTCCGAGGAGACCGTCGACGTGCAGATCCCCACCGGCGCGGGACTCGGCCAGATGGGCCGCATCCTCAAGGAGGCCGGCGTCGTCGCGAGCGCCCAGGCCTTCGTGGACGCCGCCACCGCCACGGGCAAGGGCAAGACCATCCAGCCGGGCGTCTACCCGCTGCACAAGCGCATGTCGGCGGCCGCGGCGGTCGCGCTCATGCTCGACCCCTCCAAGCTGCACGTCCTGATCGTTCCCGAGGGCAGGCGCAACGTCGAGATCTACGACCTGATCGACAAGAAGCTGGAGAAGCCCGCCGGCACCACCCGCGACATCGCCCTGCGCGAGGGCCGCAACCTCGGCCTGCCGGCCTGGGTGGGCAACGACCCGAAGCTCATCGACCCGTTGGAGGGCTTCCTCTTCCCCGCGCGCTACGACCTCGGCAAGGACGTCACCCCCGAGTCCCTGCTGAAGCAAATGGTCCAGCGGGCGAGCGGCAAGTACGCCGAGCTCGGCATCGAGGCCAAGGCCAAGGAACTGGGGCTGGAGAACCCGCTCCAGGTCGTCACCGTGGCCAGCCTCGTCAACGCCGAGGGCAAGGACCACGACGACTTCCGGAAGATGTCCGAGGTGGTCTACAACCGCCTCAAGAAGACCAACACGGTCACGAACCAGAAGCTGGAGTTCGACTCCACGTACAACTACGTCAAGGGCACGAACAACCTCAACTTCTCCCTGAAGGAAGCGCGGGTGTTCGACAACCCGTACAACACGCACTTCGTCAAGGGACTGCCCCCGGGCCCGATCGGCAACCCGGGGACGGACGCCCTGACCGCTACGCTCAACCCCGACCACGGCGGCTGGATGTTCTTCGTGTCGGTCGACGGCAACAAGACGACCTTCACCAAGACCTACGAGGAGCACCAGAAGCTCGCGGACGAGTTCCAAGAGCGGCAGAAGCAGAAGAACGGCGGGTAGCAGGACATGTCACGGATACGGGCCGCGGTGCTGGGTTCGCCCATCGAGCACTCCCTCTCGCCGGTGCTGCACCGCGCCGCCTACCGGGAGCTCGGCCTCCTCGAACGGTCCTACGACCGGTTCGAGATCGACGAGGCCGCGCTCCCCGGGTTCGTGGCCGACCTGGGGCCCGAGTGGGCGGGACTGTCCCTGACGATGCCGCTCAAGCGGGCGATCATCCCGCTGCTGGACGGGATCAGCGACACGGCCGCCTCCGTCGAGGCCGTCAACACGGTCGTCCTCACCGAGGACGGCCGGCGGCTCGGCGACAACACCGACATCCCCGGGATCGTCGCCGCCCTGCACGAGCGCGGCGTGGAGAAGGTGCCGTCCGCGGCCGTCCTCGGCGCGGGCGCCACCGCCTCCTCGGCGCTGGCCGCCCTCGCGCGGATCTGCACCGGCGAGGTCACCGCGTACGTCCGCTCCCGGGCCCGGGCCGACGAGATGCGCGGGTGGGGCGAGCGGCTCGGCGTCGCCGTCCGCACCGCCGACTGGAGCGAGGCGGCGGCGGCCCTGGAGGCCCCGCTGGTCATCGCCACCACCCCGGCCGGTGCCACCGACGAGCTCGCGGCATCCGTGCCCGAGGCCCCCGGAACCCTCTTCGACGTCCTCTACGACCCCTGGCCCACCGCCCTCGCCGCGGCCTGGTCCGGTCGGGGCGGCGCCCTGGTCGGCGGCCTCGACCTCCTCGTGCACCAGGCGGTGCTCCAGGTCGAGCTGATGACGGGCCGTGCCCCGGGTCCGCTGGCCGCCATGCGGACGGCCGGTGAGCGGGCGCTCGCGGCCCGCCACTGACGGATCCCGCACCGTACCTGACGGATCCGGCGTCCGATAGCTGGACCGGGCGCCGGTTCACCCGCCCGGACGTGGGAGGATCAGGGCATGGCGGGTCCGGGCAGCGCACCCGGTCGCGCCCGTCGCAGTGCCAGGCGCGAGCATGAGGAGCATCGTTGAGCAGGTTGCGTTGGCTGACCGCCGGAGAGTCGCACGGACCGGCGCTGGTTGCGACGCTGGAGGGCCTTCCCGCCGGCGTCCCGGTCACCACCGAGCTGGTGGCCGACCACCTCGCCCGGCGTCGGCTCGGCTACGGCCGCGGCGCCCGGATGAAGTTCGAGCAGGACGAGATCACCTTCCTCGGCGGCGTCCGCCACGGGCTGTCGCAGGGGTCCCCGGTCGCCGTCATGATCGGCAACACCGAGTGGCCCAAGTGGGAGACGGTCATGTCGGCCGACCCGGTGGACCCCTCGCTGCTCAAGGAGACCGGCCGCAACGCGGCGCTGACCCGTCCGCGCCCCGGCCACGCCGACCTCGCGGGCATGCAGAAGTACGGCTTCTCCGAGGCCCGCCCGATCCTGGAGCGCGCCAGCGCCCGCGAGACGGCCGCCCGGGTCGCCCTCGGCGCCATCGCCCGGTCCTTCATCAAGGAGACCGCGGGCATCGAGATCGTCTCCCACGTGGTGGAGCTGGCCTCGGCCAAGGCCCCCCACGGCGTCTACCCGACCCCCGCCGACGTCGAGCGTCTCGACGCCGACCCGGTGCGCTGCCTGGACGCCGACGCCTCGAAGGCGATGGTCGCCGAGATCGACCAGGCCCACAAGGACGGCGACACCCTCGGCGGCGTCGTCGAGGTCCTGGCCTACGGCGTGCCCGTCGGCCTCGGCTCGCACGTCCACTGGGACCGCCGCCTCGACGCCCGCCTCGCCGCGGCCCTCATGGGCATCCAGGCCATCAAGGGCGTGGAGGTCGGCGACGGCTTCGACCTGGCCCGCGTGCCGGGCTCCCAGGCCCACGACGAGATCGTCTCCACCCCCGAGGGCATCCGGCGCACCTCCGGCCGCTCCGGCGGCACCGAGGGCGGTCTGACCACCGGCGAGCTGCTGCGCGTCCGCGCCGCCATGAAGCCGATCGCCACCGTCCCGAAGGCGCTCGCCACCGTGGACGTGGCGACCGGCGAGGCCGCCGCCGCGCACCACCAGCGTTCCGACGTGTGCGCCGTGCCCGCCGCGGGCATCGTCGCCGAGGCCATGGTCGCGCTCGTCCTCGCGGACGCGCTCGTCGAGAAGTTCGGCGGCGACTCCGTCCCCGAGACCCGTCGCAACGTCCGGTCGTACCTCGACAACCTGCAGATCCGGTGACCGGCGGTCCCCTGGTCGTGCTCGTCGGGCCCATGGGCTCCGGCAAGTCCACGGTGGGCGCCCTCCTCGCCGAACGGCTCGGGGTCGCCTACCGGGACACCGACGCGGACATCGTCGCGGCCCAGGGCCGCGAGATCTCCGACATCTTCGTCGACGAGGGCGAGCCGTACTTCCGTGAGCTGGAACGGCGGGCCGTCGCGGACGCCGTCTCCGGGCACACCGGAGTCCTCGCCCTCGGCGGCGGCGCCGTCCTCGACGAGGGCACCCGCGCCCTGCTCGCCGGGCGCCCGGTGGCCTACCTGTCGATGGACGTCGAGGAGGCCGTGCGTCGCGTCGGCCTCGGCGCCGCGCGCCCGCTGCTCGCGGTCAACCCGCGCCGTCAGTGGCGCGAGCTGATGGAGGCACGGCGCCACCTGTACACCGAAGTCGCGCGCGTCGTGGTGGCCACCGACGACCGCACCCCCGAAGAGGTCGCCCAGGCGGTCCTCGACGCACTGGAGTTGAAGGACGTATGACAGACCAGGTGACGCGGATCCACGTCGGCGGGAACGCCGGTCACGACCCGTACGACGTGCTGGTCGGCCGGCAGCTGCTCGGCGAGCTGGGCGGCCTGATCGGCACCAAGGCCCAGCGGGTCGCCGTCATCCACCCCGAGGCCCTGGCCTCGACCGGTGAGGCGCTGCGGGACGACCTGGCGGCGCAGGGCTACGAGGCCATCGCCATCCAGGTGCCCAACGCCGAGGAGGCCAAGACCGTCGAGGTCGCGGCGTACTGCTGGAAGGCGCTCGGGCAGTCCAACTTCACCCGCACCGACGTGATCGTCGGCGTCGGCGGAGGCGCCACCACCGACCTCGCCGGCTTCGTCGCGGCCTCCTGGCTGCGCGGGGTGCGCTGGATCGCGGTCCCGACCACCGTCCTCGCGATGGTCGACGCCGCCGTCGGCGGCAAGACCGGCATCAACACCGCCGAGGGCAAGAACCTCGTCGGCGCCTTCCACCCGCCCGCCGGGGTCCTGTGCGACCTCGCCGCGCTGGACTCCCTGCCGGTCAACGACTACGTCAGCGGCCTCGCCGAGGTCATCAAGGCCGGCTTCATCGCCGACCCGGTGATCCTCGACCTGATCGAGGAGGACCCGGCCGCGGCCCGCACCGCGCAGGGCCCGCACACGGCCGAGCTGATCGTGCGCTCCATCCGGGTCAAGGCCGACGTGGTCTCCAACGACCTGAAGGAATCCGGGATCCGGGAGTTCCTGAACTACGGGCACACCCTCGCCCACGCCATCGAGAAGAACGAGCGCTACAAGTGGCGCCACGGCGCCGCCGTCTCCGTGGGCATGGTCTTCGCCGCCGAACTGGGCCGGCTCGCCGGCCGGCTCGACGACGAGACGGCCGACCGGCACCGGGCGGTCCTCGCCTCCGTCGGCCTGCCGCTGACCTACCGCGGCGACCAGTGGTCCAAGCTGCTCCAGACCATGCAGGTCGACAAGAAGTCCCGCGGCAACCTGCTGCGCTTCATCGTCCTCGACGGCCTGGGCAAGCCGACCGTCCTGGAGGGCCCCGACCCGGCCCACCTGGTCGCCGCCTACGGCGAGGTGTCGGCGTGAGCCGCAGGGTGCTCGTCCTCAACGGACCCAACCTGGGCCGGCTCGGCTCGCGCGAGCCCGACGTCTACGGGGCCACCTCGTACGCCGGACTCGTCGAGAGCTGCCGCGCCCTGGGCGAGGAGCTCGGCTTCGACGTGGAGGTCCGCGAGACCAACGACGAGGGCGAGATCGTGCGCTGGCTGCACGAGGCGGCCGACGGCAAGGTCCCGGTCGTCATCAACCCGGGCGCCTTCACGCACTACTCGTACGCCATGCGGGACGCGGCGGCCCAGCGCACCGCGCCGCTGATCGAGGTGCACATCTCGAACCCGTACGCCCGCGAGGAGTTCCGGCACACCTCGGTCATCGCGGCCGTGGCCACCGGGACCGTGGCGGGCTTCGGACTGGGCTCCTACCGCCTGGCGCTGCGCGCGCTGGCGGAAGAGGTCGGCTCCTGAGATAACGTTCTCGCATCAGTCGCCTGAACGAGACGGAGTGGCGCGGATGCAGCACGGAGTGGGGGGTTGGGGCCCGCCGGGACACCACCCGGCGGCGCCCCCGCAACCGCCTATACCCCCGGCGCAGGGCTGGCCGGTGACACCCGTTCCCGAGGCGACGGGACACATCCCCCTGCCGCCCGCGGTCCCCGCGCCGCACCAGCCCCCCGCGCCGGCCACCGGTGGCGCCACCCTGGCCGTGCTCCTCATCGGCCCGGCGGGCGCCGGCAAGACCACCGTGGCCCGCCACTGGGCGGCGAGCCGACCGGTGGCCACCGCGCACATCAGCCTCGACGACGTGCGCGAGTGGGTCCGGTCCGGGTTCGCCGACCCGCAGGCCGGCTGGAACGAACACTCCGAGGCCCAGTACCGCCTGGCCCGCCGTACCTGCGGCTTCGCCGCCCGCAACTTCCTCGCCAACGGCATCTCCTGCATCCTCGACGACGCGGTCTTCCCCGACCGGCCCGTGGTGGGCCTGGGGGGCTGGAAGCGGCACGTCGGCCCCGGACTGCTCCCCGTCGTCCTGCTGCCCGGCCTGGAGATCGTCCTGGAGCGCAACGCGGCCCGCTCCGGCAACCGGCGCCTGTCCGACGAGGAAGTCGCCCGGATCCACGGCCGGATGGCCGGCTGGTACGGCTCCGGCCTGCCGATCATCGACAACTCCCACCTCGACGTGGAGGGCACCGCCCGCGCCCTCGACGAGGCCCTCGCCCGGATCCTGGCCGCCCCCGCCGGCTGAACGGGCCGGACGGGCCCGTACGGCGCCGGCGTGCCGTCCGCCGGCGGGGCGCCCCAGACCACCGGCGCGGACCCGGCCCGGACCCGCACGCGGGGCGCCCCGTGCCCGTGCCCGCCCCGCGCCCGCCCCGCTCCCGAGCCCGCCCCGTCCGGACGCGCTCGCCGGGCCGGATGCGCGGGGCGCTCGTAGGCTCGAATACATGTCAGACGTGTACGCGACCCGCAGGGGCCTGCTCCGCGACCGTTGCGCCGCCGCCGGCGGTTCGGCGGCGCTGATCACGCGTCCGGCGAACGTCCGCTACCTCGCCGGGGCGTTCCCGCCGTCCGCCGTCCTGCTCGTCGGGCCGCAGGAGGACGTGCTGTTCAGCGCCTGCGCCCCGTCCGGCGAAGCCGACGAGGGGCGCCTCGACGAGCACCTGCGCCTGTCGGTGCTGCCCGGGCCCGGCGCCGACCCGGCCGTGGCCGCCGCCGACCTGGCGGCGGCCGCCCGGGCGGAGTCCCTCGCCGTCGAGGAGCACCACCTCACGGTCGCCCGGCACCGGGCCCTGCACTCGGTCGCGCCGCGGCTGCGCCTGATCGACCTGGGTCCGGCCGTCGAACAGCAGCGCCTCGTCAAGGACGAGGAGGAGATCGCCTGCCTGCGGATCGCCGCCGAGATCGCCGACCAGGCCCTCGGGGAGCTGCTGGAGTCGATCCTGGTCGGACGCACCGAGCGGCACCTCGCCCTGGAGCTGGAACGCCGCCTCGTCGACCACGGCGCCGACGGACCGGCGTTCCCCACCTCCGTGGGCACCGGCCCGCATTCGGGCCGCGGCCGGCACCGGCCCTCCGACCGGCGGGTGGAGGAGGGCGACTTCCTCTCGGTGTGCCTGGGCGCCAACTACCGGGGCTACCGCTGCGAGATCGGCCGCACCTTCGTGATCGGCACCACTCCCGCCGACTGGCAGATCGAGCTGTACGACCTCGTCTTCGCCGCCCAGCGGGCGGGCCGCGAGGCCCTGCTGCCGGGCGCCGCGTACCGCGACGTGGACCGTGCCGCGCGGTCCGTACTGGACTCCGCCGGGCACGCGGAAGCGCTGGCCGGATGGATGGGACACGGGATCGGACTCGAAATCGACGAGGACCCGCAGCTTGCACCTACGGCAATGGGTAAACTGGACGCTTGCGTGCCGGTCACCGTCGAACCGGGGGTTCACCTCCCGGGCCGGGGAGGTGTCCGGATCGATGACACGCTCGTCGTGCGCCCCGAGGCGGACGGCGGTCCCGAGCTACTCACCATTACGACCAAGGAGCTGCTCGCGCTCTAGCCCTTCGCCGGGCTGTGGGCGCGCACCCGTGGTCTTCCAGTGCAGGAGATTCCGCAACCGTGGCTTCCACGAACGACCTCAAGAACGGCATGGTGCTGAAGCTCGACGGGGGCCAGCTCTGGTCCGTCGTCGAGTTCCAGCACGTCAAGCCCGGCAAGGGCCCGGCCTTCGTGCGTACCAAGCTCAAGAACGTGCTGTCGGGCAAGGTCGTCGACAAGACCTTCAACGCCGGTGTGAAGGTCGAGACGGCCACCATCGACCGCCGTGACATGCAGTTCTCGTACATGGACGGCGACTACTTCGTCTTCATGGACATGAGCACCTTCGACCAGCTCATGGTCGACCGCAAGGCTGTCGGCGACGCCGCCAACTTCCTCATCGAGGGCTTCACCGCCTCCGTGGCCCAGCACGACGGCGAGGTGCTCTACGTCGAGCTCCCGGCCGCCGTCGAGCTGACCATCGAGCACACCGACCCGGGCGTCCAGGGCGACCGGTCCACCGGTGGCACCAAGCCGGCGAAGCTGGAGACCGGTCACGAGATCCAGGTCCCGCTCTTCGTCACCACCGGCGAGAAGATCAAGGTCGACACCCGCACCAGCGACTACCTCGGCCGGGTGAACAGCTAACCGTGGCTGCCCGGAGCAACGCGCGCAAGCGCGCTTTCCAGATCCTCTTCGAGGCCGACCAGCGCGGGGTCCCCGTGCGCGAGGTCCTCGCGGACTGGATCCGCCACGCGCGGTCCGACGACCGGCAGCCGCCGGTCAGCGCCTTCACGATGGATCTTGTCGAGGGGTACGCCGACAAGGTGAACCGCATCGACGACCTGATCGTCACCTACGCCGTGGACTGGGAGCTCGACCGCATGCCGGTCGTCGACCGGAACATCCTGAGGCTGGGCGCCTACGAGCTGATCTGGGTCGACGAGACCCCGGACGCCGTGGCGATCGACGAGGCCGTCCAGCTGGCCAAGGAGTTCTCCACGGACGACTCGCCGTCGTTCGTGAACGGGCTGCTGGGTCGCTTCAAGGACCTGAAGCCGAACCTGCGCCGCAGCGAGAGCTGACCGGCGCGGCCGGCAGGCCGAACGCCGTACGGAAGGGCCCGCGGCATCGCGCTGCGGGCCCTTCCGTGTGTCCGTGAACGGGGGAGCGGCCCCCGGGAACGCGAACGGCGGGTGGCGGCGCCCCCGAGGGCACCGGCACCCGCCGGTAACGTTTCTGCTTGGGCCCTGGAGCCCCGGGGACTAGATGTCCTCGTGGGCCACGGCGCGACGCGCGTCGGCGTCCAGGACGCCCCAGCTGATCAGCTGCTCGGTCAGGACCGAGGGGGACTGGTCGTAGATGACGGCGAGGGTGCGCAGGTCGTCCTGGCGGATCGACAGCACCTTGCCGTTGTAGTCGCCGCGCTGGCTCTGGATGGTGGCGGCGTAACGCTGGAGCGGACCGGCCTTCTCGGCGGGGACGCCCGCGAGGCGCTCCAGGTCGAGGCGCAGCTTCGGCGGCGGCTCGGCCGCTCCGCCGGGGGTCGTGCCCGGCAGCAGTTCCTGGACCGGAACCCCGTAGAAGTCCGCCAGCTCGGCGAGGCGCTGGACGGTCACGGCGCGGTCCCCGCGCTCGTAGGACCCGACCACCACGGCCTTCCAACGGCCCTGGGACTTCTCCTCGACACCGTGGAGGGAGAGGCCCTGCTGGGTGCGGATGGCGCGGAGCTTGGCCCCGAGCTGTTTGGCGTATTCGCTGGACATAACGCTCCCGGACGCTGTGACGCTGTGACGACATGGACGCCGTGACGACATGGACGCTGTGCCGCTTACAACATGCGGCTCCGCCGCGCGGCTGGTAACTCACTGTGAGGTTACGCAGCGTTACGTGGATGCGTCAAGCCGAATGGTCATCGACGTCCCCCTTCGAGGCCCCCGGACCGGCCCCCGTGCGAGGTCGGCCCGGCCGCCCTGGTAACGTGGTCGGCGTACATCAGACGTCCTTTAAGGTCCGTCCCGTGAGGCGGAGAAGGAGGTCCTTTTCATGGACAGCCAGGTTTCCCCCGAGGCCGCCGCGTTCCAGGACGGCGGCGCCGCGCGCCCCGTGTTGGAGGCGCAGGACATCGCCCGGGTCCTCACCCGCATCGCCCACGAGATCGTCGAACGCGCCAAGGGCGCCGACGACGTGGTGCTGCTCGGCATCCCCACCCGCGGCGTCTTCCTCGCCCGCCGGCTGGCGGCCAAGCTCGAAGAGATCACCGGCGCGAAGATCCCCGTCGGCTCCCTCGACATCACCATGTACCGCGACGACCTGCGCCTGAAGCCGGCGCGGGCCATCGGCCGCACCGAGATCCCCGGCGACGACATCGACGGCCGCCTCGTGGTCCTCGTCGACGACGTGCTCTTCTCCGGCCGCACCATCCGCGCCGCCCTCGACGCGCTCGGCGCCATCGGCCGACCCCGCGCCGTCCAGCTCGCCGTCCTCGTCGACCGGGGCCACCGCGAGCTCCCGATCCGCGCCGACTACGTGGGCAAGAACCTCCCGACGTCGCTGCGCGAGACCGTCAAGGTCCAGCTCCAGGAGGAGGACGGCCGGGACGCCGTGCTGCTCGGCCAGCGGACCGACCGGGCCGGCGGCCAGTAGACCCTCCCGCACCCGGATCCCGCACCCGCGGGATCCGCGCCGAGGCCTGCCCGCCCGCACCTCCAGCACGCCCCCAGCCTGCCTGCCCTCCAGACATACGGAGCCATCCAGATGAAGCGCCACCTCATCTCGGCCGCCGACCTCACGCGCGACGACGCCGTCCTGATCCTCGACACCGCCGAGGAGATGGCCCGGGTCGCCGACCGGCCGATCAAGAAGCTGCCCACCCTGCGCGGCCTCACGGTCGTCAACCTCTTCTTCGAGGACTCGACCCGCACCCGGATCTCCTTCGAGGCGGCCGCCAAGCGGCTGTCCGCCGACGTCATCAACTTCTCCGCCAAGGGCTCCTCCGTTTCCAAGGGCGAATCCCTGAAGGACACGGCGCTGACCCTGGAGGCCATGGGCGCGGACGCGGTCGTCATCCGCCACCACGCCTCCGGCGCCCCCTACCGGCTCGCGACCTCCGGCTGGATCGACTCCGCCGTCGTCAACGCCGGCGACGGCACCCACGAGCACCCCACGCAGGCCCTGCTCGACGCCTTCACCATGCGCCGCCGCCTGGTGGGCCGCGACGCCGGACTCGGCAAGGACCTCGCGGGCCGCCGGATCACGATCGTCGGCGACGTCCTGCACAGCCGCGTGGCCCGCTCCAACGTGCACCTGCTGCACACCCTCGGCGCCGAGGTCACCCTGGTGGCCCCGCCCACCCTCGTCCCCATCGGCGTCGAGACCTGGCCCTGCGAGGTCAGCTACGACCTCGACAAGGTGCTGCCGAAGTCCGACGCGGTCATGATGCTGCGTGTGCAGCGCGAACGCATGAACGCCGCCTTCTTCCCGACCGAGCGCGAGTACTCCCGCCGCTACGGGCTGAACGGCGAGCGCATGGCCAAGATGCCCGAGCACGCCATCGTGATGCACCCCGGCCCGATGAACCGCGGCATGGAGATCACCGCCGAGGTCGCCGACTCCGACCGCTGCACGGCCGTCGAGCAGGTCGCCAACGGCGTCTCCACCCGGATGGCCGTCCTGTACCTGCTGCTCGGCGGATCCGAGCCCGCCGTCGCCACCACCCCCGCCCCCGCCGCCGCGCGCACCGAGGAGAACAAGTAACCATGAGCAAGATCCTGATCCGTGGCGCGAAGGTACTCGGTGGCGAGGCGCAGGACGTCCTGATCGACGGCGAGACCATCGCCGAGGTCGGCACCGGACTGTCCGCCGAGGGCGCGACCGTCATCGAGGCCGAGGGCAAGGTCCTCCTGCCGGGCCTGGTCGACCTGCACACCCACCTGCGCGAGCCCGGCCGGGAGGACAGCGAGACGGTCCTCACCGGCACCCGCGCCGCCGCCTCCGGCGGCTACACCGCCGTCTTCGCCATGGCGAACACCTTCCCGGTCGCCGACACCGCCGGCGTGGTCGAGCAGGTCTGGCGCCTGGGCAAGGAATCCGGCTACTGCGACGTCCAGCCCATCGGCGCCGTCACCGTCGGCCTGGAGGGCAAGCAGCTCTCCGAGCTGGGCGCCATGCACGACTCCGCCGCCCGCGTCACCGTCTTCTCCGACGACGGCAAGTGCGTCGACGACGCCGTGATCATGCGCCGCGCCCTGGAGTACGTGAAGGCCTTCGGCGGCGTCGTCGCCCAGCACGCCCAGGAGCCCCGCCTGACCGAGGGCGCCCAGATGAACGAGGGCGTCGTCTCCGCCGAGCTCGGCCTCGGCGGCTGGCCGGCCGTCGCGGAGGAGTCGATCATCGCCCGCGACGTCCTCCTCGCCGAGCACGTCGGCTCCCGCGTCCACATCTGCCACCTCTCCACCGCCGGCTCCGTCGAGATCGTCCGCTGGGCCAAGTCCCGCGGCATCGACGTCACCGCCGAGGTCACCCCGCACCACCTGCTCCTCACCGACGAACTGGTCCGCTCGTACAACGCGGTCTACAAGGTGAACCCGCCGCTGCGCACCGAGCGCGACGTCATGGCCCTGCGCGAGGCGCTCGCCGACGGCACGATCGACATCGTCGCCACCGACCACGCCCCGCACCCGCACGAGGACAAGGACTGCGAGTGGGCCGCCGCGGCCATGGGCATGGTCGGCCTGGAGACCGCGCTGTCCGTCGTCCAGCAGACGATGGTGGAGACGGGACTGCTCGACTGGGCGGGCGTCGCCGAACGCATGTCCTTCGCCCCGGCGCGCATCGGCGGCCTGGGGAACCACGGCCGGCCCGTCTCGGCAGGTGAACCCGCGAACCTGACCTTGGTCGAGACCTCGTACCGTGGTGTCGTGGACCCCGCACACTTCGCCTCCCGCAGCCGCAACACGCCCTACGAGGGCCGCGAGCTGCCGGGTCGCGTCACTCACACCTTCCTGCGGGGCCGGGCAACGGTCGTGGACGGGAATCTGGCGTGACACCTGCAGTAATCCAACTGGCCGTCGAGGCCGCCGAACGACAGTCGGCGGAGGTGACGAACTTCGGTGCCCGCATCGCCTGGGTGATCGGACTGATCGTCTTCATCGCCTTCGTCTACTGGCTGATGCGGCAGGGCTGGAAATGGCGCGGCGCCCTGCAGGACGACCTGCCGGAGCTGCCCGCCACCCCCGACGGACTGCCCGAACACCGGCTGGCGCTCACCGGCCGGTACCACGGGTCCACCACCGCCGGACAGTGGCTCGACCGGATCGTGGCCCACGGTCTGGGGGTGCGCAGCCGGGTCGAGCTCACGCTCACCGACGCGGGCCTCGACGTGGTCCGACCGGGTGCCACCGACTTCTTCGTACCGGCCGCGCAGCTGCGCGGCGCCCGCCTCGACAAGGGAATCGCGGGCAAGGTACTCACCGAGGGCGGTCTGCTCGTCGTCACCTGGGCGCACGGCGACAAGCTGATCGACTCCGGATTCCGCTCCGACCGGGCGGCCGAACACGCCGCCTGGGTCGAAGCGATCAACCACATGAACCCATCCATCACGACGGAAGGCGCCGAACGATGACGACCTCCACCAGGGGAGCAGCCAAAGCTCCCGCCGTACTCGTCCTGGAGGACGGTCGGATCTTCCGCGGCCGCGCCTACGGCGCTGTGGGGGAGACCTTCGGCGAGGCCGTGTTCTCCACCGGCATGACCGGCTACCAGGAGACCCTCACCGACCCGTCCTACCACCGACAGGTCGTCGTGATGACCGCCCCGCACGTGGGCAACACCGGCGTCAACGACGAGGACCCCGAGTCCTCGCGGATCTGGGTCGCCGGCTACGTCGTGCGCGACCCCGCCCGCGTCCCCTCGAACTGGCGCTCGCGGCGGTCGCTGGACGAGGAGCTCGTCGAGCAGGGCGTCGTCGGCATCTCCGGCGTCGACACCCGGGCCCTGACCCGCCACCTGCGCGAGCGCGGCGCCATGCGCGTCGGCATCTTCTCCGGCGAGCACGTGGCCGACGACGCCGCCCTGCTGGCCCGCGTCCAGGAGGCCCCGCAGATGAAGGGCGCGAACCTGTCCGCCGAGGTCGCCACCAAGGAGGCCTACGTGGTCCCCGCGATCGGCGAGAAGAAGTTCACCGTCGCCGCCGTGGACCTCGGCATCAAGGGCATGACCCCGCACCGCATGGCCGAGCGCGGCATCGAGGTGCACGTCCTGCCCGCCACGGCGACCGTCGAGGACGTCTACGCGGTCGAGCCCGACGGCGTGTTCTTCTCCAACGGCCCGGGCGACCCGGCCACCGCCGACCACGCGGTCTCCGTCATGCAGGGCGTCCTCGCCCGCAAGACCCCGCTCTTCGGCATCTGCTTCGGCAACCAGATCCTGGGCCGCGCGCTCGGCTTCGGCACCTACAAGCTGAAGTACGGCCACCGCGGCATCAACCAGCCCGTCCAGGACCGGACCACCGGCAAGGTCGAGATCACCGCGCACAACCACGGCTTCGCCGTCGACGCGCCCCTCGACACGGTCTCCGAGACCCCCTTCGGCCGCGCCGAGGTCTCCCACGTCTGCCTGAACGACAACGTGGTGGAAGGCCTCCAGCTGCTCGACCAGCCGGCCTTCTCCGTCCAGTACCACCCCGAGGCTGCCGCCGGCCCGCACGACGCCGCGTACCTCTTCGACCGCTTCACGTCTTTGATGGAAACCGCCCTGATGGAGGCCGAGCGTGCCTAAGCGCACCGATATCCAGTCCGTCCTGGTCATCGGCTCCGGCCCGATCGTCATCGGCCAGGCCGCGGAGTTCGACTACTCCGGCACCCAGGCCTGCCGCGTCCTGAAGGCCGAGGGCCTGCGGGTCATCCTGGTCAACTCGAACCCGGCGACGATCATGACCGACCCGGAGATCGCCGACGCCACGTACGTCGAGCCGATCACCCCCGAGTTCGTCGAGAAGATCATCGCCAAGGAGCGCCCCGACGCGCTCCTGCCGACCCTCGGCGGCCAGACCGCGCTGAACACCGCCATCTCCATGCACGAGCAGGGTGTGCTGGAGAAGTACGGCGTCGAGCTCATCGGCGCCAACGTCGAGGCGATCAACAAGGGCGAGGACCGCGACCTCTTCAAGGGCGTCGTCGAGGCCGTCAAGGCCAAGATCGGTTACGGCGAGTCCGCCCGCTCGGTGATCTGCCACTCGATGGAGGACGTCCTCGCGGGCGTCGACACCCTCGGCGGCTACCCCGTCGTCGTGCGCCCCTCCTTCACCATGGGCGGCGCCGGCTCCGGCTTCGCCCACGACGAGGACGAGCTGCGCCGCATCGCCGGCCAGGGCCTCACGCTCTCCCCGACCACCGAGGTGCTCCTGGAGGAGTCCATCCTCGGCTGGAAGGAGTACGAGCTGGAGCTGATGCGCGACACCAAGGACAACGTGGTCGTCGTCTGCTCCATCGAGAACTTCGACCCGATGGGCGTCCACACCGGCGACTCCATCACCGTCGCCCCGGCGATGACGCTGACCGACCGCGAGTACCAGCGGCTGCGCGACGTCGGCATCGCGATCATCCGCGAGGTCGGCGTCGACACCGGCGGCTGCAACATCCAGTTCGCGATCGACCCGGTCGACGGCCGCGTCATCGTCATCGAGATGAACCCGCGCGTCTCGCGCTCCTCGGCGCTCGCCTCGAAGGCCACCGGCTTCCCGATCGCCAAGATCGCCGCGAAGCTCGCCATCGGCTACACGCTGGACGAGGTCCCGAACGACATCACCGAGAAGACGCCGGCCTCCTTCGAGCCGACCCTCGACTACGTCGTCGTCAAGGCGCCGCGCTTCGCCTTCGAGAAGTTCCCGGCCGCCGACGCCACCCTCACCACCACCATGAAGTCGGTGGGCGAGGCCATGGCCATCGGCCGCAACTTCACCGAGGCCCTCCAGAAGGCCCTGCGCTCCCTGGAGAAGAAGGGCTCCCAGTTCACCTTCGTCGGCGAGCCCGGCGACAAGGAGGAGCTGCTCGCCACCGCGGTCCGCCCGACCGACGGCCGCATCAACACCGTGATGCAGGCCATCCGCGCCGGCGCCACCCAGGAGGAGGTCTTCGAGTCCACGAAGATCGACCCCTGGTTCGTCGACCAGCTCTTCCTGATCAAGGAGATCGCCGACGAGCTGGCCGCCGCCGAGAAGCTCCACCCCGAGCTGCTCGCCGAGGCCAAGCGCCACGGCTTCTCCGACGCCCAGATCGCCGAGATCCGCGGCCTGCGCGAGGACGTCGTCCGCGAGGTCCGCCACGCGCTGGGCGTGCGCCCGGTCTACAAGACGGTCGACACCTGCGCCGCCGAGTTCGCCGCGAAGACCCCGTACTTCTACTCGTCCTACGACGAGGAGTCCGAGGTCGCCCCCCGCACCAAGCCCGCGGTGATCATCCTGGGCTCCGGCCCGAACCGCATCGGCCAGGGCATCGAGTTCGACTACTCCTGCGTCCACGCCTCCTTCGCCCTCAGCGACGCCGGCTACGAGACCGTGATGGTCAACTGCAACCCCGAGACCGTCTCGACGGACTACGACACCTCCGACCGCCTGTACTTCGAGCCGCTGACGCTCGAAGACGTGCTGGAGATCGTCCACGCCGAGTCCCTCGCCGGCCCCATCGCCGGCGTCGTCGTCCAGCTCGGCGGCCAGACCCCCCTCGGTCTCGCCCAGGCCCTCAAGGACAACGGCGTCCCGGTCGTCGGCACCTCGCCCGAGGCCATCCACGCCGCCGAGGACCGCGGCGCCTTCGGCCGGGTCCTCGCCGAAGCCGGCCTGCCCGCCCCCAAGCACGGCACCGCCACCACCTTCGCCGGCGCCAAGGCCATCGCCGACGAGATCGGCTACCCGGTCCTGGTGCGCCCGTCCTACGTGCTCGGCGGCCGCGGCATGGAGATCGTCTACGACGAGACCCGCCTGGAGTCGTACATCGCGGAGTCGACGGAGATCTCCCCGACCCGCCCCGTGCTGGTCGACCGCTTCCTCGACGACGCGATCGAGATCGACGTGGACGCCCTCTACGACGGCACCGAGCTCTACCTCGGCGGCGTCATGGAGCACATCGAGGAAGCCGGCATCCACTCCGGCGACTCGGCCTGCGCCCTGCCCCCGATCACCCTCGGCGGCTTCGACATCAAGCGGCTGCGCGCCTCCACCGAGGCCATCGCCGACGGCGTCGGTGTCCGCGGCCTGATCAACATCCAGTTCGCGATGGCGGGTGACATCCTCTACGTCCTGGAGGCCAACCCGCGCGCCTCCCGCACCGTCCCCTTCACCTCGAAGGCGACCGCGGTCCCGCTCGCGAAGGCCGCCGCCCGCATCTCGCTCGGCGCCACCATCGCCGAACTGCGCGAGGAGGGCCTCCTCCCGAAGACCGGCGACGGCGGCACCCTGCCGCTCGACGCGCCGATCTCCGTCAAGGAGGCCGTCATGCCGTGGTCGCGCTTCCGCGACATCCACGGCCGCGGCGTCGACACCGTCCTCGGCCCGGAGATGCGCTCCACCGGCGAGGTCATGGGCATCGACTCGGTCTTCGGCACGGCGTACGCCAAGTCGCAGGCCGGAGCCTACGGCCCGCTGCCCACCAAGGGACGCGCCTTCATCTCCGTCGCCAACCGCGACAAGCGCTCGATGATCTTCCCGGCGCGCGAGCTCGTCGCCCACGGCTTCGAGCTGCTCGCCACCTCCGGCACCGCCGAGGTGCTGCGCCGCAACGGCCTCAACGCCACCGTGGTGCGCAAGCTCAGCGAGGGCGAGGGCCCCGACGGCGAGAAGACCATCGTCCAGCTCATCCACGACGGCCAGGTCGACCTGATCGTCAACACCCCGTACGGCACCGGTGGCCGCCTCGACGGCTACGAGATCCGTACGGCGGCCGTGGCCCGCAGCGTCCCGTGCCTGACCACGGTCCAGGCGCTCGCCGCCGCCGTCCAGGGCATCGACGCGCTCAACCGCGGCGACGTCGGCGTGCGCTCCCTCCAGGAGCACGCGGAGCACCTGACGGCCGCCCGCGACTGACCGCCCGTCCACGGGAAGGGGGACACCGGCGCGCGCGAACCGCGCGCCGGCTGTCCCCCTCTTCGTGAGCCGGCCCGTCCCGGACCGCCCCCCGGACCCCACCAGCGCAGAGGGATCACGACGATGTACAAGCTCTTCTTCAACCTGGTCTTCAAGCGGATGGACCCCGAACGGGCCCACTACACGGCCTTCCGGTGGATCCGCCTCGCCGCCCGCACGCCCGTCCTGCGCACCTTCGTGGCCGCGACCCTCGCCCCCCGCCACGAGGAGCTGCGCACCGAGGCGCTGGGCCTGCGCATGCACGGCCCCTTCGGCCTCGCGGCCGGCTTCGACAAGAACGCCGTCGCCATCGACGGCATGTCGATGCTCGGCTTCGACCACGTCGAGATCGGCACGGTCACCGGCCAGGCGCAGCCCGGCAACCCCAAGAAGCGCCTCTTCCGCCTCGTGCCGGACCGCGCGCTGATCAACCGCATGGGCTTCAACAACGAGGGCTCGGCCGCCGTCGCCGCCCGCCTGGCCGCCCGCAACCCGGTCTTCAAGACCGTCGTCGGCGTCAACATCGGCAAGACGAAGGTGGTCCCGGAGGAGGAGGCCGCCGCCGACTACGTGCTCTCCACCGAGCGCCTCGCCCGCCACGCCGACTACCTCGTGGTCAACGTCTCCTCCCCGAACACCCCCGGCCTGCGCAACCTCCAGGCCACCGAGTCGCTGCGCCCGCTGCTGACCGCCGTCCGCGAGGCCGCCGACCGGGTGGTGACCGACCGGCGCGTCCCGCTGCTCGTCAAGATCGCCCCGGACCTCGCAGACGAGGACGTGGACGCGGTCGCCGACCTCGCCCTGGAGCTGGGCCTGGACGGCATCATCGCCACCAACACGACAATCGCCCGCGAGGGGCTCGGGCTGAAGTCCTCCCCGTCCCTGATCAAGGAGACCGGCGGACTGTCCGGCGCCCCGGTCAAGGAACGCTCCCTGGAGGTCCTGCGCCGCCTGTACGCGCGCGTGGGCGACCGGATCGTCCTGGTGGGCGTCGGCGGCATCGAGAACGCCGAGGACGCCTGGCGGCGCATCCTGGCGGGCGCCACCCTGGTCCAGGGCTACAGCGCCTTCATCTACGAGGGCCCCTTCTACGCCCGCGCCATCCACAAGGGCCTGGCCGCGCGCCTGGCCAACAGCCCGTACGCGACCCTGGCCGAGGCCGTGGGCGCCGAGACCCGAAAGGTCGCGCCGTGACCGCGAAGACCCCTGTGACCCCCTTCGGTGCCCGTCTGCGCGCCGCGATGGACGCGCGGGGCCCCCTGTGCGTCGGGATCGATCCGCACGCCTCCCTGCTGGCCTCCTGGGGCCTGGAGGACGACATCACGGGCCTGGAGCGCTTCTCCCGCACGGTCGTGGAGGCCCTCGCCGACCAGGTGGCCGTCTTCAAGCCGCAGGCGGCCTTCTTCGAGCGCTTCGGATCGCGCGGCGTGGCCGTGCTGGAGCGGACCGTCGCGGACGCGCGGGCGGCGGGCACGCTCGTGCTGATGGACGCCAAGCGCGGTGACATCGGCTCCACCATGGCCGCGTACGCCTCCGCCTTCCTGGACCCGTCCTCCCCGCTGTTCTCGGACGCGCTGACGGTCTCCCCGTACCTGGGCTACGGCTCCCTGAAGCCGGCCGTCGACCTGGCGCGGGAATCGGGCGCGGGCCTGTTCGTCCTGGCCCTCACCTCCAACCCGGAGGGCTCGGAGGTCCAGAGGGCGCTGCGCGAGGACGGCCGCACCATCGGCGCGACGATGCTGGCGCACCTGGCCGCCGAGAACGCCGGCGCGGAGCCCATGGGTTCCTTCGGCGCGGTGGTCGGCGCCACGCTGGGGGACCTGTCCTCCTTCGACCTGGACATCAACGGCCCGTTGCTGGCCCCCGGCATCGGCGCCCAGGGCGCGACCGCCGCCGACCTTCCGGCGGTCTTCGGCGCGGCCGTCGCCAACGTCGTCCCGAACGTCTCCCGGGGCGTCCTCGCGCAGGGTCCCGACGCGACCGCCCTGCGCGACAGCGCCAAGCGGTTCGCCGAGGAGATCCGGGAGGCGGTCTCCGCCTAGGTCGCCGCGTACGTCGCCGAGTACGTCACCGCGTCGGGCGGGGTCGCCGGCCGGGTCCGCCCTCGGGGGCGGCTCGGGGACGGGTACAGGAACGCTCCTGTCCCTCCGATCGGCGGCCCCGCCGGCACGACGGGGTGCGGATCGGAGGAGGTGCGGAGCTCCGACGGGCGCGATTTCGGGCCGTTCGCGGGTGCCGTCGGAAGCCCGCGCGGCACGGCTTGACGAAATTCGAACGTAATTACCCGGACAAAACCGGGGTGTTTTGTCCGTGATGTACGGTTCAGTCGAGGCTGACCAGGACTTTTCGTCCGTTCTCGCTGACTGGAGCGGCCTTGGCCGCTAGTCTCCGAGCAGAGTGAACGAGCAGCGAACGAGTTCCATCGCTGTTCGGGAGCTCGCCTGGCGTGGTGCCCTGAGTGCTGCGCCGGTCCGTATCCGACAGTTCGACATCCGAGGTGACGTAGGCGTGGCTCTTCCGCCCCTTACCCCTGAACAGCGCGCAGCAGCGCTCGAAAAGGCCGCCGCGGCTCGCCGGGAGCGGGCCGAGGTGAAGAATCGACTCAAGCACTCCGGTGCCTCCCTCCACGACGTCATCAAGCTGGGTCAGGAGAACGACGTCATCGGAAAGATGAAGGTCTCCGCCCTGCTCGAGTCCCTGCCCGGCGTCGGCAAGGTCCGTGCCAAGCAGATCATGGAGCGCCTCGGCATCTCCGAGTCCCGGCGTGTCCGAGGTCTCGGCTCCAACCAGATCGCCTCTCTGGAGCGTGAGTTCGGCGGCAAGGCCGCCTGAGGCGCCCCCCGAAGTTCTCCCGGCGTTCTCAGGCAGTCCCGAGAACCTGGATAATCGCTCTATGGCAGCAGAGGTTCGTCCGCGGCTGACCGTGCTCTCCGGCCCTTCGGGGGTCGGCAAGAGCACGGTCGTCGCGCATATGCGCAAGGTCCACCCCGAGGTATGGCTCTCGGTGTCGGCCACCACCCGCAAGCCGCGGCCCGGTGAGCGACACGGCATCCACTACTTCTTCGTCAACGACGACGAGTTCGACAAGCTGATCGCCAACGGCGAGCTGCTGGAGTGGGCCGAGTTCGCGGGCAACCGCTACGGCACACCCCGCGGCGCGGTATCGGAACGCCTGGAGAACGGCGAACCGGTCCTGCTGGAGATCGACCTCCAGGGCGCCCGACTCGTCCGTGAGTCCTCGCCCGACGCACAGCTGGTCTTCCTGGCCCCGCCGAGCTGGGACGAGCTCGTCCGCCGCCTCACCGGTCGCGGCACGGAATCGGCCGAGGTCATCGAGCGACGGCTGGAAGCCGCCAAGATCGAACTCGCTGCCGAGCCCGAGTTCGACACCACCCTGGTCAACACCTCCGTCGAGGACGTGGCGCGTGAGCTGCTAGCCTTGATGGACGTTGTCTGATCGTTGGTCGATGTTCCTGATCGGTCGACAGCCGATCGGACCGATCTTTCACCCATCTTCGGAAGGTAGAGCGTGTCCTCTTCCATCACCGCGCCCGAGGGCATCATCAACCCGCCGATCGACGAGCTGCTCGAGGCCACGGACTCGAAGTACAGCCTCGTGATCTACGCGGCCAAGCGCGCGCGTCAGATCAACGCGTACTACTCGCAGCTCGGTGAGGGCCTGCTCGAGTACGTCGGCCCGCTGGTGGACACCCACGTCCACGAGAAGCCGCTTTCGATCGCGCTGCGCGAGATCAACGCGGGTCTGCTGACCTCCGAGGCCATCGAGGCCCCGGCCCAGTAACACGCGGGAATTCCTTTCACCACAGGCCCGGCAGAACATCTGCCGGGCCTGTGGTGTGTCATAGGTGATGTCGTAGGCGGATCCCGAACGGGAGGGATCCGCGGATGGGAGTGCGTGGTGGCGAAGCCGAAGGTCGTGCTGGGGGTCAGCGGCGGGATCGCCGCCTACAAGGCCTGTGAGCTGCTGCGTCGGCTGACCGAGTCCGGACACGACGTACGGGTCGTGCCGACCGCGGCGTCCCTGAACTTCGTCGGCGAGGCGACCTGGGCCGCCCTCTCCGGCAACCCCGCCTCCACCGGGGTCTGGGAGAGCGTCCACGAGGTGCCCCACGTGCGCATCGGGCAGTCGGCCGACCTCGTGGTCGTGGCCCCCGCCACCGCCGACATGCTGGCCAAGGCCGCCCACGGCCTGGCCGACGACCTCCTCACGAACACCCTGCTCACGGCCCGCTGCCCGGTGGTCTTCGCGCCCGCCATGCACACCGAGATGTGGGAGCACCCCGCCACCCGGGCCAACGTGGCCACGCTGCGCGGACGCGGGGCCGTCGTCATCGAGCCGGCCGTGGGCCGCCTCACCGGCAAGGACACCGGCAAGGGGCGACTGCCCGACCCCGAGGAGATCTACGAGGTCTGCCGCCGGGTCCTGGCCCGCGGCGCGGCCGCCCCCGACCTCGCCGGCCGCCACGTGGTCGTCAGCGCCGGCGGCACGCGCGAGCCCCTCGACCCGGTCCGCTTCCTCGGCAACCGCTCCTCCGGCAAGCAGGGCTACGCCCTCGCCCGCACCGCCGCCGCCCGCGGCGCCCGCGTCACCCTGGTCGCGGCCAACACCGCCCTGCCGGACCCGGCGGGCGTGGACGTCGTCCGCGTCGGCACGGCCCTCCAGCTGCGCGAGGCGGTCCTGAAGGCCGCCGCCGACGCCGACGCCGTGGTCATGGCGGCGGCCGTCGCGGACTTCCGGCCGGCCCACTACGCGGACGGCAAGATCAAGAAGAAGGACGGGCAGGAGCCCGAGCCGGTGGCCCTCGTGCGCAATCCCGACGTCCTCGCGGAGATCTCCGCCGAGCGCCCCCGCGCGGGCCAGGTCGTCGTCGGATTCGCCGCCGAGACCGACGACGTCCTCGCGAACGGCCGCGCGAAGCTCCGCCGCAAGGGGTGCGACCTTCTCGTGGTCAACGAGGTCGGCGTAGGCAAGACCTTCGGTTCCGAGGAGAACGAAGCCGTCGTCCTGGCATCCGACGGCAGTGAGACCCCCGTTCCCCATGGCCCGAAGGAAGCTCTCGCCGACGTGATCTGGGACCGGGTGGCCCCGCTCCTCTCCCGCCCCGAGGGCCCGGCAAGTCGCTGAGCGTCGCTCTTCTCGACACGAAGTCCATGGGCCAGAATGGAGTGTCGCAGGTCACATCGTTCCCACTAAGCGAGATCGGTGGTCCGCGCCACGGTGGCGACCGATAAACTGCCACCCGGAACGTGATCGGGCGCAGCCCCCGGTGTGGTTCCGCCAAATGATCAGCCAGCAGCCGCTGCAACCCCAGGGAGCGTTGTGTCCCGTCGCCTGTTCACCTCCGAGTCCGTGACCGAGGGTCACCCCGACAAGATCGCTGACCAGATCAGCGACACGATCCTCGACGCCCTCCTCACCGAGGACCCGACCTCGCGTGTGGCCGTGGAGACTCTCATCACCACCGGCCTCGTGCACATCGCCGGCGAGGTGACGACCAAGGCGTACGCGCCGATCGCCCAGCTCGTCCGCGACAAGATCCTCGAAATCGGCTACGACTCCTCGAAGAAGGGCTTCGACGGCGCCTCCTGCGGCGTGTCGGTGTCCATCGGCGCGCAGTCCCCCGACATCGCGCAGGGCGTCGACACGGCGTACGAGAAGCGCGTCGAGGGCGACGAGGACGAGCTCGACAAGCAGGGCGCCGGCGACCAGGGCCTGATGTTCGGCTACGCCTGCGACGAGACGCCCGAGCTGATGCCGCTCCCGATCCACATCGCGCACCGGCTCTCCCGCCGGCTGTCCGAGGTCCGCAAGAACGGCACCATCCCGTACCTGCGCCCCGACGGCAAGACCCAGGTCACCATCGAGTACGACGGCGACAAGGCCGTCCGCCTCGACACCGTCGTCGTGTCCTCGCAGCACGCGGCCGACATCGACCTCGACTCGCTGCTCGCGCCCGACATCCGCGAGTTCGTCGTCGAGCACGTGCTCGCGCAGCTCGTCGAGGACGGCATCAAGCTCGACACCGAGGGCTACCGCCTCCTGGTCAACCCGACCGGTCGCTTCGAGATCGGCGGCCCGATGGGCGACGCCGGCCTGACCGGCCGCAAGATCATCATCGACACCTACGGCGGCATGGCCCGTCACGGTGGCGGCGCCTTCTCCGGCAAGGACCCGTCGAAGGTCGACCGTTCCGCCGCCTACGCCATGCGCTGGGTCGCCAAGAACGTCGTCGCCGCCGGCCTGGCCGCGCGCTGCGAGGTCCAGGTCGCGTACGCGATCGGCAAGGCCGAGCCCGTCGGTCTCTTCGTCGAGACCTTCGGCACCGCCAAGGTCGACGTCCAGAAGATCGAGGACGCGATCGGCGAGGTCTTCGACCTGCGCCCGGCCGCGATCATCCGCGACCTGGACCTGCTCCGGCCGATCTACGCCCAGACCGCCGCCTACGGCCACTTCGGCCGTGAGCTGCCGGACTTCACCTGGGAGCGCACCGACCGCGTCGACGCCCTGCGCGCCGCCGCCGGTCTGTAGGACGAGCGCGACACCGCCTGACGGACGGCCCCGAACCTCGACGGTCCGGGGCCGTTCGCTGTCGGTGGCATTTGGTAAGAATGCTGGTGTGAGCAGCGCGAACGATTCCCCGCCGGAACAGCTCGCGCTGATCCGGGAGATGGTCGCCGAGGCGAAGGCCAAGGCGCCCAAGGCCAAACCGCGCACCTGGCGCGGCGCCGCCCTCGCCGAGGAACTGCCGGTCGCGCGGGTCCTCGTCAACAAGGGGATGCTGCACCTCGACCGGCTGTTCGACTACGCCGTCCCCGCCGAGCTGTCCGAGACCGCACGACCCGGCGTCCGCGTCCGGGTCCGCTTCGGCGCGGGCTCCCACCGGGTGCACGGGGGCCGCCGCGAGGGCGGCGGGCTCATCGACGGGTTCATCGTCGAACGGCGGGCCGAGTCCGACTACGACGGAGCGCTGGCCGCGCTCGCCCAGGTCGTCTCGCCCGAGGTGGTCCTCGGCCCCCGGATGCTGGCCCTCGCCCAGGCCGTCGCCGACCGGTACGCGGGCAGCCTCGCCGACGTCCTCCAGCTCGCCCTGCCCCCGCGCAACGCCCGCGCCGAGGCCAGGCCCTCGCCCGAGCCGCTGCCGCCGCCCGCCGCCCCCGAACCCGGCGGCTGGACCCGCTACGGGGCCGGGCCCGCCTTCCTGCGCTCCCTCGCCGCGGGCGGCGCCCCCCGCGCGGTGTGGACCGCCCTGCCCGGCCCCGGCTGGGCCGACGAACTGGCCCGGGCCATGGCCGCCACCCTCGCCTCCGGGCGCGGCGCCCTGGCCGTGGTGCCCGACGGGCGCGCCGCCTCCCGGGTCGACGCGGCCCTCACCGCCCTGCTGGGCGCCGGCCGGCACGCCCTGCTGACCGCCGAGTCCGGGCCCGAGAAGCGCTACGGGCAGTGGCTCGCGGTCAGCCGCAGCTCCGTTCGGGCCGTAGTCGGCACCCGGGCCGCGATGTTCGCCCCCGTACGCGACCTCGGACTGGTCGCGATCTGGGACGACGGGGACTCCAGTCACGCCGACGACCACGCGCCGTTCCCGCACGTGCGCGAGGTCCTGGAGCTGCGCGCGGTCAGCGAGGGCTGCGGCTTCCTGGTCGGCGCCACCGGCTGCACCGTGGAGGCCGCCCAGCTCGTCGAATCGGGCTGGGCCCGCCCGCTGGTCGCCGACCGGGAGACCGTACGGGCCCACGCGCCGCGCATCAGGACCGTCGGCGACGAGCTGCTGGCCCGCGACGGCGCCGCCCGCGCCGCCCGGTTGCCCACCCTGGCCTGGGAGACCGTCCGGGAGGGCCTGACGAGCGGGCCCGTGCTGGTCCAGGTGCCCCGGCGGGGGTACGTGCCCCGGTTGGCCTGCGAACGCTGCCGCACCCCCGCCCGCTGCACCGTGTGCGCGGGCCCGCTGGAGGCGCCCGACGAGCGGGACCTGCACTGCGGGTGGTGCGGGCGGGCCGAGAGCGCCTGGCACTGCGGGGAGTGCGGCTCCTTCCGGCTGCGGGCCCAGGTGGTGGGCGCGCGCCGCACCGCCGAGGAACTGGGCCGGGCCTTCCCGGCCGTCGCCGTACGGACCTCCGGGCGCGACCACGTCCTCGACGAGGTGCCGGACCGGCCCGCGTTGGTGGTGTCCACCCCCGGCGCCGAACCGGTCGCGGCGGGCGCCGGGTACGCCGCCGCGCTGCTGCTGGACGGGTGGGCCATGCTGTCCCGGCCCGACCTGCGGGCGGGGGAGGAGGCCCTGCGCCGCTGGATCGGGGCGGCCTCGCTGGTGCGGCCCGAGGGCCGGGTGGTGGTCGTCGCCGAGCCGACGCTGCGGCCCGTGCAGGCCCTGGTGCGCTGGGACCCGGTGGGGCACGCCGTGCGCGAACTGGCCGAGCGGGCCCAGCTGGGCTTCCCGCCGGTGTCGCGGATGGCCGCCGTCGCGGGGCGGGGCGAGGCCCTGGAGGCCTTCCTCGCCGCCACCGCGCTGCCGGCCGACGCGGAGGTGCTGGGTCCCGTACCGCTGCCCGCGCGGCGCGGGGAGCCCTCCCCGGGGGAACGGGTGCTGGTACGGGTGCCGCCCGGCAGCGGGGCGGCGCTGGCCGCGGCCCTGAAGTCCGCGCAGGCCGCCCGCCTGGCCCGGGGGGTCCCGGCGGGGGAGGCGGTCCGCATCCGGATCGACCCGCCCGACATCGGCTGACGACGACCCCGCCCCCGGCGGGGCGGCCCCGAAGGGCGCTCCGCCGGGGGCGGGGAGGGTGGCCGTGCCCCACCGTCGGGGGTCGGCGACCCGGCGGTGACGGGCGTGCGGCGGGTCAGCCGTTGCGGGGGCCGGGGAAGGCGGGCGGCCGGGCCGCGGCCACCGCGGGGGCCCCGGCCTGGGACTCCTCGCGGACCGGCTGCGGCGGCACGGAGCGGGCCGCGGGGATCGTGGGGAGCGGGCCCATGGTGCGGGTCGTGGTGCCCTCGGCGGGTGCCTCCGCGGCCTCGGCGGCCTGCGCGCGGCGGGCCCCGTAGCGCCGGTGGACGGCCTGCTTGGTGACGCCGAGGGCGGAACCGACGGCGTCCCAGGAGAAACCGAGCGAGCGGTCGAAGTCCACCGCGGCGGTGACGAGGGTCTCGACGCTGTCGCGCAGCTCCTGGGCGAGGCGGACGGTGGGGGCGGGGGCCCTGCCGTAGACGACGAAGCCCGTGGAGGGCCCGGAGCGGCGGGGGCGGTACACGTTGCCGAGCTGGGCGGTGAGCGTCCGCAGCGCGTCCACCTGTCGGCGAACCCGCTCGATGTCCCGCACCAGGAGGTGCAGACTGGCCCGTGCCTGTGCGTCGTGGGTGGCGTGGTCGGCCATGAAGAAGCCTCTCGAACCGGTGCTGAAGAGCGGATGGGCCGCAGACACCGTTCTCGTGCGCGGCCCGTTTCGGTCAATCTCTCTTGACCAACGCGCCGGCGGGCGCCCAGGTCACGCATCGGGGGCGTGTCGGCATATGCGAGAGGCGCGCGGGTGTGCGTACGCCCCCCGACACCGCAGGTGGGCGGTGCCGGCGGCGCCCCATAGACTGGTGCGTCGCCGACAGCCGAGATAGCGAGGTAGGAACCGGTGAAGCTGGTCTTCGCAGGCACCCCCGAGGTCGCCGTGCCCGCCCTGGACGCCCTGATCGCTTCCGGGCGACACGAGATCGCCGCCGTGGTGACCCGGCCGGACGCGCCGGCCGGACGCGGGCGACGCCTTGTCGCCAGCCCCGTCGCCGAGCGGGCCGAGGAAGCCGGCATCGAGGTCCTCAAGCCCGTCCGCCCGCGCGACGAGGCCTTCCAGGCCCGACTGCGCGAGATCGACCCGGACTGCTGCCCCGTCGTCGCCTACGGGGCGCTCATCCCCAAGAGCGCCCTGGACATCCCCCGCCACGGATGGGTCAACCTGCACTTCTCGCTGCTGCCCGCCTGGCGCGGCGCGGCGCCCGTCCAGCACTCGATCATGGCGGGCGACGAGGTCACCGGCGCCTCCACCTTCCGCATCGAGGAGGGGCTCGACACCGGTCCGGTCTACGGGATCCTGACGGAGGAGGTCCGCCCGACCGACACCAGCGGGGACCTGCTGACGCGCCTGGCGTTCGCCGGGGCCGGCCTGCTGTCCGCGACCATGGACGGGATCGAGGACGGCACCCTGCGCGCCGTCGAACAGGCCGCGGACGGGATCTCCCTCGCGCCGAAGATCACCGTCGAGGACGCCCGCGTGGACTGGAACGCGCCCGCGCTGCGCGCCGACCGCGTGGTGCGCGGCTGCACCCCCGCGCCCGGCGCGTGGACCGTCTTCCGGGGCGAGCGCCTCAAGCTGATCTCCGTCGCCCCCGTCCCCGACCGGACGGACCTGGCGCCGGGCGTCCTCGCCCCCGCCAAGAACAACGTGTACGTCGGCACCGGCTCCCACGCCGTCGAGCTGCTGTGGGTGCAGCCGCAGGGCAAGAAGCCGATGAAGGGCGCCGACTGGGCCCGCGGGGTGCGCATCGCTCCCGGCGAGCGCCTGGGCGGGGCCGACGTAGGCTGATACCGGCCGCGGTGACGGTCGGGAGCGTCGGGTACGACGTCCCGGGCCGTCGTACCCGAGGCACCCCGCACCCCCTCGCACCTCGTACCTCCGGAGCACCTTTCACGTGAGCGAACAGCCCCGTCAGCCGGGCCGTCAGCCCGGCCGTCGTCCCGCCGGCGGCGGCAAGCCGGCCGGCAACCGGTCCGACCGTCCGGCCAAGCCCTACCGCCGGCCGCAGAAGGACCCCGTCCGGATGCTGGCCTTCGAGGCGCTGAGGGCGGTGGACGAGCGGGACGCGTACGCCAACCTCGTCCTGCCCCCGCTGCTGAAGAAGGCCCGCCAGAACGAGGGCTTCGAGGCGCGCGACGCCGCCCTTGCCACCGAGCTGGTCTACGGCACCCTGCGCCGCCAGGGCACCTACGACGCGGTGATCAAGGCCTGCATCGACCGGCCGCTGCGCGAGGTGGACCCGCCGGTCCTCGATGTGCTCTCGCTGGGCGCCCACCAGCTCCTGGGCACCCGCATCCCCACGCACGCCGCCGTCTCCGCCAGCGTCGAGCTGGCCCGCGTGGTCCTCGGCGACGGTCGCGCCAAGTTCGTCAACGCCGTGCTGCGCAAGATCGCCGCGCACGACCTCGACGCCTGGCTTGAGCGGGTCGCGCCGCCCTACGAGGACGACGCCGAGGAGCACCTCGCCGTCCACCACTCGCACCCGCGCTGGGTCGTCAGCGCCCTGTGGGACTCCCTGGGCGGCGGCCGGGCCGGCATCGAGGACCTCCTGGAGGCCGACAACGAGCGCCCCGAGGTCACCCTCGTGGCCCGGCCGGGCCGGGCGACCACCGAGGAGCTGTTCGAGGCCCTCGGCGAGGACTCGGCGCTCCCCGGACGCTGGTCCCCCTATGCCGTGCGCATGGCGGAGGGCGGTGAGCCGGGCGCGCTGGAAGCGGTGCGCGAGGGGCGCGCCGGCGTCCAGGACGAGGGCAGCCAGCTCGTGGCGATGGCCCTCGCGGCGGCCCCCGTCGAGGGCCGCGACGCGCGCTGGCTCGACGGGTGCGCCGGACCGGGCGGCAAGGCGGCCCTGCTCGGCGCCCTCGCCGCGCGGCGCGGCGCCGTCCTGCTGGCCTCCGAGAAGCAGCCGCACCGTGCCCGGCTCGTGGAGCGCTCGCTGGCCGGCAACCCCGGCCCGTACCAGGTCATCGCCGCCGACGGCACCCGTCCGCCGTGGCGGCCCGGCTCCTTCGACCGGGTCCTGATGGACGTCCCCTGCTCCGGCCTGGGCGCGCTGCGACGCCGTCCCGAGGCCCGCTGGCGGCGGCGCCCGGAGGACCTGGAGGGCTTCGCCCCGCTCCAGCGCGCGCTGCTGCGCGAGGCCCTCTCCGCGGTCCGCGTGGGCGGCGTCGTCGGCTATGCGACCTGCTCCCCGCACCTGGCGGAGACCCGGGTCGTCGTGGACGACGTCCTCAAGGGCCGCGGCGCCGGCTTCGCCCCGGTCTCGGCGGAGCTGATCGACGCCCGCCCGTACATGGAGGGCGTCCCGGCCCTGGGCGAGGGCCCCGACGTCCAGCTGTGGCCGCACCTGCACGGCACGGACGCGATGTACCTCGCCCTGCTGCGCCGCACGGCGTAGGCGCGCGCGTACGCGCGGGAGGGCCGCACCGGTGGGTTCCGGTGCGGCCCTCCGGCGTCCTACGGGGTCGGGCCGGACAGCCGCCGCCAGAAGGCGGTGATCATCGCCGTGTCGATGTCCGGGAGGTCCACCCCGAGGGCCTCCAGCCGCTCGACCGTCCGCCGGCTGCGGAAGGTGTCCACGGCCGGCGCCGGGCCCGTCGCGAGGGCGCGCGCGTACTCCTCGAACGCGTCCAGGTACGGCAGGAAGGGCAGCTCCCGACCCGCCTCGGCGGCCTGCCTGAGCCGGCGCAGCCACTCCCCGAGCGGGACCTCCCGGGTGTGCGTCCCGTGGAGGGAGTCGTACACCCCGAGGAAGGCCCCCGCGTGGACGGGGCGGGGGTGGTGGAGGTGGCGGACGCCGGCCGCGGCCGTCCCGGCGGGCTCCGGCTCCGGGTCGAGGACCAGGGCGGCCAGGGCGCGCGCCGCGACGTCCGCCGGCACCAGGTCCGCCCACGCCACCGCGTCGCGCGGGTAGGCGCCCAGCGCGGCGCAGGTGGTCAGCAGCCGGCAGTACAGGTCGTCCGGGTTGACGGCCCCCTCGCGGGAGTCGGCCCAGACACGGCCGAGCCGGTAGACGCGGGCGTCGGCCCCCCGGGCCACGGCGTGGCCCACCATCCGGTCGGCCACCCACTTCCCGGCCGCGTAGCCGTCCGCCAACGGGTGCGCCTCGCCCGCCGTGTCGGACTCCTCGGTGATCAGCCGGGGCGCCGCGCCGGGGCGGAAGAGGCCCAGGGTCGACAGGTGGTGGAAGCGCGTCGGGCGGCCCTCGGCGGCGAGCCGCAGCAGCTCCCTCGTCCCGTCGACGTTCGCCGGCCTCAGCCGCTCGTACGGGGAGAGGTGGTGGACGTGGGCGCCGGAGTGGACGATCGCGTCCACCGCCCCCGCGCCGTGCGTCAGCCGCCGCCACGCCGCCGCGTCGAGTCCGAGCCCCGGCAGGGCGAGGTCGCCGGGGAGCACCTCGACGCGCGGGTCGTCCGCGAGCGGGCCCAGCCCGTAGGAGAGCGCGACCTCGTTCAGCCGGGCGCGGGCCCGCTGCGGGGACCGCCCCCGGACCAGGCAGAGCAGCTCGGCGCCGCCGTCCGCGGTCCGCGCCAGCAGCTCCCGCAGCAGGAAGGCGCCGACGAAGCCGGTGGCCCCGGTGAGCAGGATCCGACGCGGGTCCCGCCCGGCCGCCTCGGGGAGCGGAGCGGGGAAGCGCATCGCGGGGTCGAGCCGGGCGTCCGCGTCCGTCGCCACCGCGACCGGGCCCGCCGTGCGGCCCGCCCGGCGGGCCTCCACCAGGGCGGCGAGGTCGCCCGCCGTGGGCGCCGCGAGGAACTCGCGGACCCCGACGCGTACGTCCAGCTCCGAGGCGACCCTGGCCAGGAGCCGGACCACCAGCAGGGAATGCCCGCCCAGCGCGAAGAAGTCCTCGTCCGCCGCGACCCCGGACACCGCGAGCACCTCGGCGAAGACCGCGCACAGCCGACCCTCCAGCTCCGTGACGGGTGCGCGGCCCGTGGCGGCCGGGGTGTGGTCGGGGGCGGGGAGGGCCTTGTGGTCGAGCTTGCCGTTGACGGTCACCGGCAGCTCGTCGAGGAGGACGAAGGCCGACGGGACCATGTGGGCCGGCAGGACGCCCTCCAGGAAGCGGCGCAGCGAGGCGGCGTCCGTGTCGGGGCCCGGGTTCGTGTCCGTGTCCGGGCCCGGGTCCGTGCTCGGGTCCCGGTAGGGGACCGGGTCCTCGGCGCGGACGACGTAGGCGACGAGCCGGCGGTCGCCGGGGCGGTCCTCGCGGACCACCGTGGCCGCCCGGTCCACGCTCGGGTGGCCGGCCAGGACGGCGTCGATCTCGCCGAGTTCCACGCGGAACCCGCGGATCTTGACCTGGTTGTCGGCGCGGCCCAGGAACTCCAGCTCGCCCTCGGCGTTCCACCGTCCCAGATCGCCGGTGCGGTACATGCGCTCGCCCGGCGCCCCGAACGGGCAGGGCAGGAACCGCTCCGCCGTCAGGTCCGGGCGGTTCAGGTAGCCCCGGGCCAGCCCCACGCCGGCGATGTACAGCTCGCCCGTCACCCCGGCCGGCACCGGCCGCAGGGCGGCGTCCAGGACGAACACCCGCGTGCCGGGGATGGGGCGCCCGATCGGGGGCGAGACCGCCCCGGACAGGGGGGCGCTCATGGTGGCGCAGATGGTGGTCTCGGTCGGACCGTACTGGTTGATCATGCGGCGGCCCGCCGACCACTGCTCCACCAGCGCGGGCGTGCAGGACTCGCCGCCGACGACCAGGGTCATGCCGGCGGGCAGGGCGTCGGCCGGCAGGGCCGCGAGGACCACGGGCGGAATGCCCGCGTGGGTGATCGCGTACCGCTTCAGCAGGGTCACCAGACCCTCGCCCGGCAGCAGGTCGGCGGCCGGGGCCAGGACCAGTCGGGCCCCGGCCAGCAGTGTCATCCACACCTCCATGGCGGCGACGTCGAAGCTCGGGGAGGCGAACTGGAGCACCCGCCCGTCCGGCGTGATCCGGTTGGCCCCGATCGCCGCGTGGACCGTGTTCACGAGGCTGTGGTGCTGGACGATCACCCCCTTGGGGCGTCCGGTGGAGCCGGAGGTGTGGATGACGTAGGCGGGGTGTTCGGGGTGGAGGGGGGTGGTGCGTGCGGGGTCGGTGAGGTCGTGGGGGGAGTGCCGGGCGAGTTCGGCGGTGAGCGGGGTGGTGTCGAGGAGGAGGCGGGGGACGCCGCGTTCGGGGACGGAGTCGGTGAGGGCGGTGGTGGTGAGGAGGACGGCGGGGGCGGCGTCGTCGAGGAGGTAGCCGAGCCGGTCGGCCGGATACGCCGGGTCGAGCGGGACGTAGGCGGCGCCGGCCTTGAGGGTGGCGAGCAGGCCGACGACCTGTCGGGGGCCCCGGGGGAGGGCGATCCCGACGCGGTCCTCGGGGCCGACGCCGCGCGTGACGAGGGCGCGGGCGAGGCGGTTGGCGCGGGCGTTCAGCTCCGCGTAGGTCAGGCGTTCCTCGCCGAAGACCACCGCGACGGCCCCGGGACCGGCGGCCACCCGCGCCTCGAACAGCTCCACCAGGCTGCGGTGGTCCGGTACGAAGCCGTCCGCGCCCCCGCCGGCCGTGAGGGCCGCGAGCTCGCCGGGCGACACCACGTCCACCTCCCCGAGCGGTGAGTCGGGAGCCGCCGCGAGCGCCTCGACGAGCCGCTCCAGGGTGGAGTGCAGGTGGCCGCAGACCACCGCCGGGTCGATCGGCGGGGTCGCCTGCACCATCAGGTGGAAGGCCGAACCGAGGTCGTCCACCGCCGCCGTGAGCGGGTAGTTGGTGCGCTCCGCCGCGTACAGCCACTCGACGCCCTCGATGGCCGGGGCGGCCGGCTCCGTACCGGTCGAGGCGGTGCTGTAGCGGTAGTTGAACAGGGTCGTGAACAGCGGCGACCGTCGGTCGACGCCACCGGCCCGCTGGGCCAGCGTCAGCGGCGCGTGCTCGTGGACCAGCACGTCGGCCAGCGCGCGGCGCATCGCGTGCGCGGCCCGCGCCACCGACACCCCGGCGACGGCCGCCCGTACCGGCAGGGTGTTGATGAACAGGCCCGGCACCCGGTCCGCGCCCGCCCCGGCCTGGAGCCGGCCGAACACCACGGTGCCGAACACCACGTCGTCGCGGCCGGACAGCGCCGCGACGACCCGCGCCCACGCGACGTGGAACACCGTGGCCGGGCTCACGCCCAGCCCGCGCGCCACCTCCCGCACCCGCGCGCCCAGTTCGGGATCCACGGGGACGGACACCTCGGCCACCGCGCTGCCGTCGCCCTGGACGTCCAGCACCCCGTACGGGGCGGTCGGCTCGGTGACGTCCCCGAGCAGCGCCCGGAAGTGGGCCTCGTGCTCGTCGCGGGAGACCCGCAGCCGGGCCTGGGCCACGAAGTCCCGGAAGGGCAGCGGCGCGGCGAGTTCCGCCCCGCGTCCGGAGCGCAGGAGGCCGACCTCGTGGGCCACCACGTCGAGGGAGGTGTGGTCGCCGATCAGGTGGTGGAAGCGGTACAGCACCAGCCAGCGGTCCGCGCCCTCGTCCCGGGCGACGTGCAGGTCGAGCAGCGGGGCGCGCCCGAGGTCCATGGGCCCGTTCCAGCGGGTCCGCAGTTCCTCGACGGCCGCCTCGCCCGTGCCGGACAGCGGCACCTCCGTGACGCGCAGCGGCGCCTCCCGCAGCACCACCTGGACCGGCTCCGGCAGCCCCTCCCACACCACGGCCGTCCGGAAGACGTCGTGGCGCCGCACCACCTCGCGCAGCGCCGTCACGAAGCCGTCCAGCCCGGCGCGCGAGCGGATGCCGAAGACCGCCGAGATGACGTACGGGTCCCCGTGGGAGCCGCCGGCCCCCTCGGCGCCCAGCAGGTGGTGGAAGAGGATCCCCTCCTGGAGCGGCGCGAGTGGGTACACGTCCGCCACGTTCCGGGCGCCGCCGGGGACCGAGGCCGCCACCCGCGCGAGCGCCTCGGCGTCCAGGTCCACCAGGGGCACCATCTCGGGGGTGATCGTGTCCGTGCCCCCGGCCGGGATGCCGTTGGGCGGGACGGTGACGGCGGCGCGACCGGCCGCGGCGGCGAGGCTCGCCGGCGTCGGCGCGGTGAACAGCGTCCGCACGTCGATCGTGACGCCCCGCCCGCGCAGGCGCTCCACCAGGGAGACCGCCGACAGCGAGTGCCCGCCCAGCGCGAAGAAGGAGTCGTCGATGCCGACCCGCTCCACGCCCAGCACCTCGGCGAAGGCGGCGCACAGGGCCTCCTCCCGGGCGTCGCGCGGGCCGCGACCGCCCGCCTCGACCGAGCCGGCGTCCGGGGCCGGCAGGGCGCGACGGTCCAGCTTCCCGTTGACGGTCAGCGGCAGGGCGTCCAGCTCGACGTACGCCGAGGGGACCATGTGGTCGGGCAGGAACTCCAGGAGGAACGCCCGCAGGGTCGGGGCGCGGCCGGCCCCGAGCGTCCCGCTCCGGCCGTCGGGGACCACGTAGGCCACGAGCCGGGGGTCGCCGGGGCGGTCCTCGCGGACGAGCACGGCGGCCTCGGCCACCTCCGGGTGACCGGCGAGGACCGCCTCGATCTCGCCGGGTTCGACGCGGAACCCGCGGATCTTGACCTGGTCGTCGGCGCGGCCCAGGAACTCCAGCTCGCCCTCGGCGGTTCGGCGGGCCAGGTCGCCGGTGCGGTACATGCGTCCGCCCGGCGCCCCGAAGGGCGAGGGCAGGAACCGCTCCGCCGTCAGGTCGGGGCGGTTCAGGTAGCCCCGGGCCAGGCCGGGGCCGGTGACGTACAGCTCGCCCGTCACCCCGTTCGGCACCGGCCGCAGGCCGCCGTCGAGGACGAGGACGCCCAGGTCCGGTATGCCCCGGCCGATCGGGCCGCCGGCGCTGGCCCCGGCGCCGACGCCCGCGCCGGCGGCGGGGCCGTGCGCCCCGGAACCGGCCGTCGCCGCGCGGGCGTCGGCCGCGGTGAGCGGGCGGTGGGTGACGTGCACGGTCGTCTCGGTGATCCCGTACATGTTGACCAGCGTCGGCGCGTCGTCCGCGTGCCGGGCGTACCAGGGGGCCAGCCGTGCCGGGTCGAGGGCCTCCCCGCCGAAGACGACGGTGCGCAGCGCGAGGCGTCGGCCCAGCTCCGGATCCTCCTCGTCCGCCCGCATCAGCTGAAGGAAAGCGGAAGGGGTCTGGTTGAGCACGGTGACCTCCTCGCGGACCAGCAGCGCGAGGAACTCCGAGGGCGTACGGCTCACCTCGAAGGGGACGACGACGAGCCGGCCGCCGTGGAGCAGTGCGCCCCACAACTCCCAGACGGAGAAGTCGAAGGCGAAGGAGTGGAACCAGGTCCACACGTCCCGGGGGCCGAAGCGGAACCACTCGTCCGTCTCGTCGAAGAGGCGCACCACGTTGCCGTGCGGGATCACGGTGCCCTTGGGGCGTCCGGTGGAGCCGGAGGTGTGGATGACGTAGGCGGGGTGTTCGGGTTGGAGGGGGGTGGTGCGTTCGGGGTCGGTGAGGTCGTGGGGGGAGTGCCGGCCGACTTCGGCGGTGAGTGCGGTGGTGTCGAGGAGGAGGCGGGGGACGCCGCGTTCGGGGACGGAGTCGGTGAGGGCGGTGGTGGTGAGGAGGACGGCGGGGGCGGCGTCGTCGAGGAGGTAGCCGAGCCGGTCGGCCGGATACGCCGGGTCCAGGGGGACATAGGCGGCGCCCGCCTTCACCACGGCCAGCAGGGCCACGACCAGTTCCGCGGAGCGGCCCAGCGCGACGCCGACGCGGTCCTCGGGGCCGACGCCGCGCGCGACGAGGGCGCGGGCGAGGCGGTTGGCGCGGGCGTTCAGCTCCGCGTAGGTCAGGCGTTCCTCGCCGAAGACCACCGCGACGGCCCCGGGACCGGCGGCCACCCGCGCCTCGAACAGCTCCACGAGGGTGCGGGTGGCGCCCCGGGGCCGCAGGGCCACCGCCGCGAGCTCGGCGTCCAGGGCCGCCCGCTCCGACGGGAGGAGCAGCTCCGCGTCCTGGACCCGGTCCTCGCGGCGGGCCCCGGTGAACCAGTGCAGCAGCGAGAGGAACCGCCGGGCGTGCGTCGCGGTGGCCTCCCGCGTGTAGGAGGCCGGGTTGGCGTCGAAGGCGATCTCCACGCTGCCGTCGTGCGCGCGGTCGTAGACGTTGACGCTCAGGTCGTCGACCGGTCCCGTGGCCACGCCGTGGGGGATCACCACGCAGTCGCCGAAGCCCGTGCCGTAGTCGTACGAGACCACGTTCACCACCGGCCCGAACAGGGCCCCGGTCTCGGCGGTCCGCAGGTTCCGCGCGAGGTCCTCGTAGCGGTGGCGCTGGTGGCGCAGGGCGCCCCGGACGGCCGTGGCGACCTGCCGGAACAGCTCGTCGAGGGTGGTGGTGGGGGTGAGCGAGAGGCGGATCGGCAGGATGTTGGAGGTCATGCCCGGGACCGCCTTCGCGGCGGCGCCCGTACGGCCCGGGGCCGGCATGCCGAGGACGATGTCCCCGGCGCCCGTCATCCGGTGCACGTAGGTCGCCGTGGCCGCGATGACCAGGCCCGACAGGCTGGTGCGGAAGCCGCGCGCGGCCGCCTTCAGGGCCGTGACCTCCCGCGCCTCGACCGTTTCGAGCCGGCGCAGGGGCGGACGGAGGTTGCGCCCGGGGCGGCGCTCGCTCAGTGAGGGCGCCTCCGGGCGGTCGGCGAGGACCGCGTGCCAGTACTCCGCGTCGGTCCGGCGCTCGTCGCCGGCCCGGTAGGCGGCGTCGGCGTCGAGCAGGACCCCGTGCGGCGCCAGGGCGCCCTCCTCGACGTCCTCGCCCGCCAGGAGGGCGTTGTAGACCCGTGCCACCCGGTCGGCGATGACCGAGCCGCCCAGTCCGTCCACGGCGATGTGGTGGATGCGGTGATACCACAGGTGACGGTCCTCGGCCTCGGTGAACAGCGCCTCGGTGAACAGGGGGCGGGCCAGGCCGCCGGGCCCGGCCAGGTCCTCGCGCATCCACCGCAGGGCAGCGGCGCGCGGGTCCGCCTCCCCGCTCACGTCCACCCGGTGCAGCGGCCAGTCCTCGGTGACCTCGACGCTCTGGGTCACCGGGCCGTCCGGGTCCCCGTGGAAGACCAGGTGCATGCACTCGGACTCGCCCACGGCCCGGCGCAGCGCGCGGGCGAACAGGTCGAGGTCCAGGTCACCCGTGATCTCCAGGTACTCGCCCGTCTGGTAGGCGGAGCCCTCGGGGTCCAGCCGCTGGCCGTACCAGATGGACAGCTGTCCCGCCGTGAGCGCGCGCTGCTGCCCGTCCTGCTGGATCCGGTCGTTCCGGTCGTTCCGGTACACGGCCTGGTCACCCCGTTCTGTCCGTCGGCTGATCGCCTCGGCCCGAATGATGCGGGTGCGACCTATATCGCCGATGTTCCGGAGCGCCACGGGGGTCCCGGGCCGGGTTCCGGGGTCGTGGCCGGAACCGGTCGACGGCATGGCAGGCTTGGGGCATGGCCGTTCAGATCAATCCCAGCATCCTGTCCGCCGACTTCGCCCGCCTCGCCGAGGAGGCCAAGGCCGTCGAGGGGGCCGACTGGCTGCACGTCGACGTCATGGACAACCATTTCGTCCCGAACCTCACCCTCGGCATGCCGATCGTGGAGTCCCTGAGCCGCGCCACGGACATCCCGCTGGACCTCCACCTGATGATCGAGGACCCCGACCGGTGGGCGCCGCAGTACGTCGAGGCGGGTGCCGGTTCGGTCACCTTCCACGCCGAGGCCGCCGCCGCGCCGGTGCGCCTGGCGCGCGAGATCCGGGCCAAGGGGGCCCGGGCGGCCATGGCGCTCAAGCCCGGCACGCCGATCGAGCAGTACGAGGACCTCCTCCCCGAGCTCGACATGGTGCTGATCATGACGGTGGAGCCGGGCTTCGGCGGCCAGTCCTTCCTCGACATCATGCTGCCCAAGGTCCGCCGCACCCGTGAGCTGATCGCCAAGCACGGGCTGGACCTCTGGCTCCAGGTCGACGGCGGGGTCTCGGCCTCGACGATCGAGCGGGTCGCGGAGGCCGGCGCGGACGTGTTCGTGGCGGGCAGCGCCGTATACGGGGCGGTCGACCCGGCCGCCGCGGTGCGCACGCTGCGCGATCAGGCGGGTGCGGCGATCGCCGCCGCGCCCTGGGCCTGTGACCACTGAGACAAGCGTTGGTGAACGGCTCGGTGAACGGAAGCCGTCCGGGCTGATCAACGGCCGTCGGATCTGACAGGATGAACGGCGAGTCGAGAGTGTGAACACGACAGTGTGAACAGCAGTGAGGAGAACGCGGTGTCTGCTATGTCGGCGGGACGGTCAGCCCTGCGGATGGGACCCGCGGAGCTGGTGCAGGCGGCGGCCATGGCCCGCCGCTTCTACCTGGAGGGCAAGTCCAAGATCCAGATCGCCGAGGAGTTCGGCGTCAGCCGCTTCAAGGTGGCCCGGGTCCTGGAGACCGCCCTCGAACGCGACCTCGTACGCATCGAGATCCGCGTGCCGGCCGAACTGGACGCGGAGCGCTCCGACGCGCTCCGGGCCCGGTACGGGCTGCGGCACGCCGTCGTGGTCGAGTCCCCGGCCGACACCACCGAGGACGCGCCCGATCCGGAGAACCTCGGCGCGGTCGCGGCCGACCTGCTGGGCGAGCTCGTCAACGAGGGCGACGTGCTCGGCCTGGCCTGGGGCCGCTCGACCATCCACATGGCCGCCTCGCTGCACCGGCTGCCCCCCTGCACGGTCGTCCAGCTGACCGGCGTGTACGACGCGGGGACCGCCGAGCGCGGCTCCGTGGAGGCCGTCCGCAGGGCCGCGCAGGTCTCCGGCGGGGACGCGCACCCGATCTACGCGCCGATGCTGCTGCCCGACCCGGCGACGGCCGCGGCGCTGCGCAACCAGACGGGCATCGCCCGGGCCTTCGAGTACTTCGACAAGGTCACCGTCGCCGCCGTGTCGATCGGCTCCTGGGAGCCGGGCATCTCGACCGTTCACGACATGCTGACCGACGAGGAGCGGGCCCACTACGCCTCCCTCGGCGTCGCGGCCGAGATGTCCGCCCACCTGTTCGACGCCGAGGGGCGTCGGGTCGGCAGGGACCTCGGTGAGCGGTGCATCACGGTGGAGGCCGACCGGCTGCGCCGGATCCCCGAGGTCGTGGCGATCGCGGGCGGTCTGCGCAAGGCGGCCGCCATCGGCGCGGTGCTCCGCTCCGGCCTCGTGACCAGCCTCGTCACCGACACCGCGGTCGCTGACTACCTGCTGACGGAGTCCGCTCCGGGGCTGCGGCCGGCGCTGGATCGGGCCGACCCGGACGACTGATCGCACCGCCCGCGCGGCGGGTGGTGCGGAAGGTGTCCCGATCGAAACCCGAACAGCGGGCCGCCGGGGGCCCCGGGGGGCGCATACTGAACCCGATGACCAAGTCAGCAGTACCTCGCCGTCATTTGCCGTCCAGCCCGTTCAAGGCCCCCGTGGAAGCGCCCCTGCGGCACTTCGACGTCGGCGACCGGGTGAGTCACGACGAGCACGGCCTCGGCCGTGTCGTCGGTGTCGAGGAGGGGATCGCCGTCCTCGTGGACTTCGGATCGGTCCAGAAACGAATCCTGAGCCCCTACTCCAAGATGTCCGTCCTCTGACGCCACAGGGCGAGCCACCGGGCGACCCGCCGGGCGACCCGCCGGTCGAACCCACGCCAACGGGTGATTCGCGAGCGAATCGGATCTTTGGCACGATCGGGGCATGATCCTTCGGAACGTGCCCCGGTCGCCGTGGCGTGCCCTGAGGGCGCTGTTCCTCTGCCTCGTCGTCCTCACGGGCGCCGTAGCCTGCGCCGGAACGTCCGCCCCCGAGCGTCCCGCCACGAGCGCCTCGGCCCGTGCCTCCGGGGGCGACTCCGACGCGCCCCAGGCGCGGCCCTCGGGCGGGACCTCCCCACCCGCGTGGGCCAAGGGCATGGCCACCGTGCGGGCCGACGCGTTGCCGCCGCAGGCGCGCGAGGTGCTCGCCCTGATCGACAAGGGCGGCCCGTACGCCCACCGGCAGGACGGGACCGTCTTCGGGAACTTCGAGAGGGCCCTGCCCAAACGGGAGCGCGGCTACTACCACGAGTTCACCGTGCGCACCCCGGGCTCCCGCGACCGCGGCGCCCGCCGGATCGTGACCGGCCGCGGCGGCGAGTTCTACTACACGGACGACCACTACCAGAGCTTCAAGGCGGTGCTCCGATGAGCCTGGACCCGCGACCCCTCGCCCCCGCCCTCACGGCCGCCCGGGAAGCCGGCTGGACCGTGCTCCGGCTGGACCTGGACGGCGTACGGAGCAAGGACGCGGTGCTGCGGCGCTGCGGGCGGGCCCTGGAGGCGCCCGACTGGTTCGGCGGGAACTGGGACGCCCTCGCCGACGCCGCCCGCGACCTGTCCTGGCTGCCGCCCGCCCCCGGCCGGCTGCTCGCCGTCACCGCCTGGCGGCCCTACGCCGCCGAACGGCCGCACGACTGGGACGTCCTGCGGGAGGTCCTGGAGGAGGCCGTCGACTTCTGGCGCGACGCCGAGGACGAACCCCCGCTGACGGTGCTCCTCGCCGCCCCCGAACGGCCTTGAGGGCCGGACCCGCCCGCCTTCAGCCCGTGTTCCTTCAGCCCATGTTCGCCTTCACGTGGTCGATGACCTCGCGGAACGCGCGGGTGGGGGAGAAGTCCACGTAGTCGACGTCGGTCAGGGCCACCGGGATGTGGCCGGGCGACCAGTAGAAGGCCTGGCCCGCCTCGTACACCTCGTCGCCGTCCCTGGTCCGCATCATCAACCGCCCGGACACGAGGTAGCCCCAGTGCGGGCACTGGCACATGTCGTCCGGCTGCCCCTTGACCGCCGCGGTGAGGTCCGTGCCCTCGGGCAGGTGCACGAACGCCGCCGTCAGGTCACCGCCGATCTCCTCCATCCGCAGTTCCACCCCACCGCCCGCGAGGGCGACGGGGGTCTGCTCCCGTACGAGCGCTGCCGACATGACGCCTCCAGGTGCGCGGGGTTCACTCCCATGGCCCCCCACCCCAGTCTCGGCCGGTTCGGCGTCCCCCGCCGTACGGGGGCCGGGACCAAGGTCCCGTAGGAAACGACCAGCGGGCCCGGAATGTCCTGGACGATCGGCCCGGGCGGCGTGAACCCCGGGGCATGGGAGAATGAAGTACGTGCGTTTCCTCGGCTGTCCTACCTGTCGAGGCCGTAGCAGGATCCTTCGATCGACTGGGATGTTCAGCACGTGCGTTTCCTCAATGACCTGAAGCCGCCGTACGACCTGACGTACGACGATGTGTTCATGGTGCCGAGCCGCTCCGCGGTCGGTTCCCGCCAGGGCGTCGACCTCTCCTCGCCCGACGGAACCGGCACCACCATTCCGCTCGTCGTGGCGAACATGACGGCCATCGCCGGCCGCCGGATGGCCGAGACGGTCGCCCGCCGCGGCGGCATCGTCGTCATCCCCCAGGACATTCCGATCGAGGTCGTCACCGACGTCATCTCCTGGGTCAAGACCCGCCACCACGTGCTCGACACCCCGATCACGCTGGCGCCCACCCAGACCGTCGCCGACGCGCTGTCCCTGCTGCCCAAGCGGGCCCACGGCGCCGGTGTGGTCGTGGACGCGGACAACCGTCCGATCGGCGTGGTCACCGACCACGACCTGACCGGCGTGGACCGCTTCACCCAGCTCTCCGAGGTCATGTCGAAGGAGCTGCTGCTCATCGACGCCGACATCGACCCCCGCGACGCGTTCAACCAGCTCGACGCGGGCCACCGCAAGCTGGCCCCCGCCGTCGACAAGGACGGCCGCCTCGTCGGCATCCTGACCCGCAAGGGCGCCCTGCGCGCGACCCTCTACACCCCCGCCACCGACGCCGAGGGCAAGCTGCGCATCGCCGCCGCCGTCGGCATCAACGGCGACTTCGTGCAGAAGGCCAAGCAGCTGCTCGACGCGGGCGTCGACACCCTCGTCATCGACACGGCCCACGGCCACCAGGAGTCGATGATCAACGCGATCAAGGCCGTCCGCGCGCTGGACCCGAAGGTCCCGATCGTCGCCGGCAACATCGTCGCCGCCGAGGGCGTCAAGGACCTCATCGACGCCGGCGCCGACATCATCAAGGTCGGTGTGGGCCCCGGCGCCATGTGCACCACCCGCATGATGACCGGCGTGGGCCGCCCGCAGTTCTCCGCGGTCCTGGAGTGCGCGGCCGAGGCCAAGAAGTACGGCAAGCACGTGTGGGCCGACGGCGGCGTCCGCCACCCCCGTGACGTGGCGATGGCGCTGGCCGCCGGCGCCTCCAACGTCATGATCGGCTCCTGGTTCGCCGGCACCTACGAGTCCCCGGGCGACCTCCAGCAGGCGGCCGACGGCCGCCTGTACAAGGAGTCCTTCGGCATGGCCTCCGCGCGCGCGGTCCGCAACCGCACCTCCGAGGAGTCCGCCTACGACCGCGCCCGCAAGGCGCTGTTCGAGGAGGGCATCTCCACCTCGCGCATGTTCCTCGACCCGGCCCGCCCCGGCGTCGAGGACCTGATCGACTCGATCATCGCGGGCGTGCGGTCCTCCTGCACCTACGCGGGCGCCGGCTCCCTCGCCGAGTTCGAGGAGCGCGCGGTCGTCGGCATCCAGTCCGCCGCCGGCTACGCCGAGGGCAAGCCGCTGCACGCCAGCTGGAGCTAGTACCCCGCAGGCACGCCACCCGTGGCCCCGGACCCTCCCCTCGCGGGGCGGGTCCGGGGCCACGGGCGTTTCCCGGACCCGCCCCGTGGATTCCGGCCCGGTGCGCGCGGCCGCTCCGGTCAGGGCGCGCCGTCGGCGGGGCGTCGGGGCGCGGGCCGCTCCACCCGGGTCCTGCCCCGGCCCGGCTCGGAACTGTGCACGCCCGCGCGGTACTTCGGGATCCGTACGGTGACCTTCATGCCGGCGCCGACGCCCGTCTCGACGACGAGCCCGTAGTCGTCCCCGTAGACCTGCCGCATCCGCTCGTCCACGTTCGTCAGCCCGATCCCGGAGGAGGAACCGCCGCCCTCCCCGGCCAGGATCCGCCGCAGCAGCGCCGGGTCCATCCCGACGCCGTTGTCGTCGATGCTGAGCACCGCCTCCGCGCCGGCGTCCCGGGCCGCGATGGTGATCCGGCACTCCCGCGTGGAGTCCTCCAGCCCGTGCTTCACCGCGTTCTCCACCAGCGGTTGCAGGCACAGGAACGGCACCGCGACCGGCAGCACCTCCGGCGCGACCTGGAGGGTCACCTTCAACCGGTCCCCGAACCGGGCCCCGGCCAGGGCCAGGTACTGCTCGATCGAGCGCAGCTCCTCGGCGAGCGTCGTGAACTCCCCGTGCCGGCGGAAGGAGTAGCGCGTGAAGTCCGCGAACTCCAACAGCAGGTCCCGCGCCCGCTCGGGATCCGTCCGCACGAACGAGGCGATGGCGGCGAGGGAGTTGAAGATGAAGTGCGGGGAGATCTGCGCCCGCAGCGCCTTGATCTCCGCCTCCATCAGCCGCGTCCGGGCCCGGTCCAGTTCCGACAGCTCCAGCTGTACGGAGACCCACCGCGCGACCTCCGTCGCCGCCCGCACCAGGACCGCCGACTCCCGAGAGCCGTACGCCACCAGCGCCCCCAGCACGCCGTCCTCGCCGGTCAGCGGCGCGAACACGGCCCACCGGAGCGGGCAGTCGGGACGGCGGCACTCCGTCCGCACGCTCTGACCGCGCCCCGACTCCAGCATGGTCCGCACCCGGGCCATCGCCCGTCGCTGGTGGTGGTCGGCGCCCGGACCGTCCCAGGCGAGCACCGTGTCCCGGTCCGTCAGGCACAGCGCCTCGGTCCCCAGCAGCGAGCGCAGCCGCCGGGCCGCCTTGCGCGCCGCGTCCTCGGTGAGCCCGGCCCGCAGCGGGGGAGCGGCCAGCGAGGCGGTGTGCAGCGTGTGGAAGGTCGCCCGCTCGACCGGCGTGCCCAGGTCCGCCCCCGCCGCGCGCCCGCCCGGCCACGACCGGCGCCGCCCCGCCACCCACCCCGCGGCGAACAGCAGGGCCGCGACCAGCACCGCCAGCGCCGCCGGCAGCGCCCCGCTCACCGCACCCGCCCCGGGCGCCGGTCGGCCACCACGTCCTCGGGCAGGTGCAGCCGGGCCAGCGCGCCGGCCGTCCCGGCCGGGATCCGCGACCGGGTCGCCAGGGACACCAGCACCATCGTCAGGAACCCGAGCGGCACGGACCACACCGCCGGCCACGCCAGCAGGGCGTGCGTCCAGCCCCCGGGCGCCAGGCCCCACCGGGTCACCACCACCGCGCCCAGCGCCGCCCCGCCGCCGGTCAGCAGCCCGGCCACCGCGCCCGGCGGGGTCAGGCGCGACCACCAGATGCCGAGCACCAGCAGCGGGCAGAAGGAGGACGCCGACACCGCGAACGCCAGCCCCACCGCGTCGGCGACCGGCACGTCACGGGCCACCACGCCGCCCGCCAGGGGCACCGCCAGCGCGACCACCACCGCGAGCCGGAAGCTGCCGAGCCCGCGCCGGGGCAGCACGTCCTGGTGGAGCACCCCGGCCACCGCCATGGTCAGCCCCGAGGCCGTCGAGAGGAACGCGGCGAAGGCGCCCCCGGCCAGCAGGGCGCCCAGCAGCTCGCCGAGCACTCCGCCCAGCATCCGTTCGGGCAACAGCAGCACCGCCGCGTCGGCGTCCCCGGTGAGCGCCAGCTCCGGCGCGTAGATCCGTCCGAGGGCCCCGTAGACCTGCGGCAACAGGTAGAAGGCGCCCAGGAGTCCGAGGACCACGAGGGTGGTGCGGCGCGCGGCCCGCCCGTCGGGGCTGGTGTAGAAGCGCACGGCGACGTGCGGCAGGCCCATCGTGCCGAGGAAGGTGGCCAGGATCAGCCCGTACGTGGCGTACAGCCGGTGCTCGCCCCCTTCCCCGGACAGCGACCGCGACCAGCCCGGCACGTCCCCCGACTCCCCGGCGCGGGAGTCGGGCACCACGCTGCCGGGGGCGAACTCCAGCCGGGTGCCGGCCCGTACGGCGTGCTGCCCGGCGGGCAGCGTCAGGGGGGCCTCCCGCACCTCCCGCCCGTCGAGGTGCCCGGTCACCGTCACGGTCAGCGGGTCGCGCAGCGACAGCCGCACGTCCTCGCCCAGGGTGACCGCGGTGTGCTCCCGGAAGACGGCCGGGGCGTCGAAGGAGGCACGCGGCGCCCCGTCCCCGGCCCAGGCGGCGATCAGGAAGAAGGCGGGCACCAGCAGGGCGGTGAGCTTGAGCCAGTACTGGAAGGCCTGCACGAAGGTGATGCTGCGCATCCCGCCGGCCGCCACGGCCGCGGCGACCACGCAGGCGACGACCACGCCGCCCGCCCACCGGGGAGCGCCGGTCAGCACCTCCAGGGTGAGTCCGGCCCCCTGCAACTGGGGCAGCAGGTACAGCCAGCCCACCCCGAGGACGAACAGCACCGCGATCCGCCGGACCGCCCGGGACCGCAGCCGCGCCTCCGCGAAGTCGGGCAGCGTGTACGCCCCCGAACGCCGCAGCGGGGCGGCGACCAGCACCAGCAGCACCAGGTACCCGGCCGTGTAGCCGACGGGGTACCAGAGCATCTCCGGGCCCTGGAGCAGCACCAGCCCCGCCACCCCGAGGAAGGAGGCGGCGGAGAGGTACTCGCCGCTGATGGCGGCCGCGTTGAGGCGGGGGCCGACCGTGCGGGAGGCGACGTAGAAGTCGGACGTGGTCCGGGATATCCGCAGGCCGAGCGCGCCGACGAGCACCGTGACCAGGACGACGACGGCGACCGCGGTCAGCGCGTACGTCCGGTTCACCGCGGGGTCCTTCGGCAGGGGAGGGGGTCCGCCGGAGTCTACGCAGCGCGACGGCGCGGCGACAGGCTCGCTCCGCTCACCGGGCCGGGTCGCGGTCCTCCGCGCAGTCGCGCAGGGCGATCTCCAACTCCACCCAGGAGTCCTCCGCGTGCCGGAACGCCAGCCGCAGCGCGGCCTCCGCGCGGGGCGGCAACTGGCCGCGGGCGTCCTGGTGCGCCGCGTAGAGCACATCGGACCAGTGGGCGGCGGCGCTGCGCAGCCGGGCGAGCAGTCGCTCCGCCTCGGCGGGTCCGGCGGGCCGGGTCCGGGGAAGTCCGGCCAGCGCGTCCAACAGCGCCTGGATCTCGGACATCTCGCTCCCTCCGGGCCGTGGGGGCCACGATACGCGCGCCCCGGGGGCCCGGTGCGGGGATCGGGGCCCGCTGCGGTCGGCGGGCCCGGTGGATCGCCGTACGTCCGCCGCGGTGCGACGAACGGCTCCGCGGTACGCCGGACGGTCGCGCGGCGGGGTCGCGTGGCGGGGTCGCGTGGCGGGTTCGTGCGGCGCGGGAAGGGCGTCGGCCCGGTCAGCCGGTCGCGTGGCGCATCAACAGGTCGCGCAGTTCGCGCGCGTGCCGCCTGCTGACCTGGAGTTCGGCCGGCCCGACCCGGACGGTGGTCGTGCCCGCGTCCACCCGCAGCTCGTCGATCCGGCCGAGCGCCACCAGGTGCCGGCGGTGGATGCGGACGAACCCGCGGGCGGACCAGCGTTCCTCCAGCGTGGACAGGGGGATGCGCACCAGGTGGCTGCCCTCGTCGGTGTGCAGGCGGGCGTAGTCGCCCTGGGCCTCCACGTAGGCGATGTCCGCGATGGCCACGAACCGGGTGACACCGCCCAGTTCGACGGCGATCTGCTCCGGGGCGCGGTCGGCGACGGCGGCGAACGCCGGGGCGCCCCCGCGCGGCGCGGCGGTGTCCGGCGCGACCCGGTCCGACTCCGCCGCCCCGGGCGCGTGCGGGGGCCGGCCCAGCAGGTCGCGGGCGCGCCGGACGGCCTCGGCCAGCCGCTCGGGGCGGACCGGCTTGAGGACGTAGTCCACCGCCTTGAGGTCGAACGCCTGGACGGCGAAACCCTCGTGGGCGGTGACGAACACGATGAGCGGGGGCCGGGCGAAGCCGGACAGCAGGCGGGCGATGTCCAGGCCGGTCAGCCCGGCCATCTGGATGTCCAGGAAGACCACGTCGATGCCGTCGGGCCCGTCCGGGCCGCCCTCCAGCGCCCGCGTGATCCGTCGCAGCGCCTCGGTGGCGTCGCCGGCGCCCTGCGCGCTGCTCACCCGGGGGTCGGAGCGCAGCAGGTAGAGGAGTTCCTCCAGCAGGGGTTCCTCGTCGTCGACGGCCAGTACGCGCAGCATGGGCCGAGTCTAGGGTCTCTCGTCGAACTCCTGTCGTCGCCCGGGGCAGGCGGGAGTTCGACGACAGGCCCTGGGCAAGGGGCGGTGGAGGGCCAACGGGGTGCGCGGCCCCCGCCCGGGGGGGGGGGGCGGGGGCCGCGCGGACCGGAGGGGCGGGTGCGCCGCCGGGAGGGGCTACTTGGTGATCATGTCGCCGGCGGGGGAGACGGCGTACCAGGTGCCGCCGACGCCCTGCCCGTTGGTGTCGCCGGGCTTCTTGTCACCGGCGAAGGTGTAGACGGGCCAGCAGTTGACCGACTGCTGCTTCTTGCCGTCCGGCCGGTCCAGGACCGTGTAGTTCTTCTCGACGATGCCCTTGTCGGCCGCCCGCTCCGTCGGCGGGACCACCGGCCACTTGGCGAGGCAGTCGCCGACGCACTTGGACACCATCGGCCAGGCGGTGTCCGGCTTGAAGCGGTAGACGGTCATGCCGTTCGCGTCGACGATGTGCTCGCCCAGCTTCGGGTCCTTGGCCACGGACAGCTTGCCCGTGGCCGGGGCCGGGGCCGCGGCCTCCGGCGCCGCGCCGGCGGCCGGCTGGGCGGCCTTCTTGCCGTCGGGGGCGAGGGCGAACCAGGTGCCGCCGACGCCCTGCCCGTTCAGGTCGCCCGCCTTGGCGTCCTTCGCGAAGCGGTACGCGGGCCAGCCGGCGACCGTCAGCTGCTTGGTGCCGTCCTTGCGGACCACCTCGCCCAGCAGGGCGGGGTCGGTGCCGGCGGGGGCCGTCACGTCGCCGGCGGGGACCACGGGCCAGGCCTTCGCGCAGTCGCCGTCGCAGTTGGAGGTCGGGGGCTTCGCGGTGTCCTTGTCGAAGCGGTACAGGGTGAAGCCGGCGCTGTCGGTGAGGACCGGGCCGAGCCGGTCGGTGGTGGAGGCGACCAGCTGCCCGGCGGGCTTGGCGCCCGCCGGCGCGTCGGCGGCGGCCGAGGCCCCGGCGTCCTGGGCGTAGGGGTCCGCGGCGGGGGCCTCGGCGGCGGCTCCGGCGGGCTTGACCGCGTCCGCCGCCTTGTCGGTGCCTCCGCAGGCCGTCGCCGTGAGGACGACGGCGACGGCGACGGCGGCCAGGGACGTTCCGCGCTTGATGCCCATGATGATCTCTCCCGTGTGGTGTGCGCCTGTTCGCGCCGCCGGGAGCCCGGCGACGTGTGCAGGACACGCGTCGGCGGGAGCGTCCTGTTCAACGCGGCCGGTATGACCTGTTTCACTCAGCCGGCGTCGAACCCGGCCCTCCTGACGGCCGTGACCACAGCGAGGCCGAGCGTGCGGTGTCCGGCGTCGTTGGGGTGGAGTCCGTCCGCGAGGTGCTCGGGTCCCAGCACGTCGCGGCCGGGCAGCAGGGCGAGCCGGCCGTCGCCGGCGGCGATCCGGTCCCGGGTGGCCCGCTCCATGGCGTCGCGCAGGGCCCCCAGGGTGGCGCCCAGCCGGTTCGGGGTGCGTTCGGCGTCGGGGCGCAGCACGGGGGAGACGAGCAGCAGCGGGGTGCTCGGGTGGCCCTGGCGGATCAGGTCGAGGAAGACGCGGGTGGTCTCGTAGAGGAGGGCCGCCGAGAAGGGGACGCGGCTCCAGCAGTTGGTGCCGAAGGCGAGGGTGAGGACGTCGGCGGGGAGGGCGGCCAGTTGCTCGGCGGTGGCCAGTTCCCCGCGCGCGGCTCCCGCGTAGCCGATGTTGACCGTGTCCCAGCCGAGGGCCCGGCCCGCGACGGCGGGCCAGCCGTGGGCGGGGCGGGTGGACCACCAGCCCTCCGTGATGGAGTCGCCGTGCACCACCCAGCGGGGGGCGGCGGGCGCGGGCGCGAGGTCACCGCCGATCCCGCGCAGGCCCAGGATCACCGGGGACTGGCCCTCCGGCGGGTGCAGGACGAAGGGGCCGTGGCGGGCGGGCAGGTCCAGGCGTACGACGGACTCGCCGGCGGGCTCGGTGAACACCTCGGTGATCAGCCCGTGCCGGTTCCACAGGGCGAAGCCGTGCGCGAGGTCGCGCAGCGCGTCGGTGGGGCCCGGAACGGCGGCCCGGTAGTGGATCTCCACGGCGTGCGCGGTGGCGGTGGTGAACTCCAGGCGGACCCCTATGGGGAGCGTGGCCCGTTCGCCGGTGTCCCAGGGCAGCCGCATCGTGTCGGCCGGGTCGGCGCGCACGGGGCGGCCCTTGTCCAGCCAGGCGACCCCGCGCAGGAACGGTTCGGGGTCCAGCCAGTGCGCCCGGGGGCCGGGTTCTCTCACTCTTCGCCTCCGCTGCTCGGGTACGGGTACGGGTGGTGCCGGTGGGTCGGCGGCCCCGGGGTCCGCCGGCGGGTGTGGAACCCGTCACTTCGGCAGGGGCCGCACGGGTGACCCGTACCCGTGGAGGGACCACTTCCACCGCCGCGCCGACCACGGGATCTGACGACGCGTCAAGTGGAACCTCCGGGAGGGGTCTGCGGAGGGGTTGCGCAGTGATCGATCGTCTGTGCGCAACAAACGACCATCGCAGGCGGATCCGCGCAATGATTGTTCGACAATGTGCAAGGATGGTGCATTACGGGCGGTATCACTCAGCTCGTAGGCTCACTCGCTGTACGTGGAGTGGCGCGGACCGCCTGCTCGGCGGTCCCCCCATGCCCAGACAGGGCCCGGCCCTGTCTGTCAACTGCTCCGGACCGCTGCGGTCGACGCCTGAACGTCCCCATCCGCAGTGTCAAAGGAGTCCCTCGTGCTCGATCACGGCCAGGCGCCACCGCTCACGTCCGAGCCCCGCAAGCCCGTCAACCCGCTGCTGCGCCGCAAGTCGGTCGAGCGACTGGTCTCCGAGGGCGGCCAGGGCGAGGGCGGCTCGCTGCGCCGCTCGCTCACCATGTGGCAGCTGACGATGATCAGCATCGGCGCCACCCTGGGCACCGGCATCTTCGTCGTCCTCGGCGAGGCGGCTCCCAAGGCCGGTCCGGCCGTGACGATCTCGTTCGTCATCGCGGGCCTCACCGCCCTGTTCTCGGCCCTGTCCTACGCCGAGCTGGCCGGCTCCGTGCCGGTCTCCGGCTCCTCGTACTCGTACTCGTACGCGACCATGGGCGAGTTCATCGCCTGGATCTGCGGCTGGTGCCTGGTCCTGGAGTACGCCGTCTCCGTCTCGGCCGTGGCCGTCGGTTGGGGCCAGTACCTCAACGAGCTGCTCGAAGGCACCATAGGCATCACGCTCCCCGAGAAGCTCTCCGCCGCCCCGCTGGGCGACGGCGGCTGGATCAACCTTCCCTCCCTGGTCGTCGTCCTGCTCGCCATGGTCTTCCTGATGCGCGGCGCCAAGGAGAGCGCCCGCATCAACACGATCATGGTCGTCGTCAAGATCGTCACCCTGGTGCTCTTCATCGGCATCGGCGTCCTCGGCATCAAGGCCGGCAACTACGCCCCGCTGGCCCCGCTCGGCATCACCGGCATGAGCGCCGCCGCCTCCACGCTCTTCTTCTCCTACATCGGCTTCGACGCCGCCTCCACCGCCGGTGAGGAAGCCAAGAACCCGAAGAAGGACCTGCCCCGCGCGATCATGCTCTCGCTCGGCATCGTCACCGTCCTGTACGTCCTCGTCGCCTTCGTCGCCGTCGGCGCCATGCCGTGGCAGGACTTCGAGGGCACCGAGGCCGCGCTCGCCCAGATCATGACCGACGTCACCGGCACCAGCGTCTGGGGCGTCGTCCTCGCCGCCGGCGCCGTCGTCGCCATCGCCTCCGTCGTCTTCGCCGTCCTCTACGGCCAGACCCGCATCCTCTTCGCGATGTCCCGCGACGGCCTGGTCCCCAAGGTCTTCGCCAAGGTCGACGAGAAGACCGGCGCCCCCCGCGCCAACGTGCTGATCGTCTCGATCTTCTGCGGCGCCCTCGCGGCCTTCATCCCCCTGGGTGAGCTGGCCAACGCCACCAGCATCGGCACGCTCTTCGCCTTCGCCCTGGTCAACATCGCCGTCGTCATCCTGCGCCGCACCAAGCCCGACATGCCCCGCACCTTCAAGGTGGCGCTCTTCCCCGTCACCCCGATCCTCGGCTTCATCGCCTGCGGCTACATGATGTACAGCCTGCCCGTGGCCACCTGGGTCGCGTTCGGTGTCTGGATGGCCGTCGGCCTCGTGGTCTACTTCCTGTACGGCATCCGCCGCTCAGCATTGGCCACAGCAGAGAAGTGATCCACCCGCAGTGCGACTGAACGATCTCGACGAACGCATCGTGCACGCCCTCGCCGAGGACGCCCGCCGCTCCTACGCGGACATCGGCTCCGAGGTCGGACTCTCCGCCCCCGCCGTCAAACGGCGCGTCGACCGGCTGCGGGCCGAAGGAGCCATCACCGGCTTCACGGTCCGCGTCGACCCCGCCGCGATGGGCTGGGAGACCGAGGGCTTCATCGAGATCTACTGTCGCCACAACACCTCGCCGGACGACATCCGCCGAGGGCTGGAGCGCTACCCCGAGGTGGTGTCCGCGTCGACCGTCACCGGCGACGCGGACGCCCTCGTCCAGGTCTTCGCCTCCGACATGCGCCACTTCGAGCGGGTCCTGGAACGGATCGCGGGCGAGCCCTTCGTGGAGCGCACCAAGTCGGTCCTGGTCCTCTCCCCGCTCCTGCGCCGCTTCACCTCGGGCGCACCTGCGTAACCCCGCACCACGAGAACGCCCCCGGCGCGGCCCCGCGAGGCCGCACCGGGGGCGTTCCCGTACCCCGGCGCGCGGTGCGCGCGGCCGCGCCCGGTGCGTGCGGCCCTACGCCGACACGGGTCGGGCGGCGGCGCCGTGCAGCAGGGGGCGGCGTTCCTCCTCGGTCAGCCCGCCCCACACGCCGAAGGTCTCGCGGGTGCGCAGGGCGTGCCGCAGGCAGGCCTCCCGGACCGGGCAACCCCCGCAGACCCGCTTCGCGGCCCGGTCCCGGTCCTCGCGGTCGTCGCCCCGCTCGCCGGCGGGGTGGAAGAAGCGGCCGGGCCCCAGGCCCCGGCAGGCCGCCGAGGACTGCCACTGCCAGTGGTGGAGGGCGGCGCCGGGCAGGCGCGAGACGTCGGTCATGACGGTTCCCTTCCGTGGATTGCGTCCCTCACCCCGCGTGTGACCGCGAGGCCGGCGACGAAACCCGGGAAACCGGGAGAGTGCGGAAAACCGGGAGAGTACGGGAGCGGGGCGGGCCGGAGGTGGCCGCTGATCTGCCACGTGTTCACCGCTACGGACACCCGAGTGCCTCGCCCGCGCTCCCGTGCCGACGACGCTACGACCATCCCCGCCCGCACTCAATGAACCGCGTGTTAAACCGTGTTACGGCCTCGTGCCGGCCCCTGCGGGGCTCCTGTGCCCGGCCTCCCCGTCCTCCGGTTCCCCCGGGGTGAGCAGGCCGATGAAGACCGGTTCGCGCCGCAGGGCGAAGCCCATCGCCCCGTAGAGCCGGACGGCGTTCGTGTTGTCGGCCGCCGCGTGCAGGAAGGGGAGGTCCCCGCGCTCGCGCACCCCGGCCGCCACCGCGCGGACCAGCCGCTGGGCCAGACCCCGCCCCCGGTGGTCCGGATGCGTGCACACCGCGCTGATCTCCGTCCAGCCGGTGGGCCGCATCCGCTCCCCGGCCATGGCCACGAGCCGCCCCTCGTGGCGTATCCCCAGGTACGTGCCCAGCTCGACGGTCCGGGGCAGGAACGGGCCCGGCGCGGTCAGCGCCACCAGCTCCAGCATCTCCGGCACGTCTGCCGCCCCGAGCCGGACCGCCTCGGGGTCCGCCTCGGCCCGTACCGCCCGCCCGTCCAGCTGTACGCCGGGGATGGTGCGCAGCGTCCGCCAGCCGGGCGGCGGCGTCGGCAGGCCCGTCAGCCACACCTCCCGGCCGGGACCCGTCAGCTCGGCCAGGTCCGCCCAGGCGCGGGGGTCCCGCGGATCGGCGACGGCGGCGAACGGGTTGGCGTCCGGCAGGTAGCGGGCGGCGCGCCCGACGGACTGGGCGAAGGCGCGGTGCGGGCCGCTGAGGGCCGCCCACACCGGGTTGTCCAGCACGGCGCCGTCCTGGCGTGACTCGGGTGACATGGCTGCGCGGATCCTTCCGTAGGGTGGGGGAGCCGGCTCCCGGGCGGCGGCGGCCGTGGCCGCGGCCGAGGGGGCCCGCCACCCGCAGGCTATGCTCCGCGACCACCCCGGAGCAGGCCCTTTTCCGTGCCGCCGGGGCCGCCCCGGGAGGGCGCCGGGACGGGGCGCGGGGAGGCGGAGGGAAGGCCGCGCGCAGGGTCGTCCGGAGGGCCGTACGACACGCCCGGGAACCCGCCCCAGCGGCCGGAACGGCCCCACGCAACGAATCGCCGCCGAGCCCCCTGAACGCGCAACGAATCGATGCGTCCAGCGCAACGGTGACGGCTTGTCGCGGTCGAACGCGCGAACGTACCGTTTTACGACCCCCACCCCACCAGTCACAGAGGTTCGCCCATGCCCCCGCTGCGCACCGCACTCCTCCAGAGCTCCGGACGGCTCGGCGACACCGCCGAGAACCTGAAGCGGCTCGACGAGGCCGCGGCGCGCGCCGCACAGGGCGGGGCCGGGCTCCTCGTGACCTCGGAGATGTTCCTGACCGGCTACGCGCTGGACCTCCAGGACGTCCCCGGCATCGCCGAACCGGCCGACGGCCCGTCCGCCGTCGCCATCGGGGAGATCGCGCGCCGCCACGACATCGCCGTCCTGTACGGCTACCCCGAGCGGTCGGGCGAGGCGGTCTACAACTCGGCGCAGCTCATCGGCCCCGACGGGACCGCGCTCGCCAACTACCGCAAGACCCACCTCTTCGGCTGCTTCGAGCAGGACGCCTTCACCCCCGGCGACATCCCCGTCGTCCAGGCGGACCTGCACGGGCTCCGCGTCGGCATCATGATCTGCTACGACGTGGAGTTCCCCGAGAACGTGCGGGCGCACGCGCTCGCCGGGACCGACCTCCTCCTGGTCCCGACCGCGCAGATGCACCCGTTCCAGTTCGTCGCCGAGCAGCTGGTCCCCGTCCGGGCCTTCGAGAACCAGATGTACATCGCGTACGTCAACCGGACCGGCCCCGAGGGCGAGTTCGAGTTCGTCGGCCTCAGCTGCCTCGCGAGCCCCGACGGCGTCACCCGCACCCGCGCCGGTCGCGGCGAGGAGACGGTCTTCGGCGAGGTCGACCCCGAGCTCCTCGCGGCCTCGCGCGAGAACAACCCCTACCTGCGCGACCGCCGCCCGGGGCTCTACGCCTCGCTCGTCTGAGTCCGACGCCGCCCCTTCCCCCCGCCCTGCCTGCTCTGCCGCAAGGAGACGTACCCCCATGACGTCCACGGTGCCCACCACCGCCGTCCCGCACAGCGACGGTCAGCCCCCGATCACCATGTTCGGGCCGGACTTCCCGTACGCCTACGACGACTTCCTCGCCCACCCGGCGGGTCTGGGTCAGATACCGGCGACCGAGCACGGCACGGAGGTCGCCGTCATCGGCGGTGGCCTGTCCGGCATCATCTCCGCGTACGAGCTGATGAAGATGGGCCTCAAGCCCGTCGTCTACGAGGCCGACCAGATCGGCGGCCGGCTGCGCACCGTCGGCTTCGAGGGCGCCGAGACCGAGGGCCTGACCGCGGAGATGGGCGCCATGCGCTTCCCGCCGTCCTCCACCGCCCTCCAGCACTACATCGACCTCGTCGGCCTGGTCACGGAGCCCTTCCCGAACCCGCTCGCCGAGTCCACCCCCTCGACGGTCGTCGACCTCAAGGGTGAGACGCACTACGCCGAGACCATCGCCGACCTGCCGCAGATCTACCGCGACGTGTCGGCCGCGTGGAACGCCTGCCTCGACGAGGGCGCCGACTTCTCCGACATGAACACCGCGATGCGCGAGCGGGACGTCCCGCGCATCCGCGAGATCTGGGCCAAGCTCGTCGAGAAGCTCGACGACGAGACCTTCTACGGCTTCCTGTGCAAGTCCGAGGCCTTCAAGTCCTTCCGCAAGCGCGAGATCTTCGGCCAGGTCGGCTTCGGCACCGGCGGCTGGGACACCGACTTCCCGAACTCCATCCTGGAGATCCTGCGCGTCGTCTACACCGAGGCGGACGACCACCACCGCGGCATCGTCGGCGGCTCGCAGCAGCTGCCGCTGCGCCTGTGGGAGCGCGAGCCCGAGAAGATCCTGCACTGGGCCCAGGGAACCTCCCTGTCCTCCCTGCACGAGGGCGCCCCGCGCCCGGCGGTGACCCGCCTGCACCGCACCGCCGGCAACCGCATCACGGTCACCGACGCCTCCGGCGACATCCGCACGTACCGCGCCGCGATCTTCACGGCCCAGTCCTGGATGCTCCTGTCGAAGATCGAGTGCGACGACACGCTGTTCCCGATCGACCACTGGACGGCGATCGAGCGCACCCACTACATGGAGTCGTCCAAGCTGTTCGTCCCCGTCGACCGGCCGTTCTGGCTGGACAAGGACGAGGAGACCGGCCGCGACGTCATGTCGATGACGCTGACCGACCGCATGACCCGCGGCACCTACCTGCTGGACAACGGTCCCGACAAGCCGGCCGTCATCTGCCTCTCGTACACCTGGTGCGACGACAGCCTCAAGTGGCTGCCGCTGTCCGCGAACGAGCGGATGGAGGTCATGCTGAAGTCCCTCGGCGAGATCTACCCCAAGGTCGACATCCGCCGTCACATCATCGGCAACCCGGTCACCGTCTCCTGGGAGGACGAGCCCTACTTCATGGGCGCGTTCAAGGCCAACCTGCCGGGTCACTACCGCTACCAGCGGCGCCTGTTCACCCACTTCATGCAGGACCGCCTCCCCGAGGACAAGCGCGGCATCTTCCTCGCCGGCGACGACATCTCCTGGACGGCCGGCTGGGCCGAGGGCGCGGTCCAGACCGCCCTGAACGCCGTCTGGGGCGTCATGCACCACCTCGGCGGTTCCACGGACGCCGCCAACCCCGGCCCGGGTGACGTCTACGACGAGATCGCCCCGGTCGAGCTCCCCGAGGACTGATCCCCGGATCCCCGGCCGGATCCCGGATCCCGGAATCCTCGGGGTCCCCAGGGTCCCCCTGACACGGGCCGCCCCCGCGCACGAACGCGGCGGCGGCCCGTACTCATGTCCGCGCCCTCACAGCGGCGCCCTCACGCCCGCTGCCGCACCACGCGGACCGGCGTCAGCAGGCAGCGGCCCACCAGGCCGACACCGGAGTCGAGGGACGCGCGGAACTCCTCCGCCAGTTCGGGGGAACGGCGCAGGGTCCACATCAGTCGGGCCGCCGCCCACGCGCCCGCGCGGGCGCGCTCCAGGCTCCACGAACCGATCAGGTGGGTCAGCGGGTCGGCGATCTCCAGGAGGTCGGGACCCGGCATCAGATCCTCCCGGATGTGCTCCTCCAGGGCCACGAGGGTGTCGCCGACCCGGTCGAAGTCGGCTTCGAGGGCCGCGGGTTCGCATTCCAGCGTCCGGCAGGTGGACACCACCGCGACCGCCAGGTCGTGGCCGATGTGCGCGTTGATCCCGGCCAGCGCGTGCTGGAGCGGCCGGACCCCCGGGTGGCGGCGGTACTGGAGCAGGGGCCGCCAGCAGGCCGGGGCCCGGTCCGCCTCGACCGCCGTCAGGTACCGCTGGGCGAAGCGCACGCTGAGGGTCTCCGCCCGCCGGGGCGCCGGGAACTCCCCGTACGCGATCCGGCGGTGCAGGGTCTCCGTCACGGTCAGGTAGACCCGGTTGAAGACGGCGACGCCGTCCTGCGCGGGGAGCCGCTCATCGAGGGCGCGCATCCGCGCGAGCACCGCTTCCATGGGAGGCAGCGTCGCAGTCCGCCCCCCGATCCCGGGGAACTTGGCCGTACGCTTCCCCGGTTCGGGTGAAGGCCCGTCAACCCCGCTTGTCCCCGGAGTCGTCGTAGGCGGACGTGCCCGAGTCGAGCAGCGGTTCCTGCTGCTTGAGGTGGGCCGGGGCGAAGTGGCGCAGCGCGTGGTAGCCGGTGATCACCACGATGGTGCCGAGCGCGATGCCGCCCAGCTCGAAGCTGTCGGTGAACCGCAGCTTCACGCCGCCGACGCCGATGATGATGCCCGCCGCGGCCGGCACCAGGTTGAGCGGGTTGCGCAGGTCCACCCGGGCGTTCAGCCAGATCTGGGCGCCGAGCAGGCCGATCATGCCGTAGAGGATCACGGTGATGCCGCCGAGCACCCCGCCCGGGATGGCGGCGACGACCGCGCCGAACTTCGGGCACAGCCCGAAGAGGAGGGCGAAGCCGGCGGCGGCCCAGTAGGCGGCGGTGGAGTAGACCCGGGTGGCGGCCATGACGCCGATGTTCTCCGAGTACGTGGTGTTCGGCGGGCCGCCCACCGCCGTGGACAGCATCGACGCGGCGCCGTCGGCGGCGATGGCCGTGCCGAGCTTGTCGTCGAGCGGGTCCCCGGTCATCTCGCCCACGGCCTTGATGTGTCCCGCGTTCTCGGCGATCAGCGCGATCACCACGGGGAGCGCGATCAGGATCGCCGACCACTCGAAGGCGGGGGCGTGGAAGGACGGCAGCCCGATCCATTCGGCCTTGCCGACGCCCGACAGGTCCAACCGCCAGTGGTCGACCGCCTCGGGGCCGCCGACGGGGGAGTGGATCTTCCCGAAGACCAGGTCGAAGATCCAGGAGATCGCGTAGCCGAAGACCAGCCCCAGGAAGATCGCGATCCGGGACCAGAAGCCCCGCAGGCACACCACCGCGAGCCCGGTGAACGCCATCGTCAGCAGCGCCGTCCACTGGTCCTGGGGCCAGTACGTGGATGCCGTCACCGGGGCCAGGTTGAAGCCGATCAGCATCACCACGGCGCCGGTGACCACCGGCGGCATCGCCGCGTGGATGATCCGCGCGCCGAACCGACGGACGGCCAGGCCCGCCAGGAACAGCGCCGCGCCGACGACGAACACCGCGCCCGTGACCACGGCGCTGTCGCCGCCGCCGGCCCGGATCGCCGCGGCCACGCCCACGAAGGACAGCGAGCACCCCAGGTAGGAGGGCACCCGGCCGCGCGTGGCCAGCAGGAAGATCGCGGTCGCGACGCCCGACATCATGATCGCCAGGTTCGGATCCAGGCCCATGAGGACCGGAGCCACGAAGCTCGCGCCGAACATCGCGACCACGTGCTGTGCGCCGAGCCCGGCGGTGCGCGGCCACGAGAGCCGCTCCTCGGGCCGCACCACCGCGCCGGGAGCGGGGGTCCGCCCGTCTCCGTGCAGGGTCCAGCCAACGCCGAAGCCCATGTTCCACCACTTCCGTTCGAACGACCCGTCAAGCATCCTGGCCACGCACGGAGGTGCCGCACGGAGCCAGCGGTCATATTACGGCCGTATAGGGGCAGGTTCGTCCTGGTTGGCGGCACCGGTCGGCCCCGAACCCGTCCTCGGCCGCAGCACGGCCGCGCCCACGACCAGCGCACAGGACAGCGCGGTCACCAATCCGAACGACACCACCAGCGACGTGGCGTCCGCGACGGCGCCGATCGCCGACGGGGCGATCAGCCCCGAGGTGTAGGTGATCGTCGCGACCCCCGCGATCGCCTGCGCCGGAGCCGGCCCGCTGCGCCCCGCCGCCGCGAAGGCCAGCGGCACCACCACCGCGATGCCCAGCCCGATCAGCCCGAAGCCGGCCATCGCCGCCGCCGGGTGCGAGGCCGTCACCACCAGCACCCCGCCCGCGGTGGCCAGTACGCCGCCCGCCCGGACGGTGCGCACCGGCCCGAACCGGTCCACGACCCGGTCCCCGACCAGCCGCGCCACGGCCATGGTCAGGGCGAAGGCGGTGGTGGAGGCGGCGGCCGGGCCCGCGCCCGCGTCCAGTACGTCGCGCAGGTACACGGCCGACCAGTCCAGGCTCGCCCCCTCCGCGAAGACCGCGCAGAAGCCGATGCCGCCGATCAGCACGGCCGAGCGGGGCGGCAGCGCGAAACGCGGCGGAGCCTCGCCGTCCGGGTCCCCGCGCAGGTCGAGCACCCCCTGGGCGGCGATGAGTCCGGCCACCGTGAGGGCCAGGGCGGCGATCAGGTGGTGCGGCCGGGCGTCCGTCCCGGTGTGGGCGGCGAGCGTGCCCGCGGCCGAGCCGAGCAGCGCGCCGACGCTCCACATGCCGTGCAGCGAGGACATGATGGAGCGGCCCAGCCGGTTCTCGGTCTCCACCCCGAGGGCGTTCATCGCCACGTCCGACATGCCGGCCGTGGCCCCGTAGACGAAGAGCGTGCCGCACAGGGTCACCAGGTTCGGGGCCAGGCTCGGCAGGATCAGGGACAGGGTCCACAGCGCCAGCAGGCCGCGCAGGGCGTTGCGGGCGCCGAAACGGTGGTTGATCCGCCCGGCGAGCGGCATCGCGAGCGCGGCGCCGAGGGCGGGGAAGGCGAGGGCGACGCCCAGGGTGCCCGCGCCGAGCTGCGCGTGGTCCTGGATCCAGGGGATGCGGGTGGCGAACGAGCCGGTGACGGCGCCGTGGGTGCAGAAGACGGCGGCGATCGCGAAGCGGGCATGGCGCAGGCGCGCCGGGCTGAAGTCGGTTTCCCCGGTCATGGCGGCAAACTATCAGGGACCCTGCCTGATGGTTAGGGGGTCGGCCCGCCTAGGATGAGCGGCGTGACCCCCGCCCAGGCACCGACCCCCGCCGCCCCGCCCGCCGCCCCCCACCGCGGCGCCCCGTACCCGGCCCCGCCCTCACCGGCCTCGCCCAGTACGGCACGGGCCATCAACGACCGGCTCGCCCTGGAACTCCTCCAGGACCAGGGGCCCCTGACGGCGACCCAGCTCAAGCAGCTCACCGGGCTCTCCCGACCCTCCGTCGCGGACCTCGTCGAGCGGCTGACCGCGGCCGGGCTGATCGAGGTCGTCGGCGAGTCCGGGGACCGGCGGCGCGGCCCCAACGCCCGCCTCCACGGGATCGTCGCCCGCCGGGCGCACCTCGCCGCCCTCGACGTGCGCACCGACAGCGCCACGGCCGTGGTCACGGACCTGCTCGGCACCCCCCTGGCGCGGGCCGCGCTGCCCGTGGACGCCGTCGACGAGGCCGTCGACCGCCTCGCGGAACTCACCCGCGAGGCGGGCGCGCGGGACCTGCACACCGTGGTGATCGGCGCGCCCGGCCTCGTCGCGCCCGCCACCGGCGAACTGCGCGACACCAGCGGGCTGCCGGCCTGGCACCGGGACCTCGTCGCCGCCCTCCAGCGCCGGCTGCCCGCCGCGGTGCTGGTGGAGAACGAGACCAACCTCGCGGCCCTCGCCGAACAGCGCGCCGGCGCGGCGCGCGACCTGGACTCCTTCGTCCTGCTGTGGCTCGGAGCGGGGGTGGGCGCCGCCGTCGTGCTGGACGGCCGACTGCGCCGGGGCGCCTCCGGCGGAGCCGGGGAGATCGGCTTCCTCCCGGTGCCCGGCACTCCCGGCCTGCCCTCCGCCACCGACTGCGGCGGCGGCTTCCACGCCCTGGCGGGCCGCGAGGCCGTGACGGCCCTCGCGGCGGAGCACGGATTCCGCGGCCCGGCCGAGGAGGCCGTCGCCGGCGCCGCCGGGGAGGCCTTCCTGGACGCGCTGGCCGAGCGCCTCGCCCTCGGGGCCGCGGCCGTCGCCGCGGTCCTGGACCCGGGCTGCGTGGTCCTCGGCGGGGAACTCGGCCGGGCGGGCGGTCCCGGGCTCGCGGACCGGGTGGCCCGCCGCCTGGCGGCGCTGACCCCCGTCCCGACCGCGGTCCGGGCCACCGCGCTGGGCGGTCCGGCGGTGCTGGAGGGCGCCCGACTGGCCGCCCGCGAGGCCGCCCAGTCGGTCCTGTTCGCCGGCTGACCGAGCGGGCCGCGCCCCCGGCCGGCCCGGCCGTCGGGACCGGACCCGGCCGCTGCGGCCGAGCCCTGCCGCCGGGACCGGTTTCCTCCTGGTCCGTCCGGTCGGGCGGTCTCGCCGGATCCGGCCGTCCTGCCGGGTCCCGCCGTCCCGCTGTCCCACCGTCCCGCCGAGGCCGGCACGTCCTGCCGGGGCCTCGCCGCCCGGCCGGACCGGCCGGTCCCCGCCGCCGCGTCCCGCCGGGGCCCGCGCCTCCCGCCGGGGCCCGCCGCCGCGTCGGGTCTCCCGGCCCCGGACGGCCCCGCTCAGGCTCCCGTACGGTCCCGGCGGGCCAGGAACTCCTCGAACGTGATCCGGCCCACCGCCCTCCCGGGCGCCAGGTTCCCGCCGCGCCGGAAGCCCGCGTAGGCCTTCCCGGCGAGCGGCAGCGGGACGACGCGGCGCCGGCCGCCGGTCGCCGCGAGGTAGACCCGGCCCCACTGCGCCAGGGTGCGGACCTCGGGGCCGCCCAGGTCCGGGACCCGGCCCGCCGGGGTCGGCACCGCCAGCTCCGCGAGGCGGTCGGCGACCTCCTCCACGGCGATCGGCTGCACCCGCACGCCCGACGGCAGCGGCACCACCGGCAGCTTCGCCGCCGCGCCCACCACCCGGGCGAGCAGGTCGTGGAACTGGGTGGTGCGCAGGATCGTGAACCCGAGCCCGGAGCCCTCCAGCAGCCGCTCCACGGCCAGCTTCGTGCGGTAGTAGCCGAGGGGGACGACGTCCACGCCGACGATCGAGACGTAGACGACGTTGGTGACGGTCCCGCTGCGGCGGGCCGCCCGGATCAGGTGTCCGGCGGCCACGTCGTCACCGCCGCGCGGGGCACTGGCGCAGTGCACCACCACCTCCGCCCCCGCCATCGCCGCGTCCAGCCCGGTGCCCTCCCGCAGGTCGACGGGGTGGGTGGGGGAGCGTCGGCTCAGGACCCGGACCTCGTGGCCGAGCGCGCGCAGCCGTTCGACGAGCGGGACCCCGAGGGTGCCCGTGCCGCCGGTGACGAGGATGGTGCTCATGGGGGGTGTCCTTCCGCGGGGGAGTGCTGTCGACCAGGGGACAGGACGGGGCCCCGGAACGTGACAGCGCGCGCGGGACGCGGCCGGACGTGCGGGAATTCCACCCCGGACGTGCGGGAAACCGGCCCCGCACGTGTGCGGAACCGGCCCCGGACGTGCGAGGACCCGGTGGCCGCCGGGCCACCGGGTCCTCACGTCATCTCATCTCACCCGGAAGGGAGGGGTGTCAGCAGGCGCCCTGGTCCTTCCAGACGCCCCACTCACCGGTGGTGCCGGGTTCCTGGTTCTGCGTCCACCACTGGGCCTTCCAGTTGTGGCCCTTGTGCGAGACCACGTTCCCGCTGTTGTAGATGCTCCCCGCCACGTACGCCGGGTTGGTGCACGTGCCGCCCGGAGGCGTCGTCGGAGGAGTGGTCGGCGGGGTGGTCGGGGGCTGGCTGCCGCCGCCCGGCTCCACCAGCGTCGTGCCGCGCGCCAGGTCGCCGGCGAGGGCGTAGGTGGTGCCGGAGATGTTCACCGTCCAGTTGGAGGGCGTGGACACCGGCAGGTAGTAGTTGAACGCCAGGTCGACCGAGGCGCCCGGGGCCAGCGACTGCCAGGCCGGGAGCTTCAGGGAGACCCGGTGGAAGTCGCCCTTCAGACCGCCCACGTTGCTGCCCGTGTGGTCGCTCTTGATGACCTTGGTGCCGAAGCCGGACTGGTCCGAGGCGTTGGACGGGGCGGAGGTCGAGTAGTCGAACTGGAACTCGGTGCCGCCGGGCAGCGCGGTCTTCGTGTTGTTGGTGATCTTGATCTTCGGGGTGATCGGGTAGTTGGAGTCGCCGAGCTTGAACTCGGTGAACTCCGTCTTGATGTCCACGGCCTGGTTCGGGAGCGCGGTGTTGGACTTCTTCGCGCCGTACGGGGCGGCCGCCTTGAACTTCTCGTACATCACCGAGGTCAGGGTGTCGCCGACCTCGTACTGGCCCTTGGTCGCGTTCCAGGCGTAGTCGCCGGCCATCTCCCAGACCATGGTGCCGCCGATGCCCCGGTCGACCACGTAGTCGGCCTTGGCCGCCACGGACTGCTCGTCCTCGGTGGAGAGGAAGACCTTCTTCTGGGCGTTCCACAGCCACGGGGCGACCAGGTTCGCGTCGTACTTGCGGACGTAGGTGCCGGTCAGCGTGGTGTTCGCGGGGAAGCCGTACTTGGTGACGTAGTCGCCGACGATCCCCTTCTCCAGGTTCTTGGCGTGCCACATCGGGTTCGAGCCGGCGGGCGACTCGACACCGTTGGTGTCCTTGTCGTGCCACAGGTTGTCGATGCCGACGGCGCCGTCACCGCACTTGGTCAGACCCGCGCCGGCCGGGCAGGTGGTCGCGGCCGCCTTGCCCCACAGGCCGTCGGTGCCGCCCTGGACGTTCTTGAAGCCGCGGGTGTAGTACGGCAGGCCGATGTTGATGCGGCCGGCCGGCATGGAGCCGCGGAAGTAGTGGTAGGCCCAGTCGGTGTTGAGGTAACCGATGTTGCCGTACTGGGAGCTGCCGTAGACGTTCGCGGCGGCCAGCTCGGCGTCCTTGCCGTCGTCGAAGAGCGAGGCGTTGGGGCCGACGTACTCGTTCCAGGCGCCGTGCAGGTCGTAGGACATGATGTTGACGTAGTCCAGGTACTTCTGCATCTGGTACGTCTCCATGCCGCGCAGCAGGTAGCCGGAGGAGGGCGCGGCGACGGTGAGCAGGTAGTGCTTGCCGTCGGCGGCGCCGGCCCGGTCGAGCTTCTCGCGCAGGGACTTCATGAGGGCGTCGTAGCCCTTGACCAGGCCCGCGCGGCGGGCGTTGGACAGCTGCCAGTCCAGCGGGTTGCCCGCGTCCTTCATCGAGGTCGCGTACTCGTAGTCGATGTCGACGCCGTTGAACCCGTACTTGCGGATGAACTCGACGGAGGAGTCGGCGAAGGTGTCGATGCCGGCCTGGTTGACGGAGCCGTCGGCGTTGGTGGCCATCGAGTAGAAGCCGCCGGACGCGACGCGGTTGCCGTCGTCGCCGAAGTAGCCGCCGGTCTCGGCCCAACCGCCCACCGAGACGAGCGTCTTGACGTTCGGGTACTGCTTCTTGAATTTGTTCAGCAGGTTGAAGTGGCCCTTGTAGGGGAGGGCCGGGTCCATCTCGGCGCCCGCGACGCCGGGCCAGGTCATCCCGGTGGCGGCGTTGTTCACGTTGTCCGCGCCGACGGAGATCTTGTTGTCGGAACCGATGTGCGCGAAGGCGTAGTTCAGGTGGGTGACCTTGGACCACGGGATGTTGTTGGCGAGGTAGGCGGGGGTGCCGTCCTTGCCGGTGCGCCAGCCCGTGAAGTAGCCGATGACGCGGCGCTGGTGGTCGGCGCCCATCTTCTCGCGACCCTCGGAGTCGTAGACGGAGCAGTACGGGACGTCCACTCCGGCCGTCTTGTACAGGCCGTCGGGGCGACAGCTCTCGTTGTCTGCGGCGTGCGAGACGCCCGCGGAGAGCCCGCCGACCAGCAGGCCGGCGATCGCGGCGCCGGATGCCAGGAGCATCGCTCTCGTACGTGTGGGGGACAGCATGGTGCCTCCTGGGGAGGGGAGGATGGCAGGACACGGCGTGCGGCGAGGCCGGCCGGGCGGCGGGCGAAGCGGCAGCGCGGAAGCAGGAACCACTGCGGAGGTGCGGCGGAACGACGTGGGATGAGGTCGGGCGTCTTGCGGCAACGGGCTTGAACGTGGCGCTGGTTGACCCCTGACGTGCGCACGTCGGCGGGGTCGGCTCCCGGGGAAGATGAAGGGAACGTTAAGAGGACTAGACCAACCCGTCAATAGGTCTGGACCAACGCTCGCTCGTGAGTGCCGGCGGGAAACGTCCCCCGCGCGGCCGGCGCGACAGCGACGCTCGAGAACCGGCCGCTTGTGACCCAGGCCACAGCGATTCACTCGCATGGCCGACGATCGCCCGTGGCACACTGGCACTAGTACCAGTAGCAGCGCACTCCGGGGTCGGTGTAATTCCGAACCGGCGGTATAGTCCGCGACCCGTCCGCAGCCAGCGGCCGGTTGACCAGGTGAAATTCCTGGACCGACGGTTAAAGTCCGGATGGGAGGCAGTGCGCGGCGGGCAAGTCACCGGTACGCCGCCGTCGGCGGTCCGTCGGCGTTTTCCTCCCGGGGAGACGTCTCGAACGGCCCGTATCGCCGGCCTCGGCGTCCCCGCGTGTGCTCACCCGCTTCATCTGTCGTATCCCGACAGGCCCCGGAGTCCGTGCCCGATGAGGCAGGAGGACCCGGTGGCGACACACGCCGCGCAGACAGCACACGACCCGAGCGCCCCCATGCGCCGCGCCGTCGAGCTCGCCGCACGCGGCCTCGGATCCACCAGCCCCAACCCCGTCGTCGGTTGCGTCATCACCGACCCCGCGGGCAAGGTCGTCGGCGAGGGCTGGCACCACCGGGCCGGCGGGCCCCACGCCGAGGTCCACGCCCTGCGCGAGGCGGGCGGGGCCGCCCGCGGCGCCACCGCCTACGTCACCCTCGAACCCTGCAACCACACCGGCCGCACCGGCCCCTGCGCCCAGGCCCTCATCGAGGCGGGCGTCAGCCGGGTCGTCTACGCCGTCCCCGACCCGAACCCGCAGGCCAGTGGCGGTGGCGCCACCCTGCGCGCCGCCGGGATCGAGGCCGTGGCCGGCCTGCTGCGCGAGGAGGCCGAAGAGGGCAACGTCGCCTGGCTGACCGCCGTGCGCCAGGGCCGCCCGTACGTCCTGTGGAAGTACGCCGCGACCCTCGACGGCCGCATCGCCGCAGCCGACGGCACCAGCCGGTGGATCAGCTCCGCCGCCTCCCGCGCCGATGTCCACCGGCTGCGCGCCGAGGCCGACGCCGTCGTCGTCGGCTCCGGCACCCTGCGCGCCGACGACCCGCACCTCGCCGTACGCGGCGCGGACGGCGTCGACCAGCCGCTGCGCGTGGTCCTCGACACCCACGCCACGATCGAGCCGGGCGCCCGCGTCCTCGACGACGCCGCGCCCACCCTGATCGCCGTCGCCGAGGACGCCGACACCCGACACCTGCCCGGGGTCGACCTCCTGCGCCTGCCCCGCGCCGGCCGCGGGCTGAGCGTCGAGGCCCTCCTGGCCGCGCTGCACCGGCGCGGGATCCGCTCCGTCCTCCTCGAAGGCGGCCCCACCCTCGCCGGGGCCTTCGTCGCCGCGGGCGCCGTCGACCGCGTCGTCGGCTACCTCGCCCCCGTCCTCCTCGGCGCGGGCCCCACCGCCCTCGCCGACGCCGGGATCACCACGATCACCGACGCGCTGCGCCTGACGATCACCGACAGCACGCCCGTCGGCACCGACATCCGCATCACCGCAGTACCCGAAGCAGCCGCAGTACCCGCCGAGCCCACCGCGGCCGCGGACCCCGCCCGCCCCACCGTCCTCAAGGAGCACTGAGTGTTCACCGGAATCGTCGAAGAGCTGGGCGAGGTCACCGCCGTCGAGCAGCTCGCCGAAGCCTCCCGCTTCCGCCTGCGCGGCCCCGTCGTCACCGAGGGCGCCAAGCACGGCGACTCGATCGCCGTCAACGGCGTCTGCCTGACCGTGGTGGAGACCGCGGACGGCGAGTTCACCGCCGACGTCATGCAGGAGACCCTCAACCGCTCCAGCCTCGGCGCCCTCGTCCAGGGCTCCCGCGTCAACCTCGAACGCCCCATGGCCCTCGGCGGACGCCTCGGCGGCCACCTCGTCCAGGGACACGTGGACGGCACCGGCGAGATCCTCTCCCGGACCCCCTCCGAACACTGGGAGATCGTCCGGATCGCCCTCCCGGAGAACCTCGCAAGGTACGTCGTAGAGAAGGGCTCTATCACTGTGGACGGCGTCAGCCTCACCGTGGTCGAGGCCGCCGCCGACTGGTTCTCCGTGAGCCTGATCCCCACCACCCTGGCGCTGACCACCCTCGGCCTCAAGACGAGCGGTGACCCGGTCAACCTGGAGGTGGACGTCCTCGCCAAGTACGTCGAACGCCTCCTGGCCGCCGGCGTCACCCCGCCGCACGCCGAAGGAGCAGCGCAGTGAGCGCCCTGACCTGGCTGAACACCGAGGCCTTCACGGTCCTCGGCCAGAAGGTCATCTGGTCCGACATGATCGGGAACCTGATGGGCCTCGCCGCCCTCGCCCTCGGCTGGCGCCGCTCCATCTGGACCTGGCCCGCCCAGCTCCTGTCCGGGGTGATCCTCGTCGCCGCCTACGCCTCCGCCCACCTCGCGGGCGGCGTCGGCAAGCAGCTCCTCGTCATCTCCGTCGCCGTGTGGGGCTGGCGCTCCTGGCAGCTCGGCCGGCAGAAGGCGCAGGACGGCACGATCGCCGTCCGCACCGCGAGCAACAAGGAGCGCGGCCTGCTCCTGGCCGGAGCGGCGGTCGGCACCCTCGCCGTCGGCGGCCTGTTCACCCTCTTCCCGCAGCTCTCCTGGAGCCCCTGGGCCGACGCCTACATCTTCGTCGGCACGATCGTCGCGATGGTGGCCCAGGCCCGCGGCCTCGTCGAGTTCTGGTTCGCCTGGCTCCTCGTCGACCTCGTCGGCGTCCCCCTCGCCTTCCAGAGCGGCCTGGCCTTCTCCGGCCTCGTCTACGTCGTCTACTTCGCCCTCGTCCTGTGGGGCGCCTACGACTGGTACCAGCGCTCGCGCACCACCCCCGCCCCGGCCCTCGAAGGAGCAACGGCATGACCACCCTCAAGCCCGTGCCCGACGTCCTCGACACCGATTTCCACGAGGCCTTCCTCCTCGACCCGGTCGAGCAGGCCATCCGCGACATCGCCGCCGGCCGCCCCGTGGTCGTCGTCGACGACGAGGACCGCGAGAACGAGGGCGACCTCGTGATCGCCGCCGAGAAGGCCACGCCCGAGATCATCGCGTTCATGATGAGCGAGTGCCGCGGCCTGATCTGCGCCCCGATGGAGGGCCCCGAGCTGGACCGGCTCGAACTGCCCCAGATGGTCGGCGACAACACCGAGTCGATGCAGACCGCCTTCACCGTCTCCGTGGACGCGAGCGCCGCCCACGGCGTCACCACCGGCATCTCCGCCGCCGACCGGGCCACCACCCTGCGCCTGCTGGCCCAGGCCGCCAGCGAGCCCTCCGACTTCGTGCGCCCCGGCCACGTCTTCCCGCTGCGCGCCAAGCCCGGCGGCGTCCTGGTCCGCAACGGCCACACCGAGGCCGCCGTCGACCTCGCCCGCCTCGCGGGCCTGCGCCCCGCCGGCGCCATCGTGGAGATCGCGGGCGAGGACGGCGTCATGCTGCGCCTGCCCGAGCTGATCCCCTTCGCCCGCAAGCACGGCCTGACGATCATCTCCATCGAGGACCTGATCGCCTACCGCCGCTCCGCCGAGCCGACCGTCCGCCGCGAGGCCGAGGTCACCCTGCCCACCGCCGCCGGGGAGTTCACGGCGTACGGCTTCCGCTCCACCGTCGACGGCGTCGAGCACGTCGCCCTCGTCCACGGCGAGATCGGCGACGGCGAGGACGTCCTGGTCCGGATGCACTCCGAGTGCCTGACCGGGGACATCTTCCAGTCCCAGCGCTGCGACTGCGGCCCCCAGCTCCAGGCCTCCATGGCCCGCATCCAGGACGAGGGCCGCGGCGTGGTCGTCTACCTGCGCGGCCACGAGGGCCGCGGCATCGGCCTGCTGTCCAAGCTGCGCGCCTACGAACTCCAGGAGCGCGGTCGCGACACCCTCGACGCCAACCTGGAGCTGGGCCTGCCCGCCGACGCCCGCGACTACGGCGCCGGCGCGCGGATCCTCACCGACCTCGGGGTCCACAGCGTCCGCCTGCTGACCAACAACCCCGACAAGACCGCGGCCCTCGTCCGCCACGGCATCGCCGTCACCGGACGCGAGGCCATGCCCGTCGAGGCCGGCGAGCACAACCTGCGGTACCTGCGCACCAAGCGCGACCGCATGGGCCACGAGCTGCCCTGGCTGGACGCGGCCGTGCCCACGTCCGCCTGCGGCAACCAGTAACACCCGCACCACCCGAACGAACCACGAGAAGTACGCAACGCACCGAGGAGCAGAGCTGTGAGCGGCAAGGGCGCACCCGAACTGAGCGTGAAGAACTGTGGCGACCTCCGGGTCGCCGTCATCGCGGCCCAGTGGCACGAGAAGGTCATGGACGGGCTGGTCGACGGCGCCCTGCGGGCCCTGCACGAACTGGGCATCGACGAACCCACCGTCCTGCGCGTCCCGGGCAGCTTCGAGCTGCCGGTGGTGGCGAAGGTACTCGCCGGTCGCGGTTACGATGCCATCGTCGCCCTCGGAGTGGTCATCCGCGGCGGCACCCCGCACTTCGACTACGTCTGCCAGGGCGTCACCCAGGGCCTGGTACAGGTGTCGATCGACACCGGAGTCCCCGTCGGCTTCGGAGTACTGACCTGCGACAACGACGAGCAGGCGCTGGACCGCGCCGGCCTCGAGGGGTCGAACGAGGACAAGGGGCACGAAGCGGTCACCGCCGCCGTCTCCACCGCCATGACCCTGCGTACCGTCAGCGAACCCTGGCGCTGAGTGGCGACGGGGGACCCCTTATTCTGAGGACCATCATGGCGAACAAACCCTCCAAGAGCTTCGAAGAACTCTTCACCGAGCTCCAGCTCAAGGCCGCCAACGGCGACCCCAGCACCTCCCGCACCGCCGAGCTCGTCTCCAAGGGCGTCCATGCCATCGGCAAGAAGGTCGTCGAGGAGGCCGCCGAGGTCTGGATGGCCGCCGAGTACGAGGGCAAGGAAGCCGCCGCCGAGGAGATCTCCCAGCTGCTCTACCACGTCCAGGTGATGATGGTGGCGCGCGGGATCTCCCTCGACGACGTCTACGCGCACCTCTAGGCCGGAGCACCCACCGCGGGCCCCCCGCCCGTCCACCCGTCTTTTCCCTACGCACCCGAGGAAGATCCATGCTGCGCATCGCCGTCCCCAACAAGGGTTCACTCTCCGGACCGGCGTCGGCGATGCTCCATGAGGCCGGGTACCGCCAGCGCAAGGAATCCAAGGAACTCGTCACCGTCGACCCGGACAACGAGGTCGAGTTCTTCTACCTCCGCCCGAAGGACATCGCGATCTACGTCGCCTCGGGCAAGCTCGACATCGGCATCACCGGCCGCGACCTGCTGCTGGACTCCGGGGCCAACGCCGAGGAGATCCTGCCGCTGAACTTCGGCCGGTCCACCTTCCGCTACGCCACCAAGCCCGGCACCGCGAAGGGCCCCGAGGACTTCGGCGGGATGACGATCGCGACCTCGTACGAGGGAATCGTCGCCAAGCACCTCGCCGACCTCGGCGTCGACGCCTCCGTCGTCCACCTGGACGGTGCCGTCGAGACCGCCATCGAGCTCGGCGTCGCGCAGATCATCGCCGACGTCGTCGAGACCGGCACCAGCCTGCGCAACGCCGGCCTGGAGGTCATCGGCGAGCCCATCCTCAAGTCCGAGGCCACCGTCATCCGCCGCGTCGGCGCCGACACCGACGACCCCAAGGTCGGGCAGTTCCTGCGCCGCCTCCAGGGCGTCCTGGTCGCCCGGAGCTACGTGATGATGGACTACGACTGCCGCGCCGAGCACCTGGAGCGCGCGGTCGCCCTCACCCCGGGCCTGGAGTCGCCGACGGTCTCCCCGCTCCACAACGAGGGTTGGGTCGCCGTCCGCGCCATGGTCCCCGCCAAGGACGCCCAGCGGATCATGGACGACCTGTACGAGCTCGGCGCGCGCGCGATCCTCACCACCTCGATCCACGCCTGCCGCCTCTGACCGGTACGCGGCCCCCGCCCCGTACGCCCAGCCCACCCGCAGAAGGCATCACCAGCACCATGAGCCAGCCCGTCGCACAGCCCGCGCCCCCCGCCCTGCCGGTCACCTTCCGGCCGACCCGCACGCGGGCGGTGCTGCTGAGCGTCGGGTTCGCCATGTTCGCCACCATCACGGCCGTCGCCCTGATGCTGGAGCGGCTCAGCACCGGCGAGCGGATCAGCTTCGTCTTCACCGCCGCCCTGATGAGCTCCGTCCTCGTCCTGCTCAGCCGCCCCAAGGTGGTCGCGGACGAGGCCGGGGTCACCGTGGTCAACCTCACCACCACCCGCCGCCTGGCGTGGGCTCAGATCCTGCGCGTCAACCTCCGCCCCGGCGACCCCTGGGTCTTCCTCGACCTCAGCGACGGCACCAGCCTGCCCGTCCTCGGCATCCAGCCGGGCGTGGCCCGGGCCCAGGCCATCGGCGACGCCCGCGCCCTGCGCGCCCTGGCCGAGACCCGGGGGACCGGCGCCGACGACTGAGCGGCCGTCGACCTCGTGGCTGCGTCCCATTGCGGCCGCGACCTCAATGACTACCCTGGTGGCGGGGCGCAACAGCGCGCCCTCCCACCCGCCCCGGGTTCCCGTGGCCCGTGGGCACCTGCGACCAGAGGAGTGACTCCCTCCAGCAATGGACGGATCGTCCGGTAGTACCCGCGCCGCCCTCCCCGCGGAGGCGGCGGCATGACCATCCCGCTACTCCTGCTCCTGGCGGCCTTCGCCCTGATCCTCGCCAACGGTTTCTTCGTGGCGGCCGAGTTCGGCCTCGTCACGGTGGAGAGACCCGAGGCCGAACGCGCGGCCGCCGAAGGCGACCGCCGCGCCCGTACGGTCGTCAAGGCCCTGCGCGAGCTGTCGTTCCAGCTGTCCGGAACCCAGCTCGGCATCACCATCACCTCCCTCGTCGTCGGCATGCTGGCCGAACCGGCCCTCGCCGCCCTGCTGTCCGGGCCGCTCACCGCGACCGGCCTGCCCCGGGGCGCCGTCCCCGGTGTGGCCGTCGTCATCGGCATGCTGCTCGCCTCCGCCGTCCAGATGGTCGTCGGCGAGCTCGTCCCGAAGAACTGGGCGATCTCCCGGCCGCTCCAGGTGGCCCGCTTCGTCGCCGGCCCGCAGACCCTCTTCTCGCGGGCCCTGCGGCCCGTGATCGCCGGCCTCAACGCCGTCGCGAACCGGCTCGTACGGGCGCTCGGCGTCGAGCCCACCGAGGAGATGGCCTCCGCCCGCACCCCCGGCGAACTGGTCTCCCTGGTCCGCCATTCGGCCCAGGCCGGAGCCCTCGAACAGGACACCGCCGACCTCTTCGTACGGACCCTGTCGCTCGGCGAACTCACCGCCCAGCACGTGATGACCCCCCGGGTGAAGGTCAGCGCCCTCCAGCACACCGCCACCGCGGCCGACGTGCTGAACCTGACCCGCGCCACGGGCCTGTCCCGCTTCCCGGTCTACCGCGAGCGCATCGACGAGGTCACCGGCGTCGTCCACCTCAAGGACGCCCTCGCCGTGCCCGAGCCCGAGCGCTCCCGCACCACCGTCGGCCGGATCTGCGTCGCCCCCCTGCTGGTGCCCGGCTCCCTGCCGGTGCAGCCGCTGCTGGAACGGTTGCGCAGCGAGCAGCCCATGGCGGTGGTGGTCGACGAGTACGGCGGCACCGCCGGCGTGGTCACCCTGGAGGACATCGTGGAGGAACTCGTCGGGGAGGTCCGCGACGAGCACGACCTCGCCGAGGACGACAGCCCCGAACTGACCGCCGTACCCGCCGAGGACGGCCGCCCCTCCTGGGAGGCCGACGGCAGCTGCCGCGTGCACACCCTGCGCCGCATAGGCCTGGAGGTGCCCGAGGGCCCCTACGAGACCGTCGCGGGCCTCGTCGCCGACCTGCTGGGCCGCATCCCGGCCCCCGGCGACCGGGCCGAGCTGCCCGGCTGGAGGGTCTCCGTCCGCCGCGTCGGCCGCAACCGCGCCGAACGCGTCCGGCTCGTCCGGCTGACGACCGTACCCGCCGCGGGGACCCCCGCGACCGGGACCCCGACGGCCGGGGCCGCGCGCGCCGGCGTCCGCGTCGACGCAGGCCTCCCCGTACCGACCGGACCCGGCCGGCAGGCCGATCCGAGCGCCCCGAGGGACCGGGCGGCGGCCGCGGACCGGACGGCCGCGGCCCAACTGGAAGGCGCCGGCCGATGAACGCCCTCCAACTGCTCTTCGCCCTGCTCCTGGTCCTGGCCAACGGATTCTTCGTCGGCGCCGAGTTCGCCCTCGTCTCCGTACGCCGCAGCCAGATCGAGCCGCTGGCCGCCGAGTCCAAGCGGGCCCGCCAGGTGCTGTACGGCCTGGAGAACCTGCCCCGCATGATGGCCGCCGCCCAGTTCGGCATCACCGTCTGCTCGCTCACCCTGGGCGCGGTCGCCGAGCCCACCGTGGCCCGGCTGTTGGAGCCCGTCTTCCACGCCGTCCACGTCCCGCAGGGCCTGATCCACCCCCTCGGCTACGCGCTCGCGCTCGCCGCGGTGATCTTCCTGCACCTGGTCATCGGCGAGATGGTCCCGAAGAACCTCGCCATGGCCGCCCCCGAGCGGACCGCCCTGTGGTTCAGCCCCGGCCTGGTCGCCTTCGCCCGCGTGTGCGGGCCGGTGACGACCGCGCTCGGCGCCTGCGCCGCCCTGGTGCTGCGCCTGTTCAAGGTGGAGCCCAAGGACGAGGTCGAGGCCGTCTACACCAGCGCCCAGCTCGGCCGGCTCGTCGAGGACTCCCGGCAGGCCGGACTCCTCGAACCGGTGGAGCAGGAACGCCTGGAGGACGCCCTCGAACTGGGCAGCCGCCCCGTCACCGACGTCCTGCTGTCCCCGGGGCGACTGGTCACCGTCGGCCCCGCCGTCACCCCCCGCCAGATCGAGCAGCTGACGGTGCGCACCGGCTACTCGCGCTTCCCCGTCCGCTCCGACGGCGGCGCCTTCATGGGCTACCTCCACGTCAAGGACGTCCTCGACCTGGACGACCGCGAACGGGCCGTCCCGCAGCGGGTCTGGCGCCGCATGACCACCCTGTGCTCCACGCTCCCGCTGGACGACGCGCTGAGCGTCATGCGGCGCGACGCCACCCACCTGGCCCAGGTCGCCGACCCGGCCGGGCGGGTGCTGGGGCTGGTCGCCCTGGAGGACGTCCTGGAGATGCTGGTCGGCGAGGTCCGCGACCCCGCCCACCGGGTACCGGCCAAACGGCCCGCGAGGAGCCCCGAGGAGGTCCTCACGCGCTGACCCCCGCGCCGCCGCCGGCTTGCCACAGAGGCCGGTGGAACCGCGTCGGAGCGACACCGGAGCCGCCGCCCCCGTTCACAGGGCCGGCGGCTCCGGGCGTTCCTGCGGGCCCCGCCCGGACAGCACCTCTCCGTACGCCTGCATCAGGTCGGCCAGCCGCAGCGTCGCCAGGTCCTCCCGGGAGGGCTCGCCGGCGAAGCCCGACAGCCGCAGGTCCCGGTAGGCGCAGCTCTTCTCGTACAGGGTCCGCAGGAAGCGGCCGTTGCCCAGCTCGTCGATCCAGCCCTGCTCGACGACGTGCCCGCTGATGCTGCGCAGCTCCTCCAGGGCCTCCTCGTCCCAGTGGTCGCCGTTCGCGTCGGCCAGCACCTCGCCGATCGCGGTCAGTTCCGCCGGCCGGTAGCTCGGGAAGTCCACCCGCGTCGTGAAACGGGAGGACAGCCCCGGATTGGCCGCCAGCAGCCGGTCCATGCCCGCCGGATACCCCGCCAGGATCACCACCAGGTGGTCCCGGTTGTCCTCGGCGCGCTTGAGCAGCACCTGGAGGGCCTCGTCGCCGTACGCGTCGCCCTTGCTGTAGCCGGAGTTGGACAGGCTGTACGCCTCGTCCACGAACAGCACCCCGCCGATCGCGGAGTCGATCAGCTCGTTCGCCTTCACCGCGGTCTGCCCGAGGAACTCGCCCACCAGGTCGGCCCGTTGCGCCTCCACCAGATGGTCCCCGCCCAGCAGCCCCAACGCGTAGAACACCCGCCCCAGGATCCGCGCCACCGTGGTCTTCCCGGTGCCCGAGGGCCCCGAGAAGACGAAGTGCCGCTTCGGCGGCTGCACCGGGAGCCCCTGCGCCGCGCGCAGCCGGGCCATGTGCAGCTGCGCGGACAGGGCCTTCACCTGCCGCTTCACCGGCTCCAGCCCCACCATCCGCTCCAGCTCCGCCAGCGCCTCGGCCAGCGCCAGCGGATCGGAGGGCCCGGGGGGCAGCCCGGTCGGGGCGCCCTGCGGGGGCACGGACACCTTGTGCCGTACGCCCTCCAGCCGGCCCGTGCCCGTCGGCGGCCCGAAGCGGGGGTCCGGCGGCTCGCCGGGGGTCGGGGGATCGGCCTCCGCCTGCGCGTCCGGCGCCAGGTCCGGGATCGGCCCGCCGCCGTCCAGGGCGGCCACCGCGGTGAAGTCCCCGCCCACCGGGGACAGGCCGTGCCCGGCGAAGCCCTCGGCGAGGTGCCCGCCGTGTCCGGCGTGACCGGCCAGGTCGGCCATCCCGTCGCCGTCGTCGCTGTCCTCGATGGCCGTGAGCCGGGCCGCCGTGTCCATGAACGCCGGGTCCACCCGGTGCACCGCCCGGTACAGCGGCAGCGCGGCGGCGCTGCGCCCGGTGCCCTCGCGCGCCCGGGCCAGCCAGTACCGCAGCTCCTTGCGTTGGGGCTGCTCGCTGCGACAGCGCATCAGCGCCGCCGACAGCATCGGCTCCGCCTGCCCGAACATCTCCAGGCGCACCCGCGCCATCCCGCCGAAGAGCCCGGCCTCGATGCCGAGCACGGGATCGTCGACGAGGGGTTCGGTGTGGCGTACGAGCTGCTCCCAGTCCTTGACCAGGTAGGCCCGGCAGGCGTGCAGGAAGCGGACCTGCGGATCGGCGTCCACGGGCGGCAGCGCGGCGAGCGCCTGGTCCAGTTCGGGGACGTGCCGGCCGTCGAGCCAGTGCGAGGCGTGGGCCAGCAGCAGGTCGCGCCGGCTCTCCAGCACCGGCTGCACCCACCAACCCAGCCAGTACCAGGAGTTCAGGGTCCGCCGGTGGCGGGCGCGTTGCTCCCCGAAGCGGTCCCGGTGGGCGTACATGCGCAATAACGCGTTGGTGGTGTCCACGCGCAGCGCGTGCAGGCCCAGCCAGGCGTCGGCCATGGCCGGATCCAGTCTGACGGCCGCGCGGAACTCCTCCTCCGCCTGCGGGTAGGCGCCCATCGTGCAGGCGTCGACCCCGCGCAGCCAGGCGAGTTCGGCCGGGGCGTGGGCGCTGCCCGGCATGCCGAAGTCCATCACATCCCCCACAAGCCTGCCCGAGGTGCGCGGCAACCTCCGCGCGGCGCACGTGAGTTGTCCCGACCGCTGATGAAATCAGGGCTGCATCGTACCTGCGGGGACGCACCTTACCCAGGGTGCGACGGACGCGGTTCGGGCGCGGGCCCCGCCGCGCAGCGTAACGCAGGGTGAGGGACGGGGGTCGGCGCGGCCCGTTCCGGGCCCGCCGCGCGGGGCGTGAGGGCAGAGCGAAGCCCCCGATCACGGGGGAACAATCGGGGGCTTCGCGTCCGCGATGGCCCGTACGGGCCCCGCGTTCAGAACGTACGGCGGTTCCCGGGGCGCGGTCAAGCGCCTCCGCGCGGGCGGCGGCGCCCGCCCGGACCGCCCCGCTCAGGCCTGGGGCAACCCGTCACCCTCGGTGACGGAAGGGCGGGTTTCCGGGGTCGCAGCGGCCCCGGAAGTCCACTCGTATCCCGTACCGCTCTGGTGTACCAAGGCGTCCGCGAAGGGGCGCGAAGGGTCGTCCGCGAAGTGCGCGAGCTCCGCGCGCTCCCATCCGTCCCAGAAGTCGGAAAGTTCGCGACCGTCCCGGTTTCGCCCGCGCCCCCAGGACGTCGTACGGGCCGTCTCCATCCACAGCAGCCGCGCCAGGTACGGCCGCAGCTCCCGCCGCCCGGCGCCGACCCCCTCGACGAGCAGCACGGGCGCGGGCTCCAGGACCCGCTCCGGGCCGAACCGGCGCTCCACCCAGTCGTACGGGGCCCAGCGCGCGCTCCGCCCGGCGGCCAGTGGCGCCACCACCTGCTCGCGCAGCCGCCCCCACCACCCGAACAACTCCTCGTGGGTGGCCACGTCGTCCAGGTGCAGCACCGGAGCCCCGCCGAGCGCCCCGGCGAGCCGGTCCGCGAAGGTGCTCTTCCCCGACCCGGCGTGCCCGTCGATCCCGATCAACCGGACGGGGCCGAGCGAGGGGGGCAGCGCGGCGAGCTCGCGCGCGAGGGACTGAAGTGACTGCGGGTGCTCCACCCGGTCAGCGTACGTCCGCCCGTGCGGTAGCCCCCGACACGACCCCTCCGCTTTGCCGTCCCGGGGCGGGGAACTGGAAAGGTGGGCGAACCGCTCCACCGCACGAACCGCGTGAACGGTGCGAACGCTCCGAACCGGAAGGAAGTCACACGAACCGCTCCACCCCGCTCCGCCGCTCCACCCCGCACGACCGAACCGACCCCTGGGGGCCACGCCGATGACCGCACCCACACCCCGCCGCGCCCTCCTGGCCATCGCCCTCGCGGTCGCCGGGGCCTCCGCCGTCCCCATCGGCGGCCGGGCCTCCGCCGCCCCCGGCCGCGTCCCGGCGCCCGCGCCCGAAGCCGGCGCGCCCACCGTCGACAACCGGTTCTGGTACGCGTACGACCACTGGACGGCCGGCACCCACCGGGGCACCACCGCCATCGGAGGCGCCCGCCCCGGACTGGAGATCGCGACCCCCGCGGGCCGCACGGTCTACGCCGACCCCCACACCGGCCGCTCCGCCACCTGGGAGTACGCCGCCTGGACCTCCCCGGTGCACCGCTCGACCGTCCCGGCCACGGAGATCATCGCCTCCTGGAACGCCCGCACCCCCACCGGCACCTGGATCCAGGTCGAGCTGCGCGGCACGTACACCGACGGCACCCGCACCCCCTGGTACGTGATGGCCCGCTGGGCCTCCGGCGACGCCGACATCCGCCGCACCTCGGTCGACGGTCAGGGCGACGGCCGCAGCGCCGTCTGGACCGACAGCCTCTCCCTGGACGCCCGGGCCGCAGCCGGGGGCCTGCGCCTGCGGGACTGGCAACTGCGCCTGACCCTCCACCGCCGGCCGGGCGCCACCGCCGGCCCCACGGTGTGGCTCGCCGGAGCCATGGCCTCGCACGTCCCCGACCGGCGCACCGTCACGGCGTCCACGCCCTCCGGCCGCGCCCACGAGCTGAAGGTCCCGCGCTACTCGCAGGAGGTCCACGCCGGCCGCTACCCCCAGTACGACAACGGGGGAGAGGCCTGGTGCAGCCCCACCTCCTCGCAGATGGTCGTCGAGTACTGGGGCGCCAGGCCCGACCCCGCCGCCCTCGCCTGGGTGGACCGCCGCTACCGCGACCCGCAGGTCTGCCACGCCGCCCGCTCCACCTACGACGCCGCCTACAAGGGCTGCGGCAACTGGCCCTTCAACGCCGCCTACGCCGCCACCTACCCCGGTCTCGCGGGCGTCGTCACCCGGCTGACCTCGCTGGCCGACCTGGAGACCCTGGTCCGCGCCGGAATCCCCGTCATCACCTCCCAGTCCTTCCTCAAGGAGGAGCTGCCCGGAGCCGGCTACGGCACGGCGGGCCACCTGATGACCGTCATCGGCTTCACCGCCGCCGGCGACGTGGTCGTCAACGACCCGAACTCCGCCGACAACGCGAAGGTCCGCCGCGTCTACCCGCGCCGCCAGTGGGAGAACGTCTGGCTGCGCACCAAGCGCCTGAACTCCGCCGGGAAGACCGCCTCGGGCAGCGGCGGCGTCTGCTACCTCTACGTCCCCGTCCGCCCGGACGCGGCCCGGACGGCCGCCCTGAGGGCGGTCGGCGTCCTGTGACGGCCCGCGTGCCGTGACGGACGGCGGGGGTCGTACGGGGTGCTCCCCGTACGACCCCCGTGTCCGGTCGGGCGCGGCCGCTCAGCGCTTCGCGCAGGTCTTCCACGAGAAGTGGTACAGGGTGCTGATGCTGCCGTCGGTGGAGTCCACCGTCACGAAGCTCGTGGTGTTGGCGGTGTCCGACGAACCGCCGTTGACGCGCAGCTCCGTGTTGATGTTGAGGTTCCGCTTCGCCCCGCACGGGTGGTAGACGAGGGCCTCGACCGGCACGCTGTCGGAGACCAGCCAGTTGTTCTGGTACGGGCCGTACAGGGTGTGGCTGCGGGCCGAGGTCTGCGTCATGCCCTGGAAGTAGTACGAGGCCTTGTGCTCCGCGCTCGCGCCGTTCTCCAGGCTGGCGAAGCCCCGGTAGTCGGCCTGGGTGACGGCGAACGTGTAGCCCTGCGGGACGTTCATGCGCAGGCCGAGCTGACAGTTCTTGCGGAAGTCCGTCCCCGCGGTGTCCTTGCCGACCTTCGCCAGGTACTCGCTGTAGGTCACCGTGAAGGCGGTGTTGTCCTCGGAGACGGCGACCGAGGCGCTGCCCGGGCGGCAGCCCGAGCCGTTGACCTGGGCCACGTCGATGGTGATCTTCTCCGGCGGCGCGGCCGACGGGGAGCCGGGCGCGGCGCCGGCGGACGGGCTGAGGGTGGCCGCGGCGAGTACCGCGCCGGCTCCGGCGACGAAGACCGTTCTGAACATGGGGGTCCTTCCGATCGGTGCACTGCCTGATCGGCTCGACACCGTTCCACACCCCCCGCGGGCCGTTCCGCAGGCGCGGCTGTGCCGGTCGCCGGGGTCGGGACACTGCGCCCGGCCGGCCGATTCCGCAGACCGTCGTACGGACGGACCGTCGCACCATCGGACGGTCCGACCGGGCCCGGGAAGATCGGGAAAATGCCGTGACCCCGGACGGATTGAAGGATGAAATATGGGCATAAAGGGCATGTAAGGCTTCTCACAGGAGGCAGCCCACCATGACCACCCATCCGAGCATCGAACACCACCCGGACCTCGCGGAGATGCGCACCCGGTTCGAGCGCGTGACCAGCACCCCCGCCGCGCAGACGGTGGAGGCGTTGGGCCTGATCACCGGCCTGTACCTGGCCGTCTCGCCGTGGATCGCGGGCTTCAGCGTGCTGGGTCCGCTGGCCGTCAACAACCTCATCGCCGGCCTGGCCTTCTGCCTGTGCATGGGCGGCCTGGGGTCGGCGTACGAGCGCACCCACGCGATGGCCTGGACGGCGGTCGCGATCGGCGCCTGGACCATCGTCGCCCCCTGGGTCATCGCCGGCGAGATGGACACCACGCGCAGTGTCGTCAGCAACGTCATCACCGGCGCGGTCGCCCTGTGCCTCGGCCTGGCCATGGCGGCCATGGCCGGACGCGAGCGCCGCACCACCTGACCGGTCCGCCGGTCGGGCGACGACGTACCGCCGGGCGCGGGGGCGCCCGGCACCACGGGCCCCGACGCCTCCCCGACACGGGAGGCGCAGGGGCCCCGGCGCGTCCGGGCGTCGGGGACGTGACGCTCGCCACCCGTGACGGTCGTCTCTACACGAAAGCCGCGAACGCCGGCACATTGGACGGCATGACCGCACACACCGCAGCCCTCACCGCCCGCGCCCGCAGCCTCGTCGGCACCGGGGGTCCCAAGGAGGGTTCCTCCTGGTTGGAGCACGTCCTCGGCTGGACCCTCGTGGTCGTCCTCGCGATGCTCGTCACGCGGCTCGGCTGGATCTGACCCGCCCCGTCCCCGCAGGTCGCCGCCGTACGCGGACGACCGCGGACGGGCTCACGAGGCCTCCAGCCGCAGCCCGTCCGTGACGATCACGTCCGAGGTGACGAGCGCCTGCTCGGCGCTGACCCGCGTCATGAAGACGAACGGCGGGATCACCGGCGGAGCCGGCAGGCCGTCCGGGCTGAAGGTGACGCACAACAGTCCCTCGATGCACCCGCTGAACCGGGTCAGGTACAGGGTCACGTCGCCGCGCAGGTCGAGGGAGCGGGCGCTCAGCCCGTACTCCCGTCCACCGTCACGCGTGCGCAGCCGGTAGTCCCGCAGGGACGCCGCCGCCATCCTCAGGACCAACACCCTGCGCGGCCCGTCGACGGTCGGGACCTGGCCGATTCCGGCGAGCGTGAAGCCCTGCGGGGCGAACAGCGAGGTGGTGACCGTCGGGGGAGTGCGCGCGGCCGGGAACCCCGGCGCGAACGCGGACGCCGCAGCCGAGGGACCCGGGTCGGCCCGGGCCGGCGGCGCGCCGCCGACCAGCGCCGCCAGCAGCACCACCGGCAGTGCGACGGCCAGGGCGCGCGGCGCGCGACCGGCCGGCTCGCCCCGCGCCCTCTCCTCACCGGCCTCCGTCTGCGCCGCCCCCTCCCCGGCGGTGTCCGCGCCCTCCGCGTCCGCCGCTCCCTCCGCGTCCGACAGCGGGGTCCAGCCGAAGGCCAGGGCGCCGCCCGCGATCCCGAGCAGCGCGCCCACCAGGAACCCGCCCAGGTTGGTCGCCACGAACGACAGCACCGCCAGCAGCATCGCGTGCACCGACACGTACGCCCGCGCCTGCGGCAGGAACCAGAGGAACACCCCCGCCACGATCAGCGCGGCGCCGATCCCGATGGCCGCGATCCCGCCCAGGCCGAGGCTGACCAGCACAGTCAGCGGGGAGAGCGGGACCAGAAGCAACTCGGCCCCGCCCAGCACGAGCAGCAGCCCGCCCCAGAAGGGCCGGGTGCGCCGCCACCTCCGCAGTCGTTCCCGGCGTACGCCCCGGGGCCGCCCCGCGGGCGGTCCTAGAAGCACGTGCGCCCGTCCAGGCCGACGCTGAGCCGCATGCCCTTGAGGCGGAAGTTCCCGCCGGTCGCGGACCAGGCGTGCGATTTCACGCCGACGACCTCGATGTTCCCGGCCTGGAGGCCGAACTTCCCCGGTTCGCCCCTGATCCCGTCGACCTGGTCGAGGGTGGAGGCGTCCCGTCCGATCTGCGCGGTGCCGAAGGTCGCGTCGCCGTCGAGGTCCTCGCCGTCGATGACGAGGTTGCTCGCGGTCACCGCGCCGGCCGGCCCGCCCGCCGTCAGCTTGAACACCACCTTGCCCAGCGGGGTGTCCACCTCCGCCGCCTGGCAGATGTCGCTGAGCGTGGCCTCGCCGATGCCGAGGAGGGCGACGGGATGCCCCTTGCCGTCGACGGAACGGTCGGTGTGCACGTAGGAGGCGAGCCCCTTGCTGGTCAGTTTCGAGGAGGAGACCTGGAAGTTCGTCCCCGAGACGGCGAAGGACGCGGCGAGTGCGCCCTGCGCCATGACCACGGCCAGTACGCCGACCGCCGCGACCGCGGGCACCGCCGCGACGGCCGCCCTCCTCCAGCGGACCCGCCCCTCGGGGGCCGCCCTTCCGTCCTTCGTGCCCCGGCCCTCGCCGGTGTCCCTGCCGGTGCCCTGGCCCATGGTGGTGCCTCCCGTACGTCGTCCGGTGCGCGGGGAATGCGCGGAGGAGTAGCGCGAAGCGAGCTCGGCACACAGGTCTGCGATACTGCGGGCATCCTGTGGCAGTTCGAGGCTAGGGCCGGATTTGAATAATAGTCAACAGCGTGGAACGACCGGGCGTTCGCAGGTGCGCAGGGCCGAACTCATAGCCATCGGCCGGAAGTTGTTCGCCGACACCTCGTACGACGCCCTCTCCGTGGATGACATCGCGTCCCACGCCGGGGTGGCCAAGGGGCTCATCTACTACTACTTCAAGAGCAAGCGCGGCTATTACCTCGCCATCGTCGAGGACTCGGTCGCCGAACTCGTCGCCCGCGCCGGCGGGGAGCCGGACCTGCCGAACGTCGAGCGGGTGCGCCGCACGATCGACGGCTACCTCCACTACGCCGAGCACCACCAGGCCGCCTACCGCACCATCGTCACCGGCGGCGTCGGATCCGACGCCGAGGTCCTCGCGATCCGCGACGCGGTGCGCGAGGAGTTGGTCGGCGCGATCGCCGAGGGGGCCTACGGACGCCGCGCGATCCCCGCGCTGGCCCGGCTCGCCCTGGTCGGCTGGCTCTGCGCGGTGGAGGGCGTCACCCTCGACTGGATCGGTTCCGCGGAGGCGGCGGACCGTCCCGGCCGGGCCGAGGTGGGGGCCCTTCTGGTGCGGCAGCTGCGGGCCACTCTGGGCGTGATCGAGGAGTTCGTAGCGGAATGCCCCGCTCCGCCCACACTCGAGGAGTCCGCGATCGTCCCGGACGATCATCAGGTTCGACTACCGGTGACGGAAAGCGCCTGATCGGGCATACTCGACCCGCCGCAGCCGCTGTTCGAGCCCTTCCGTGATCCGGGAGGGCAGCATCGGCTGTGAGAGCACCGAGACCCGGCGGCGCGTACCACACCTCACGCGTCGCCGCCGTGCCCGACGAGGGAGGAGAGCGCCGCCATGACAGACCGCGCCCCGCAGCCGGTGGAACGTCAGCTGCCCACCGAGGAGTCCCGGGACCTCCTCGCGCTCGTACGCGAGATCGCCCAGCGGGAGATCCGCCCCCGGGCCGCCGAGGAGGAGGAGACCGGCCGCTTCCCCCGCGAGGTCTTCACCCTGCTCTCCGAGGCCGGCCTGCTCGGCCTCCCCTACGGCGGCGAGTTCGGCGGCGGCGACCAGCCCTACGAGGTCTACCTCCAGGTCCTGGAGGAGCTCGCGGCCGCCCGCCTGACCGTCGGCCTCGGCGTCAGCGTCCACTCCCTGGCCTGCCACGGGCTGGCCGGGTACGGCACCAAGGAGCAGCGCTCCGCCCACCTGCCCGACATGCTCGGCGGCGGGCTCCTCGGCGCCTACTGCCTGTCCGAACCGGCCGCCGGCTCGGACGCCGCCTCGCTCACCACCAAGGCGGTGCGCGACGGCGACGACTGGGTGATCACCGGGACCAAGGCCTGGATCACCCACGGCGGCGTCGCCGACTTCTACACGGTCCTCGCCCGCACCGGCGCCCCCGGCGCCAAGGGCATCACCGCCTTCCTCGTCCCCGGCGACGCCCCCGGCCTGACCGCGGCCGTCCCCGAGAAGAAGATGGGCATGAAGGGCTCGCCCACCGCCCAGCTGCACTTCGACGGCGTACGCGTCCCCGACGCCCGGCGCATCGGCGAGGAGGGGCAGGGCTTCACCATCGCCCTCGCCGCCCTCGACGCGGGCCGCCTCGGCATCGCGGCCTGCGCCATCGGCGTCGCCCAGGCCGCCCTGGACGAGTCCGTCGAGTACGCCCTCGGCCGCAAGCAGTTCGGGCACCCGATCGCGGACTTCCAGGGCCTGCGGTTCATGCTCGCCGACATGGCCACCAAGATCGAGGCCGGTCGCGCCCTGTACCTCGCCGCGGCGCGCCTGCGCGACGCGGGCAAGCCGTTCTCCCGGCAGGCCGCGATGGCCAAGCTGTTCTGCACCGACGCGGCGATGGCCGTCACCACGGACGCCGTGCAGATCCTCGGCGGCTACGGCTACACGGCGGACTTCCCCGTGGAGCGGCTGATGCGCGAGGCCAAGGTGCTCCAGATCGTGGAGGGCACCAACCAGATCCAGCGCATGGTCATCGCCCGCCACCTGGCCGGCCCCGAGACGCGCTGAGACGCCCCGAGGCGCGCTGGGACGCCCCGAGGCGCGCCGAGTCGCCCCGAGGCCGCGCGGCTCAGGGGCCGGTGGAGCCGAAGAGGGGGCCGGTCGGCCAGATCGGGGAGGAGGCGACCCGGACCCACTCGGGGTCGCGCCGCCCCGGCAGGGTCCGCCCGTCGGCGGCCCAGCGGTCCAGGAGGGCCCCGTAGATCGGCGGATCGGGCAGCCGTCGCGGAACCGATTCTTCGGACCTCGGAGCCCCGTACCCGTGTGCTTCGTACGCGGCCGGTGCGGGGCGGCGTCGGCGCCCCATCCTCAACGTGGACGTGTCGAGCGTGGTCATGCACGGCCAACGCGGGAGCCGGCCCGCGGGTAACCGCTCCTCCCGCGCGCCCATCCGTTCGACCCTTCCCCGCCGATCGGCCCACCGGCCCGTCCGGCGCCCTCCCCGCCGCCCGGCCCGCGGCCCCGCCCGCCCCGACCCCCGGCCCCGCGCCGGGGTGTCGGGCACGCCCTGCCCGGTTGTCAAGGTGTGCCACGACTCTGGCACCGCGCCGCCGATCTGACGTACCGTCATATCCGCCGAGCCGCAGCCCACCCCGCAACCCGGAGGTTTGCCATGCCCGCGGACCGCCCCGTACCCCTCGACGAATACCCCGTCCACCAGGCCCCGTTGTCGATGAAGCACCTGGTCACGGGGGACCGCAACGCCTACGACCGGTGCATCTTCCACGTCTTCGACCACACCGGCCGCGCCCTCCTCGTCCTCGGCCTCGGCGTCTACCCCAACACCGGGGTGATCGACGCCTACGCCACCCTGCGCCTCGGCGACGAACTCCTCGCCGTCCGCGCCTCCGACGCCCTCACCGACGACCGGATGAACCTGTCCGTCGGCCCGCTGCGCATCACCGTCGACGAACCCCTCAAGCGGATCACCCTCCACTGCGAGCCCGACCCCGCCGACCCCGACGGACTCGCGTACGAGATCACCTGGACCGCCGACTTCCCCGCCGTCTGGGAGCCCCACCACGTCCAGCGCCGCGGCGACCGCCTCATGCTGGAAGGCCGCCGCTTCGTCCAGGCGGGCCACGTCAGCGGCGCGATCCGGGCCCGGGGCCAGACGTTCACCCTCACCCCGGGGGAGTGGACCGGCACCCGGGACCGCAGCTGGGGCGTGCGCCCGCTCCCGGGCGAGGAGGGCGGCCGGGCCGCCGAGGAACACCGCCCCGAGGGCTTCCACTGGCTCTGGATACCCGTCCGCTTCGAGGACCGCTTCCTGATGGTCATCGCCCAGGAGGACGCCGACGGCCACCGCACCCTGAACGAGGCCGTCCAGGTCTTCCCCGAGGGCACGGGCCGCCACGACGTCCAACTCGGCTGGCCGCACACCGAGATCCGCTACCGCCCCGGCACCCGCCACCCGCTGAGCGCCGTCGTCCACCTCACCGATCCCTCCCGCAAGCCCCTCGAACTCGGTGTGGAGATCCTCGCCTCCTCCCCCCTCGCCATCGGCGCCGGCTATCCGCCCGCCGGCGACTGGCAACACGGCACCTGGCAGGGCCGCGGCTGGATCGACCGCCGCTCCTACGACCTGTCCGACCCCGCCGCCCACCCCGCGGCGGCCTTCGGCGTCACCGACCACGCCGCCCGCTTCACCCTCGACGGCCGCGTCGGCCACGGCATCTTCGAACACGGCAGCTTCGGCCGCCACGACCCCAGCGGATTCACCGACTACGGCTCCGTCGCCCCCTAGGCCCCCAGGTCCCGCCGCCGCGTACGCCGTCGCACCACCCCAGGTCCACCGCGCAGGTCCACAGGAAAGGGGCTCCACCATGGCCACGGCACCACGTCCCCGCACCTCCACCCGCGAACCCGAAGAGCTCGGCCGCCGCCTCGCCGCCTGGCTCGACACCGAACTGCCCGGCGCGAAGGTCGTGGGCACCGCCGTGCCCGCCTCCAACGGCATGTCCAGCGAGACGCTGCTCTTCGACATCGAGCACCCCGACGCCCCCGTCCGCGGCTGCGCCCTGCGCCTCGCCGCCGACCCGGCCGCTTACACCGTCTTCCCCCGCTACGACATGGCCCGCCAGCACCGCGTGATGAGCCTGGTCGCCGCACACACCGACCTGCCCGTCCCGCGCGTGCTGTGGCTGGAGGAGGACCCGGCGCCGCTCGGGGCGCCCTTCTTCGTGATGGCCCGCGCCGAGGGCCGCGTACCGCCCGACGTCATGCCCTACACCTACGAGGGCAACTGGCTGCACGCCGCGAGCGACGCGGAACGCGCGCACCTCCAGGAGGCCAGCGTCTCCCTCCTGGCCCGGCTCCACGACCAGTTCCCCGCACGGGAGGCCGGCTTCCTCCTGCCCGACGGCCCCGGCAGCCCGCTGCGCCGGCACGTCGAGGCCCAGCGCGCCTACTACGCCTGGGTCGTCGACGGACTCGCCCGCTCACCGCTCCTGGAGCGGGCCTTCGACCGCCTGGAGGAACTCTGGCCGGCCGACGAGGGCGAGCCCGTCCTGAACTGGGGCGACGCCCGCATCGGCAACGTCGTCTACCGCCCCGACGGCTTCGACCCGGTCGCGGTCCTCGACTGGGAGATGGCCGCCTGCGCACCGCGGGAGGTCGACCTCGGCTGGACGGTCTACCTCCACCGCTTCTTCCAGGACCTGACCGTCGGCTTCGGCCAGGTGGGCCTGCCCGACTTCCTGCGCCGCGAGGACATCGAGCGCCGCTACGCCGAACTCACCGGGCACACCCCGCGCGACATGGAGTTCCACACGCTCTACGCCGCCCTGCGGCACGGCATCGTGATGCTGCGCATCGCCTACCGGCAGGCGTACTTCGGGGAGGTCGAGGTGCCGGCCGACCCGGACGTCCTGATCCTGCACCACGCCGCCCTGGACGGCATGGTGCAGGGCACCTACTGGTAGGCCCGCCGGTCGGTCGCGCCGACGGGTGCCCGCCCGCGGCCGATCAGGCGGCCTGCGCGTGCCGGCTCATCCGCGGCTCGGGGGCCGCCGCCGGCAGCACGGGCCGCGAGCCCGGACCGCCCACGTGCGAGAAGGGCTGCGTCCGCCAGTCCAGGCCCTGCGGCAGGGTGAGGTGCACGACGGCGTGCTCCCGCGACTCCGGCGCGAGCACGCCCACCGACGGCAGACCGTCGGAAACCGGCCGGCCCGTGCCCGCGCAGACCGTGAGCCCGAACGGGTTCCACGGGGTCAGGCAGAGCGCGTGCTGCGGCAGGTGCTCCTCGTCCGCGACGAGGGCGATCGACTGCCCGCAGTCGGGGCAGATCGCGTGGTGTACCTCGAAGCCGTCGGCCTGATCGAGGTACTCCCCGTCGTCCGCGTACTCGTCGAGAGGTTCCAGGGGCTCCGGTTCGGTGCGACCGGCGCGCTTGGTGTTCAGCATGGATGTACTCCCCCTTGGGTGGGCCGGGCGGGCAAGGTTCTTCGGCCACGGCCACAGCAAGCACTTCCCGTCGCGCGGCACGAGTAACCACAAGAGCGGGGTATACGCCCGTACACCTCTGTGGCCTTCGTCACATGCCCGCCGCAGGTGCCGTTTCTGCGTGGACACCGCTGTGCCTGGAGCGGCCTTGGGCAATAGGTTGAGCGGCTATGAGCGCAATGGAGGAGCTGGACCGCCAGATCGTGGATCTGCTGGTGCGGGACGGCCGGATGAGCTACACCGACCTGGGCAAGGCCACAGGACTGTCCACGTCGGCGGTTCACCAGAGAGTACGGCGACTGGAGCAACGCGGGGTGATCCGCGGCTACGCGGCCGTGGTCGACCCCGAGGCCGTCGGGTTGCCCCTGACCGCCTTCATCTCGGTCAAACCCTTCGACCCCAGCGCCCCGGACGACATCGCCGACCGGCTGGCCGGCGTACCCGAGATCGAGGCCTGCCACAGCGTCGCCGGCGACGAGAACTACATCCTGAAGGTCCGCGTCGCCACCCCCCTGGAGCTGGAGGACCTCCTCGGCCGGCTGCGCGCCCTGGCCCACGTCTCCACCCGCACCACCGTGGTCCTCTCGACCCCCTACGAGGCCCGCCCGCCCCGCGTCTGAGCGGCACCCGGCGCGGCCGGCACGGACGGCCCGGGCCGCACCCCGGGACAACCGCCGCCGGCGCAGGGGCGAGACTGGTCCCCATGACCGACCGCACCGCCGCCTCCGCCGACGCCGCCGGAGCCCCCGCCCCCGCCACCCGTACCGTCCTCCTGCGCGGCGGTGAGGTGCACAGCCCCGCCGACCCCTTCGCCACCGCGATGGTCGTCGAGCGCGGACACGTCGCCTGGGTGGGTTCCGAGGGCGCCGCCGACGCCTTCGCGCAGGGCGTGGACGAGGTCGTCGACCTCGAAGGGGCGCTCGTCACGCCCGCCTTCACCGACGCCCACGTCCACACCACCTCCACCGGCCTCGCCCTCACCGGCCTGGACCTCACCGGGGCCCGCTCCCTGTCCGAGGCGCTGGAACGCGTACGCGCCCACGCCGAGGCCCGCCCCGGCGACCGGGTGCTCCTCGGGCACGGCTGGGACGCGGCGCGCTGGCCCGAGCGGCGCGCCCCCCGCCGCGAGGAGCTCGACCGGGCCGCCGGAGGCCGCCCCCTCTACCTCAGCCGGATCGACGTCCACTCGGCCGTCGTGACCACCGCCCTGCTCGACCTCGTCCCGGGGGTGCGCCCCGCCGAAGACGCGCCGCTGACCCGCGACGACCACCACGCCGTACGCCGGGCCGCGCTCGGCGCGGTCACCCCCGCCCAGCGCGCCGAGGCCCAGGCGGCCGCCCTGGACCGGGCGGCCTCCCTCGGGATCGGCTCGGTCCACGAGTGCGGCGGACCGGACATCTCCTCCGCCGAGGACTTCGCCGGCCTGCTGGAGCTCGCCGCCGGCCGGCCCGGCCCCCGCGTCTTCGGCTACTGGGCCGACCGGGACCTGGCCCTGGCCCGGGAACTCGGCGCGGTCGGCGCCGCCGGCGACCTGTTCGTGGACGGTGCCCTCGGCTCCCACACCGCCTGCCTGCACGGCCCGTACGCCGACGCCGACCACACCGGCACCGCCTACCTGGACGCCGGCGCGGTCGCCGAGCACGTCGCCGCCTGCACCGAGGCGGGCCTCCAGGCCGGGTTCCACGCCATCGGCGACGCGGCGATCACCGCCGTCGTGGAGGGGGTGCGCGCCGCGGCCGACCGGGTGGGTCCGGCCCGGGTCCGGGCCGCCCGCCACCGCGTCGAGCACGCGGAGATGATGACCCCGGCGACCATCGCCGCCTTCGCGGAGCTGGGCCTGACGGCCTCGGTGCAGCCCGCCTTCGACGCCGCCTGGGGCGGGCCGGACGGCATGTACGCGGACCGGCTGGGCGCGGAGCGCGCCCGCACCCTGAACCCGTACGCCGCCCTGCTGAAGGGCGGCGTCCCGCTGGCCTTCGGCTCCGACGCGCCCGTCACCCCCCTCGACCCGTGGGGCACCGTGCGGGCGGCCGCCTTCCACCGCACGCCCGAGCACCGGATCTCCGTACGGGCCGCCTTCACCGCCCACACGCGCGGGGGCTGGCGGGCGCTGGGCCGCGACGACGCGGGCGTGCTCGTCCCGGGCGCCCCCGCCGACTACGCGGTCTGGCGGACCGAGGAGCTGGTCGTCCAGGCCCCCGACGACCGGGTGGCCCGCTGGTCCACCGACCCCCGCTCCGGGACCCCGGGACTGCCCGACCTGACCCCCGGCGGGGAGCTCCCGGTGTGCCTGGCGACCGTCGTCGCCGGCCGGGAGGTTTTCGTACGGCCACAGGGGTGACGCGCCGGCCGTCCGTTCGGTACGGGCGACCCGACCCGGATAGGTTCGGCCCGGTCCACCACGGACGTCCGTACCGGACGGATCCATCCGCTCACCGCACCCGCGCCTCGGGGGCGAGGGAAGGTTTCGCCGGATGGCAGACCCCGTGCTCCGGGTGAGCCCGGGGGAGGGTGGCCCCGGATCGGGGCCCGCGGTCCAGTAGACAACGGAGCCGGTCGCCCGCAGCCGGCGGGGGCCGGCCCGGCCCGAAGGACCGTCGGCCCCGATCGCTGTTCTAAAATCGTCCCGCTGTGACGGGACGTACGAGGCGGGCCCGGCGAGAGACCTGCGAGGGGACCACCCAGTGAGCGACGGCGGACAGCGGACCAGCGGACCGCTCGGAACCACCCTGGTGATCATTCCGACGTACAACGAGGCGGAGAACATCGGCCTGATCGTCGGCCGGGTGCGGGCGGCCGTGCCCGAGGCGCACGTCCTGGTCGCCGACGACAACAGCCCCGACGGCACCGGCAAGCTCGCGGACGAACTCGCCGCCGGTGACGACCACGTCCACGTCCTGCACCGCAAGGGCAAGGAGGGGCTCGGCGCCGCCTACCTCGCGGGCTTCGCCTGGGGTCTGGAGCACGGCTACGGCGTCCTGGTCGAGATGGACGCCGACGGCTCCCACCAGCCCGAGGAGCTGCCCCGGCTGCTGACCGCGCTCGGCGGCGCCGACCTCGTCCTGGGCTCCCGCTGGGTGCCGGGCGGCCGGGTCGTCAACTGGCCCAAGAGCCGGGAGTTCCTCTCGCGCGGCGGCTCCACCTACTCCCGGCTGATGCTGGACGTCCCGATCCGCGACGTGACCGGCGGCTACCGCGCCTTCCGCCGCGAGACCCTCGAAGGGCTGGGCCTGGACGAGGTCGCCTCGGCCGGCTACTGCTTCCAGGTCGACCTGGCCCGCCGGGCGGTCCGCAAGGGCTTCCGCGTCGTCGAGGTGCCCATCACCTTCGTCGAGCGCGAGCTCGGCGACAGCAAGATGAGCAAGGACATCGTGGTCGAGGCCCTGTGGCGGGTCACCCAATGGGGTCTGCGCGAGCGCACGGCCAAGATCACCGGCAAGCGTCCGGCCTGACCCCCGGGTCACCCCCTAGGGGACGGTCGGTACCTGCGGCTGAGGTCGCTCTTACGCCGAACCGGGCACACTGGGTGGTATGCAGACCGGCGTTCCCCCTTCGACGGCCCCCCGGCGGCGCTCGCCCGCCCGTACCTTCATCCCCCTGGCGGTCGCCGCCTGGCTGATCCTGGAGATCTGGCTGCTCGGCCTCGTCGCGGACGCCGCGGGCGGGGTCACCGTCGCGGCGCTGCTCGCCGCCGGGCTGGTGCTCGGCGTCGTGGTGATCAAGCGGGCGGGCCGCCGGGCGTTCAAGAACCTGACCGAGAGCTTCCAGCAGGCCCAGGCACAGGCCATGGCCGGACAGGCGCCCACCCCGCAGACCCCCAAGGGCTCGGGCAACGCGACGACGATGCTGGCCGGCCTGCTGCTGATCATGCCCGGGCTGATCTCCGACGCGGCCGGTCTCCTGTTGCTGCTCCCGCCGGTGCGGGCCTTCGTGGGCCGCCGTGCCGAGCGCGTCCTGGAGCGCCGGATGAAGGCCTCCGCCCCCGGTGGCCTCGGTGACGCCTACACGCAGGCGCGGATCCACTTCCCCGACGGGAAGGTGGTCCCGGGCGAGGTGATCAGGGAGGACCGTCCCGCCGGCCCCTCGGACCCGGACATCGGCCACCGCCCGCCGCTGACCCCGTAGGACGAACCCGCGTACGCCCCGTGGCACCGCGAAGAAGCCGAGAAATGCCGAGGGGCCCCGCCACATCGCTGTGGCGGGGCCCCTCGGCTTTTCTCGCGTCCGCTCGCTAGGCGGACTTGCGGCTGTCGCGCGGATGCACGGCGATGTTCATGGCGCCGGAACGCAGGACGGCCAGCCTCTCGGCCAGCACCTCCTCCAGCTCCTCGCGGGTACGCCGCTCCATGAGCATGTCCCAGTGCGTTCGCGCGGGCTTGCCCTTCTTCTCTTCGGGCCCGTCCCCGTCCACCAGGAGTGCCATGGCGCCGCACGCCTTGCACTCCCACTCCGGCGGAATCTCTGCCTCAACCGAGAACGGCATCTCAAATCGATGTCCGTTCTGGCATGCGTACTCCACCGCCTGGCGCGGGGCCAGATCGATGCCGCGGTCCGTCTCGTAGCTGGTAACCACGAGCCGCGTACCGCGGAGAGCTCGCTCACTCATGAATCGTGCCTCCCGGGCTTGTCGCCCACAGGACAGGTGTCGCTGTCGTCGTCATCCGGTCAACGTCCGGTCGGCGGTATAGATTCCCGCTCCGGGTCATGCGTCGCCCGTCGTGCCGCCCCTTGTTGTACCCACCAGTGCCCGTTTTGTCACATCTGGCAGCAGATGTCACCCAACGTCCATGCATCTTCACCGCGCAGTAACGGTCCGCCTGGCAGGCCAAAGGCGTACACTACCGGCCCTTCGCTTCAACGTCGAAATTCGTTCGGAATTCGTTCGCGGGTCCGGTTCGGACGGGCCGGCCGGACCTGCCTCGGGCGCGCCGTTCAGACGCGCTCGGGAACAGGATTGCCCGCCGCCTCCACCGCGCGCCGCACCGGCACCCGGGCGAGGAGCACGAAACCCAGTGCGAAGAAGACCACCAGCGAGATGATCGCGTCCCGGTAGCTGCCCGTCAGCTGGTACGTCAGGCCGAACACCAGCGGACCCACCCAGCTCAACCCCCGGTCGCTCATCTCGTACGCGGAGAAGTACTCGGCCTCCTTGCCCGCCGGCACCAGGTGCGAGAACAGGGACCGCGACAGCGCCTGGCTGCCGCCCAGGACGAGCCCGATCATCGCCGCCAGCGCGAAGAACCACATCGGGGTCCGGGCCGGCAGGAAGTAGCCCGCGCCCAGCGTCAGCGTCCACGCGGCGAGGGATCCGAGGATCGTGCGCTTCGCCCCGTACGAGCGGGCCAGACGGCCCATCGTCAGGGCCCCCACGACCGCCAGGACCTGGACCAGCAGCACCGCCACGATCAGGGTGGACTGCTCCAGCTCCAGCTCCTCGGAGCCGTAGATCGAGGCCTGCGAGATCACGGTCTGGACGCCGTCGTTGTAGATCAGGTACGCCAGCAGGAACGACAGGGTGAGCGGATAGCGCCGCATGTCCTTCAGCGTCGCGATCAGCTGCCGCCAGCCGCTGACGGCCGGGGCCCCGCCCGCCTCCCCCCGCACCACGGCCCGGTCGCGCAGACGGCGCAGCGGGACGAGGGTGAACGCGCCCCACCACAGTCCGGCCGAGGCCAGGCAGATCCGCACCGCCGTCCCCTCCGAGAGGCCGAACGACTCGTGACCCTGGAAGAGCACCAGGTTCAGCACCAGCACCAGGGCGCCGGAGGTGTAGCCGAAGGCCCACCCCCGCGAGGAGACCGTGTCCCGCTCGTCGGGCGTGGAGATCTGCGGCAGGTAGGCGTTGTAGAGCACCATCGAGACCGCGAGCGAGGCGTTCGCCACGATCAGCAGCAGCCCGCCCAGCAGGTAGCGGTCGCCGTCCAGGAAGAACATGCCGGCCGTCGCCGCCGCGCCGGTGTAGGCCGCGACGGCCAGCAGCGGCTTCTTGCGCCCCGTCCGGTCGGCCGCAGCCCCGGCCAGCGGCATGATCAGCACGGCCACGATCACCGAGACCGACACCGAGTAGGCGAAGAAGGACCCGGCCCGCACCGGGATGCCCAGCGGGTGGACGTAGCCCTCGGCGTCGGCGGCGGCCTTGGCGATCGCCGTCAGGTACGGGCCGAGGAACACCGTCAGCACGCTCGTCGAATAGACCGAGCACGCGAAGTCGTAGAAGTACCAGCCGTGCTGTTCGCGCCGGCGCGCGGCGGCGGCCGCGCCGTCCCCCGCCCCGGATTCCGCCTCTGTTTCCGTCCGCTCACTCACGAGCGCCCCCTCGCTGGTCCCCGTACCCGCCCCGGCCCCGGCACCGGGCACGGCCGCCCGCGGGCCGTCAGGCCCAGGCGCCGCGCCGGTCCAGGACCGAGCGCAGGATGTCGATCCGGTCGGTCATGATGCCATCGACCCCCAGGTCGAGCAGCGATTCCATGCGTTCCGGTTCGTTCACGGTCCAGACGTGCACCTGGAGTCCCCGCTCGTGCGCGGTGCGTACGAAGCGCCGGTCGACCACCCGGATCCCCGCCTGCGTCTCCGGCACCTGCGCCGCCACCGCGCCCACGCGCAGCGCCGCCGGGATCGCGTACGAACGCAGCCGCAGCCCGACCACCCCGCGCACCCCGTACGAGGTCGCCAGGCGCGGTCCGGCGATCCGCTGCGCCCGCGCCACCCGGCCCTCCGAGAAGGAGCCCACGCAGACCCGGTCCCAGACCCCGGCCCGCGCGATCAGGTTCACCAGCGGGTACAGGGCCGACTCGTCCTTGACGTCGACGTTCCAGCGGGCCTCGGGGAACTCCTCCAGCAGCTCCTCGAAGAGCGGCAGCGGCTCCGTCCCGCCCACCCGCGCCTCGCGCACCCGACTCCAGGGCAGCTCGCGGATCCGGCCCGCCCCGTCCGTCACCCGGTCCAGGGTCGCGTCGTGGAAGGCGACCAGCTTCCCGTCGGCCGTCGCGTGCACGTCGGTCTCGAAGTAGCGGTAACCGGCGTCGGCCGCCCGACGGAAGGCGGCGGAGGTGTTCTCCAGCCCGTCCGCGGCCCCGCCCCGGTGGGCGAAGGGGATCGGGGCCGGGTGGTCCAGATACGGGTGGCGAAGGCGTACGTGTGTCACGGCGGCAGTATGCCCCCTGGACCGGCTGGGATGTGAGCGCCCACATGACCGCCGGGTGAACGCGCGCGCCCGGGGGCGCCCGCGACCCCGCCGGTCGCGCCGCGCCCCCTTCCGGCGCCCCGACACCCCCGCCCTGGCCCCGTGGACCCCACCGTGACACCCTGGGCCCGCGGAACCAATCCAATACCGGCCCCGGAGCCCGCTGCCGAGGCCAATCCGACGAAGGTGGACCGGACGTCATGGCTCAGTGGACCTCGGCGGTCGGTGCCGCACAGCTCGCCCGCCTGATCACCTCACAGCAGGAACGGCCCGGAGCGCCCGGCGCCCGCAAGCCCCCCGCCTACCGCACCCTCGCCGACGGCATCCGCCTGCTCGTCCTCGAAGGCCGCGTCCCCGTCGCCGCCCGCCTGCCCGCCGAACGCGAACTCGCCGTGGCGCTCTCCCTCAGCCGCACCACCGTCGCCGCCGCCTACGAGGCCCTGCGCGGCGAGGGCTTCCTCGAATCGCGCCGGGGCGCCGGCAGCTGGACCTCCGTACCGGCCGGCAATCCGCTCCCGGCCCGCGGGCTGGAACCCCTGCCGCCGGAATCCCTCGGCTCGATGATCGACCTCGGCTGCGCCGCCCTCCCGGCCCCCGAACCCTGGCTCACCAAGGCCGTCCAGGGCGCGCTGGAGGAACTGCCGCCCTACGCGCACACCCACGGCGACTACCCGGCCGGCCTGCCCGCCCTGCGCCGCATGCTCGCCGACCGCTACACCGAGCGCGGCATCCCGACCATGCCCGAACAGATCATGGTCACCACCGGTGCCATGGGCGCCATAGACGCCATCTGCAGCCTCTTCGCCGGCCGGGGCGAGCGCATCGCCGTCGAATCCCCCTCCTACGCCAACATCCTCCAGCTGATGCGCGCCGCCGGGGTCCGCCTCGTCCCCGTGGCCATGGGGGAGGGCCTGGAGGGCTGGGACATGGACGTGTGGCGCCAGGTCCTGCGCGACGCCGCGCCGCGCCTGGCCTACGTCGTCGCCGACTTCCACAACCCCACCGGCGCCCTCGCCTCCGAGGACCAGCGCCGCGCCATGGTCGAGGCCGCCCGCTCCGCGGGCACCGTGCTGATCGCCGACGAGACCATGGCCGAGCTCCAGCTCGATCCCGACCTCGTCATGCCCCGCCCCGTCTGCTCCTTCGACCCGGCCGGTTCCACCGTGATCACCGTCGGGTCCGCCAGCAAGGCCTTTTGGGCCGGGATGCGGATCGGCTGGGTCCGCGCCGCCCCCGACGTCATCCGCAGCCTCGTCGCCGCCCGCGCCTACGCCGACCTCGGCACCCCCGTCCTCGAACAGCTCGCGGTGAACTGGCTGATGCGGAGCGGGGGCTGGCAGGAGGCCGTCGGGATCCGCCGCGAGCAGGCCCGGGAGAACCGCGACGCCCTGGTCGCGGCGGTGCGCCGGGAGCTGCCGGACTGGGGGTTCGAGGTCCCGCTCGGCGGGCTCACCCTGTGGGCCCGGGCGGGCGGGCTGTCCGGGTCCCGGCTCGCCGAGGTGGGGGAGCGGGTCGGCGTCCGCGTCCCCTCGGGTCCCCGCTTCGGGGTGGACGGCGCCTTCGAGGGGTACGTGCGGCTGCCGTTCACCGTCGGCGGGCCCGTGGCCGAGGAGGCCGCGGCCCGACTGGCGGCGGCGGCCCGGCTGGTGTCCACCGGCGCGGGCGGCGGCGGGGCGGAGCCGCCCCGCACCTTCGTGGCGTAGAGCGACGGCCTACGGGGCCTCCGCCGCGACCTCCGGCGTCTGCGCGGTGTCCGGCTCGGGGACCCGGCCGGCGGGCGCGGCCACGTGCCGGGCCCGGAGCACCTGGTAGGGGCGGTCCGGGACCGCGCGGTCCGCGTCGTCCCCCGGGGTCGGGGCCTGCCGTTCGGGCAGCAGGTCCAGCACCGCCTGGCGGTGGTCCGGGTGGGCGCCGTCGTCGTACGGGTCCGGGGTCGCCGGCACCTGGAGCCGGTGCACGGGGCCGGTGCCGAGCCGGGCGTAGCCGCGCCCCGGCGCCGGCTGCACGGGCGGGGTGGTGTGCGGGGGCAGCCCCAGCACGTCGGTGATCTGCCCGGCGGAGGCCTGCCCGAGCACGACGCGGGCGCGCGTGTGCTGCCAGACGGCGTCGTGCAGCAGCTCCAGGTGGTCGAACTGCTCGGCCACCACCACCGTGACCGACGCCGCCCGGCCGTGCCGCAACGGCACCTGGAGCCGCTCCAGCGGGTCGGGCCGGCCCTCCGACGCCGCCAGGTGCGCGAGGACCCCGGCCCGGTCCAGCAGCAGCCACAGCGGGCGCCTGGTGTCCTCCGGGGCGGGCCGGCCGGCCTCGCGCGCCCGGTGGGTGGCGATCAGCCGCCGTTCGGTCTCGCGCGCCGCCCACTCCAGCGTCGCCTGCGCGCCGACGGTCCCGCACTCGACGGCGAGCACCCCGGCGCGGCCGGCCAGGCAGGCGTACTCGCCGCTCGCCCCGCCCTCGACGATCAACACGTCGCCGCCCTGCCCCAGCGCCTGGAGGGCGAGGGAGCGCAGCAGGGTGGAGGTGCCGCCGCCGGGCTGCCCCACGGCCAGCAGGTGCGGTTCGGTGGAACGGGGCCCGGTGCGCCAGATCACCGGCGGCATGTCGCGCCGCTCGTCCCCCTCCACGACCGGCAGGGTCCGCCGCACGCCCGTGGCGTCGGTGAACCCGAGGACGCTCTCGCCCGGCGAGGTCACGAACGGCTGCGCGCCGACCCCGGTGGGCAGCGCCGCGAGGACGCGCAGGTCGAGCTGGTTGCCCTCCTCGTCCCACTCGAAGAGGTACTCGCGACCGCGCCCCGACTTGGCGTGCAGCAGGGCCTCGATGCGGGCCCGCGAGCCCGCCTCGCCGTCGGTGAAGTACGCCGGGTAGCGGATGCGCAGCCGGGTGACGCGGCCCGCCTCGTCGAAGGCGTAGTCGCCGAAGGCCTGTTCCCAGTCCCCGCCGTGCGCGAAGAGCGGGTTCGGGTCCTCGGGGATGGAGAAGTACGGCACGAGCGCCTCGTAGAGGGACCCGAGCCGCTCGGTCTCGGCGTCGCCGGGCCCGGTCTTCACCGGGGTGCGGTCGCGGCCGTGCCAGGCCGCCGCCGCCATCAGGGTGATCAGGGCGATCAGGGGTCCGTAGGGCACGAGCCCGACGGCCAGGGCGCAGGCGGCGCCGAGGAAGAGCGCGGGGCCGCGCTTGTCCTTGGGCGTCTGCGCCCATCTGCGCCGCCCCGTGCCGGCCAGGACGCGCAGTCCGCGTCCGATGACCAGCAGGGGATGGAGGACGTCCGTGGCGTTGTCGGCGGCCGTGCGAGCGAGGTCGCGGCCCCGGGTGAGCGACGCGGTGCCGCTGCTGAGGATGCGGGGGAGGGGGCGCCGGGCCACGGTCGTCTCCTGGAGTTGTGGTGGTGCGGACGGTGGGGTCGGATGCCCGGACGGGCTCGGGTGCCCGGACGGGCGGCCGGGCCGCTAGAGCTTGATCCCGCCGAGGAGGCTCGCGAGGCTCGCCGTACTCGCGGTGATGCTCGGGGCGATGGCGGAACCGGCGAGGAAGAAACCGAACAACGCGCACACGAAGGCGTGCGTCAGCTTCATCCCGTCCTTCTTGAAGAACAGGAAGCAGATGATGCCGAGCAGGACGACACCTGAGATGGACAGGACCATGGGACGTTCTCCTGGTGAGTAGTGGCTCCTGGTGGGTGGGGACGGTCACCATCAGTACTTCCAGGCTCACAGGAAGTATCAATGCGATAAAAGGTGCATACGGGTGAATCCCGAAGTTTTTCACTTGACCGGCCCAGTTCCACTGGCGCGCCCGACGCCCCGGGTGTGGGCCCGACCGGCGCGCCGGCCGCGCCCGGCATCCTTGCTCCGGGTCACTCCCGTCACGCCGCCGACCGGGCGCTACCCTGGCGATTCACCCGTACGGACGTGACGCCGTACGCCCCCGCGCCCTCGTGGCCTGGGGAAACTCTTGCCGGCACGCAGCGAGTGAAAGGCGGTACGCCCGATGACCGAGCACCAGGACGCCACCGGAGCGCCCGACGCCCCCGACGAGGACGTCATCGAACTGGCGACCAAGATCTTCGACCTCGCCCGACAGGGCGAGACCGAGACGCTGACCGCCTACCTCGACGCCGGCGTCCCCGCGAACCTCACCAACGACCGCGGCGACACCCTCGTCATGCTCGCCGCCTACCACGGCCACGCGGCCACCGTCACGGCCCTGCTCGCCCGCGGCGCCGAGGCCGACCGCGCCAACGACCGGGGCCAGACCCCGCTCGCCGGCGCCGTCTTCAAGGGGCAGGAGGGGGTCATCCGCGCCCTGCTCGCCGGCGGCGCCGACCCGACGGCCGGCACCCCCTCCGCCGTCGACACCGCCCGCATGTTCGCCAAGGCCGACCTGCTGGAACTCTTCGGAGCCGAGTAATCCGCTTCAGACCCGGGCCACACCGGGCCAAGACCGGCCCGTGAGCTCACGGCTTGGTCACGGCGGCCTTAAATGTGGTCGCGGCGCACAAACCGCCTGGGTCATCATGGCGTCGGATTCGATTCGTGAACATGACGGACGGGCAGGAGCGGGCTGGACACACCAGGTGTCCACCCACCCGCACCCGCCACACCGGCCGCCCTGGCCGCGAAGCACCGACGAGAGTGAGAAGGCAATGGTCTACATCGAGCGGAACACGACGGCGAACGTCCTCACATGCTGTTACGCGGCCCTGTGAATTCCGATTCCCGGTTGCGTCCCCAGCTTGATATGAGGCCATTCCCATGTTCGAACCAGTCATAGCGCCAAGCGGCACCCTGCTCGGGCTCCTCCAGCGGGGTCGCGGCGACGGCACGCTGCACGCCCTCGCGGCCCCCCGGCCGCAGGCCCTGGAGGCCCTGGACCAGTGCGTGCTCCGCGACCCGCGTCAGGACTGGCAGGTCGAGAACCGCTCCCTGTACTACGCCCGTCTCTACCTGGACCTCGACGGCCCCCTCGGCCAGATCGAGAGCCACCTCTTCAGCGCCGACGACCTCGTCGACGAGGAGGACCACCGCACGGGTCTCGCCCTGTCCGTCCTGGGACACCTGGCCTCGTACGGCCGTGACGACGCGCTCATGCTGCTGCGCCGCTACGCCGCCTCCGGCGCCAACTGGGCCTGGGCCCTCGACGAGCTCGCCCTGCGCGACGACGACGAGGGACTGCGCTCCCTCGCCGCACCCGTCCTCGCCCGCTTCCCCGCCACGGCGGAGGGCGAGGCGCGGCTGGCCGCCGCGATCCGCGACGCCTACGAGCCCCGGCCGTGGTCCCTGTGGGAGCAGTCGCCCCGCTACGGCGAGCGCCTGCGCGCCGCCCGACAGCAGGGCTCCTTCGACCGCTGGCAGCGACAGCTCACCCCGAGCGGCCCCCGCCCCGGCTGGGGCGTCCAGGCCGTCTTCGACTGGGCCGCCGACGGCCTGCGCCGCGGCACCCCGCTGCACGTGCCCGCCGCGCGCTGCCTCGCCGCCGTCGCCGCCCCCGAGGACCGCCCCGCCGTCCTCGCGGCCGCCGCGGGCGCCGCCGGCGAGGCCGCCCGCGCCACCGCCCTGCACCACCTGGTCGTCGCCGAGCCCGACAACCCGGCCGTCCTCGACCTCATCGAGGCCGCCGGGGACGAGCCCGCCGTCGCCGCCTACGAGCGCATGTGCGGCCCCGCCGCCGTCGAACGGGCCCGCCTGTGGGTCCACCGGCCCGACGCCCTCGGAGCGGCCGCCGCGGCCCTCCTGGCGGCACGCGGCGACGCCGAGGACGCCGCGCTCGTCCTGGGAGCCCTCCGCTCCACCGTGCGCGGCGCGGGCCCCGACAGCCTGCGCCTCTTCGCCCTCGTCGACGGCGCGGGCCGGCTCTCCATCGGCTGCGCCGCACCCGTGCTGCGCCACGTCTACCGCGAGACGTCCTCCTCGCACCTGCGCGGCCGCGTCGCCCGCGCCCTGGCCGCCACGGACCCGTCCTTCGCGGCCGGCTTCGCCGTCGAATGCCTGTGGGACTGCGAGGAGACCACCCGGGAGGTGGCCGCCCGCCACGCCGAGACGGCCGACGCCCGCGTCGCCCCGCGCCTGCGCCGCCTCGCGGCGGACCCGGCGGAGGAGGAGGACGTCCAGTCGGCGGTCCGCAGCAGGATCACCCCGGAGTCGGCGGTGTAGCACCCCCGTCGGGGCCACGGCCCTCCACCCCGGTGGTCCCGCCCCGCGCGGGACGGGACCACCGAACCCACCCAGCCGCCCCCGACCGGACCCTAGCGCCGGCGCACGAAGCGGATCGGGGTGCCCGGGCGGGCCTGGGCGGCGGCGTCCAGGGCCGGGCCCGGGGGGACCACGCCGACCACCGGGTAGCCGCCCGTCACGGGGTGGTCCGCCAGGAACACCACCGGCATCCCGTCCGGGGGGACCTGCACCGCGCCCAGGACCATGCCCTCGCTCGGCAGCTCGCCGCCCCGGGCCCGCTCCAGCGGCGGTCCCGCCTCCGTGCGCAGGCCGATGCGGTTGGACGCCGCCGCCACCCGGTAGCGCGCCGACAGCAGCCGCGCGAGCGAAGCCCCCGTGAACCAGTCGGCCCGCGGCCCCGGGCGCAGCGGGAGCACCAGCTCCGTCGGGGGCCCCGGCAGCCGCGGGGTGTCCGCCCCGGCGACCGGGTCCGGGCCGGGCGGGCCCACCGGCAGCACCGTGCCCGCCCGGAGCGGCGGCGGCCCCAGCCCGGAGAGCAGGTCCGTCGCGCGGCTGCCCAGCACCGGCGGCACGGCGAACCCGCCCCGCACCGCCACGTACGCCCGCACCCCCGACTCGGCCCGGCCCACGTCCAGCTCCGCCCCCGCCGCCAGCCGCACCGGCGCACCCCAGGCCACCGGGCGCCCGTCGATCCGTACGGGACACGGAGCGCCCGTCACCGCCACCGTCACCGGGGCCGGCGCGCGCAGCCGCACCCCGTCCAGGGTGGTCTCCAGCGTGGCGGCGCCGACGGGATTGCCCAGGAGCCGGTTGGCCAGCGCGTGCGCGGCCGTGTCGAGGGCGCCGGAGCGGGGGACGCCCAGGTGCGCGTACCCGGGGCGGCCGGGGTCCTGGAGGGTGGTCAGCGCCCCGGGGCGCACCACCAGCAGCCCGCTCACGGGCCCACCCGCGTGAACCGCACCCGTACCCCGGGCGCGAACAGGGCGGCCGGTTCCCGCGCCGGGTCCCAGAGCACGGCGTCGGTGGTGCCGACGAGCTGCCAGCCGCCGGGGGAGGAGCGGGGGTAGACCCCGGCGTACTCCCCGGCCAGGGCCAGCGAGCCCGCCGGCACGGCCGTACGGGGCGTGGCGCGGCGGGGCAGGCGCAGGTGTGCGGGGAGTCCCGTCAGGTAGCCGAAGCCGGGGGCGAACCCGCAGAACGCCACCCGGAAGACGATGTCGCCGATCAGGTCCGCCACCTCCGGCGCGGCGACCCCCCACGCGCGGGCGACGCCCTCCAGGTCGGGCCCGTCGTAGCGCACGGGGACGGTGACGAGCGGCCCCTCGGTCTCCGCCAGCGCCGGCACCCGCCAGCGCGGGATCCGGGCCGCCAGCGCCTCCGGCTCCCGTACGCCGTCCAGCAGCACGGTCCGGGCGGCCGGGACGAGTTCCCGTACGCCGCCCAGTTCGCCCGCGTCGCGCCGGCGCAGCAGCTCGGCGTGGAGGGCGGCCACCTCCGCCGCCGAATCCACCTCGATCAGCAGCCCCTCGGTGCCCACCGGCAACACCCGCATCCGCATCCCCGTCCCCTCGCCCCGTTCCCGCGGGCCGTCACCCCCGCCCGCGTCCCCGACCGCGCTCACGCGAAGGCCTCCACCCGCACCCCGGCCCCGCCGAGCGCCTCCCGGACCCGGCGGGCCAGCACAGCCGCCCCCGGGGTGTCCCCGTGCAGGCACAGCGAGCGGGCCGCGACGGGGATCCGGCTCCCGTCGGCCGCCGTCACCGTCCGCCCGGCGGCCATGGACAGCGCCCGCGCGACCACCTCGTCCGGGTCGTGCACCACGGCCCCCGGCTCCCCGCGCGGGACGAGCGTGCCGGCGGGCGTGTAGGCCCGGTCCGCGAAGGCCTCCGCGACCGGCTCCCACCCGGCCCCGGCGACGGCCTCCAGCAGCAGCGACCCGGGCAGGCCGAGCACCGGCAGCCCGCGCTCCCCGGCGGCGAGCCGGATCCCGGCCACCACCGCGCCCGCCTGGGCGGCGTCGTGCACCGTGCGGTTGTAGAGCGCTCCGTGCGGTTTCACGTAGGACACCCGCGAGCCGGCCGCCCGCGCGAACACCTCCAGGGCCCCGATCTGGTAGGCCACCTCGTCCGCCAGCTCACCGGCCGGCACGTCCATCGCGCGGCGCCCGAAGCCCGCCAGGTCGCGGTAGGAGACCTGCGCCCCGATCCGCACCCCCCGCCCGGCGGCCAGCTCGCAGACCCGACGCATGATCGACGGATCGCCCGCGTGGAAGCCGCAGGCCACGTTGGCGCTGGTGACGACCGACAGCAGGGCCTCGTCGTCCGTCAGCGTCCACCGGCCGAAGCCCTCGCCCAGATCGGCGTTGAGGTCGATCGCGACCGCGGAAGGTGTGATCATGGAAGCCATGCGGCGAGCGTAGAGCAGGGCGCGCGAACGTCGCCCCGCACGGGCCCCGCGCGCCCCGACCGCCCGGGGACGATCCGGCCGAACCATGCCGTTTGGGTTGTTGTCCGATCCACCGCCTACTCTTTCCGTCGTGACTCTCCCAGCCCCGGCGAAGACCCTCCCCTCCCCGGCGCCGGGCCCGGCCGCCGACGAGGGCCTGGCCCGGCGGCTGCGCGCCCTCGCCTGCACCGCCCCGCTGCACGACCTCGACGTACGCAAGGCCAATCTGGCCGGCGAGTACGGGGTCTACGCCATGGCGGAGGTCGCGCTGTCCGCGATCGACCTCGTCACGCTGAACATGGACTTCGACACCGGCGCGGACCACGAGCAGATAGTGGCCAGGCTGCTGCCGCGCGTCGCCGCGCAGGCGCCCTCCCGCCCGACGGCCGAGCACGAGCGGGTCGCCCGCTGGGTGCTGGAGAACCTGATCAACGTCGGCAGCGTGGACCGGGGATTCCGCGCGATCTACGGCACCTTCGGCCCCGACGGCGTGTACGTGCGCCGCGACTACGACTTCAAGCTGATCGAGGAGGTCCCGGGGTACGGCGGCGCCGTCTACCTGCGCACCACCGACGAGGCGGTCAACGTGCTCGTCGGCGCCCTCGACACGGACGTCACCAGCGCCCAGATCGCCGCCGAGGTCAAGCTGGAGGTCCTGATCAGCCGCGGCCGGCTGGCCGACGCGCAGCTCGCCGCCGAGCAGGCGCGCTACCGCACCGTGCAGTACGCGGAGACCCTGCGCCGCACCCTCGACGCCACGCGGCGCAACGTCCGCGCCGTGGACTGGCTCCAGGCCGTCCCGGACATGATCGCGGAAGCCCTCGACCACGTGGCCGACCGCTACCGGCACGAGAACGCGATCCTCACCAACATCCGCAAGGCCCGCGACGAGGCCGAGGACCCCGACAACAAGCGGCGGGCCGCCGAACTCGTCGACATCGTCAAGGACTGCATCCGCCGGCACACCCAGCTCCAGTCCCGGCTGCTGGACGCGGGCCCGCTCTTCCGCGCCGAGCAGGACCGGCAGGCCTTCGCGGCGCCCGCCCCCCGCTCCGGGATCGACCTGTACGGGCAACTGGTCGCGCCCCTGCTTCCGCTGCCCCTCGAAGCGGCGGTCCGCGTCACCGACGCCTTCTTCGCGGCGGGCACCGGCCTGCGCTCCCCCGTCTCGGTACGGGTCGCGGACCTGGTGGAGATCCTGCTGACCCCGCCGCTGGAGCGGGAGCACCTGGGCGTGGAGATGCCCGAGCCCGACCTGATCGCCACCCCGGACGACAGCCGCTTCAGCGAGGAGCAGCTCGCCGCCGCGACGACCCTCCTGGACCTCCCGCACGACGCCCCGCGCCGGCTGTCCGGCCTCCTCGCGCAGGCCCGCCGCTCCGACCCTGACCTGCCCTACCTGGTGGCGCTCCTGGCCGTGCACGCGGCGAGCCCGGCGGTGGGGACGGCGTACCGGCAGGGCGAGGAGCGGCTGCTGTTCGCGGTCGACGACGGGACCCCGCTCCAGGACCCGGAGTTCGGCGGCGCCGACCTGATCGTCGGCACGGCCCTCCTGGACGCCGCCGGCATGGCGGCGGCCCGCTCGGAGGCCACGTGACCCCGCCGTCCGGCCCGGCCCCCGGGCCCGCCGCCGGGGCGGAGCGGACTCCCGGCGCCGCCGCGTCGCGAGCCGCCGCCCCCGGGGCCGACGTACCGTCCGGCCCGCCCGCCGCACCCCCCGCACCCGTACCGCACCGCACCGCCGAGGAGACGTACCCGTGAGCGACCACGCCGAGCACCCCGCGTGGAGCGAGCCCGACGCGCCGTCGGGCCCCGTGGCGCCCGCCCCCGCCGCGGCCGTCACCCCCGCCGACGCCGCCGACGCGGCCCGCCTGGTCTCCTTCGGGCTCCAGCCCAAGCTGCTGCCCGCCCGCGACGCCGAGTACGCCGAACTGCTGCGCCGCTACCGCGAGGAACCCGCCTTCGGCCGGCTCGCCGACGCCGTGGCCACCGGCCTCGGCCTCGTCGTGCTGGAGGTCTCCCCGCGCGCCGGGATGGCCGTCGCCGCCGGCGAGGACTCCGTCTTCGCCGTCCGCATGGGCGACTACGCCCGCCGCACCGCCGCCGACGGCGGCGACCGCTTCCTCCACGGCCTCGCCCACCTCGCCGTCGCCGCCCTCGCCTTCCCCCGCCCCGAGGACCTCGCCGACGACGGCTACATCGGCCGCGTCACCGTCAACGGCGTCGACTCCTTCGTCCGGCAGACCTGCCGCCGCCTGGAGGAGCGCGCCGAGGAACTCGGCGAGAACACCGACCCGGCCTCCGACGCCCCCGGCCTGGAGGCCGCCTGGCGCGTCTACGCCCGCCGCAGCGCCACCGGCGCCACCAAGGACGCCCGCCGCCTCGCCGGCTCCACCACGGGCATCGTCGGCAAGGCCGCCGCCTTCCTCACCGAGTCCGGGTTCCTCCAGCGCACCGGCGACGAGTCGGGCGGCACCTACCGCACCACCCCCCGCTACCAGCTCCAGGTCCGCGACATGGCGGGCAGCGCGGCCATGGCCGAACTCCTGGAACTCGGCGTGGTCCCCGTCAGCGACGGCTCCGCCACCCTCCTGCCGCCGCCCGAGGGCGACGACCTGGAGCTCGCCGCCGACGCCGGCCTGCCGTTCCACGCCTGAGCCGGCGCCCTTCCGCACCACCCCCGACACACCGCGAACACCGAGAAGCAACGAGAGTCCGCCGCCATGTACGAGCTGTCCCGGATCCGCCTCTACTCCATCGGGCCCGCCGGCGCACGCTACGCCGACACCGTGCTCGACCTGCGCGGAGTCGGTGAGCCGGTGCCCCACCCGGCGCCCACCCAGGCGGAGTTCTTCGAGGACGAGCCCACCGGCCCGCCCCGGCGCCCCGCGCCCGCGGGCGTGCTCTTCCTGGAGAACGGCGGCGGCAAGTCCGTCCTCCTCAAGCTGATCTTCTCGGTGATGCTCCCCGGCCACCGCAACACCCTCGGCGGCGCCAGCTCCGGCGTCCTGCGCAAGTTCCTGCTCGCCGACGACTGCGGCCACGTCGCCCTGGAGTGGCAGCACACCCAGACCGGCGAGTGCGTCGTCGTCGGCAAGGTCAGCGAATGGCGCGGCCGACAGGTCTCCAACGACCCCCGCAAGTTCGCCGAGGCCTGGTACTCCTTCCGCCCCGGCCCCGGTCTGAGCCTGGACAGCCTGCCGGTCGCCGAGGCCACCTCCGTACGCCCGCCCGTCGAGGGCGCCTCCGGCGCCCAGGGCCGCCGCCGCACCATGAAGGGCTTCCGCGACGCCCTCACCGACGCCGGCAAGGCCTACCCGCACCTGGAGGTGTACTTCGAGGAGATCCACGACCGCTGGAACGAACACCTCACCGAACTCGGCCTCGACCCCGAGCTCTTCCGCTACCAGCGGGAGATGAACGCCGACGAGGGCGAGGCCGCCGGCCTGTTCGCGGTGAAGAAGGACTCCGACTTCACCGACCTGCTGCTGCGCGCCGTCACCGACACCCGCGACACCGACGGGCTCGCCGACCTCGTCCACGGCTTCGGCAACAAGCTCGGCCGGCGCGCCGAGCTGATGGCCGAACGCGACTTCACCGCGGGCTCCGTGGACCTCCTCACCCGCATCGTCGAGGCCGCCGAGACCCGCTCCCGGCTGCGCGACGTCCACGCCGGCGCCGAACGCCGCACCCGCACCCTCGCCCGCCGGCTGTCCGCACGCGCCGCCGAGGAACGCGGCCGCGCCGCCGACCTCGCCCAGCGGGTCACCGGCGCCGCCCACGAGGTCACCGCCGCCGAATCGCAGCGCACCCGCAGCGCCGCCGTCTCCGCCGAACTGGCCTACCGGCACGCTTCGCTGGCCCTGACCGTCGCGGACAAGGCAGCCGCCGCCCAGCGCCGCGAACTCCTCGAAGCGCGCACCCTGCACGCCGCCTGGCAGGCCGCCGAGACCGTACTGCGCCACCGCGCCGCCGCCGACCGCTCCGCCCGCGTCGCCGCCGCGATCCTGGAGGCCGAACGGGACGCCGCGCCCGCGCTCGCCGCGCGCGCCACGGCCGCCGGCGCCCTCGTACGGGCCCTGCACACCGCCGCCGAACTGGGCGAGCGGGCCGCGCACGAGGAGGAGGAGCGTTCCGCCGAGCTCCAGTCCGTCGGCGAGAGCGCCCACCGCGACGCCACCGCCGCCGCGACCGCCGCCCAGCGCGCCCGCAGCGAGGCCGAGCACCTGCGCGCCCGCCTCGTCGAGGTCGAGCAGGAGACCGCCGAGGCCGTCCGCGCCGGATGGCTCGACGACACCGCCCCCGACGCCGACCCGGCCCGCGCCGCCCTCGCCGCCAGTGACGCCGAGAAGACCGCCGTGGCCGCCTGGGACGCCTCCCGCGAGGTCGCCCGCACCGCGACCGAGGCGGCCCGCGAGGCCGCCTCCGCGGAATCCCGCGCCGAACTCACCGCCGCACGGGCCGCCGACGCCGCCGACGCCGCGGAGGCCGCCCACGCGGCGGAGTACCGTACCGCCGCCTCCCTCGCCGCCTCCCCGCGCCTGGCCGAACTGCTGGGCCTGCCGGCGGTGCCCCCGGCGCCCGGCGCGGCCGACGCCGCCGTACCCGGCCCGCGCGCCGAGGAGCCCGCCGCGAGCGCCCCCGACGGGCTGAGCGCCGAGGACCTCGACCGGGGCGCCGACGAGCTGCGCACCCTGCTCACCGACAACGTCGCCGCCGCCGAACGCCAGTTGTTCGACCTGCGCACCGCCGCCGCCGACGACGCCCGCATCCTCGGTGCCCTCGGCGACGGCGGCCTCCTGCCGCCCGGCCCCGACGTCCTCGCCACCGTCGAACACCTCGGCGAACACGGCATCCCGGCCCTGCCCGGCTGGCGCTACCTCGCCCAGTCCGTGGATCCCGCCGACCACGCCGCCGTCCTCGCCGCCCGCCCCGAACTCGTCGACGGCGTCGTCATCACCGACCCCGACACCCACGCCCGGGCCCGCGAGGTCCTCTCCGCGGCCGCCCTGCTGCCCCGCTCCACCGTCGCGGTGGGCACCGCCGCCGCCCTGCTGGCGCCGGCCCCGCCCGCCCACGGCGATCCCGCCGCCTCCGACGTCTTCATCGTCTCGCCGAACCCGGCCATGCACGACGAGGGCGCCGCCGACGAGGAACGCCGCGCCCTGCGCGCCCGCGCGAGCGCCCGCGACACCGAGATCCGCGAGCTGGCCGCCCGCCTGTCCGGCGACCGCGAACTGTCCGCACGCCTCGCCTCCTGGCGCACCGGCTGCCCGCCCGGCCGACTCGCCGAGCTCGCCCGGCACGCCGAGGCCGCCCGCGCCTTCGCCGCCGAGACCGACGCCGAACTCGCCGAGGCCCGTACCGTCCGCGCCGAGGCCGACGAGGCCGCCGCCGACGCCGGCCGCGTACGCGACGAGCGCCAGGACACCGCCCAGCGCGCCCGCCGCGCCGCCGACGCCCTCGCCGGGCTCGCCCACCGCCTGCGCGAGCGCGCCGGTTGGCAGGCCCGCGTCCGGGAGCTCGTCGAGGAGGCCGCCGAGTCCGAGGCCCGCGCCGAGGTCTGCCTCGACCGGGCCCGCGCCGCCGACGAGGACCGGCGCGCCGCCCAGCGCGCCGCCGACGACGCCCACCGCACGGCCCGCGCCCTGCGCGCCGAACGCGCCGAGATCGCCGGCGCCCCCGAGGCCCTCCCGGAGGACGACACCGCCCCCAGGGCCCCGCTGCCCGACCTCCGCGAGGCCTACCGCGCCGCCTCCCGCCTCTACGAGAAGGTCGGCGTCGGCGCCGACCTGCGCGCCGAACAGGCCCGCGCCGAGAGCGACGAGAGCGCCGCCCTCGCCGAACTCGACCGCCTCACCAACAAGGTCCGCACCCGCGCCGCCCAGCTCCTCGAAGGCACCGACGGCGCCGACGGCCCCTCCCGGCAGGCCGCGGCCGCCCGCGCCGAGGCCCTCGTCCAGATGCTGGAGTCGCGGGCCTCCACCGCCAGCGAGCAGCTCGGCCGGCTGCGCGGCGAGGCCGAACGCCTCGCCCCCACCGACGGCGGGGCCCACACCGAGCTGCCCGAGGAGCTCGTCCCGACGGACGTGGAACAGGCCCAGGGCCTGCTGCGCACCGCCACCGCCCAGCTCGCCGCGCACTCCGCCGCCGTGGAATCGGCCCGGGCCGCCCACGCGGACCTGCTGCGGGCCCACCGCGCCGCCGAGGACGGCGCGGGCGGCTTCGACGAGACCGCGGCCCTCCTGCGGGACCTGCTGCGCGACCACACCCACCCCGACGACGAGCAGGAGCCCGCGGCCCACCCGGGCACCCTGGAGGAGGCCCGGCAGTCCGCCGCCGAGGCCCGCCGCTCCCTGCGCTCCTGCGCCGGCGACCTGTCGGCCGCCGAGGCCGCCGTCCGCGAGGCGAGCGACGTCCTCGTCCGCCACGCCAACGCCAACCGCTACGAGCAGGTGCGCACGCCCGCGCGCCAGCAGATCCGCGAACTGCCCGCCTCGGCCCTGCCCGAGCACGCGGCGGCCTGGGCGGCGGCCTTCGCGCCCCGGCTGCGGGTCCTCACCGACGAGCTGGCCCAGCTGGAGCGCAACCGCGACAGCATCGTCGACCGGCTGCGCGGCCTCGTCGAATCGGCGCTGGCCACCCTGCGGTCCGCCCAGCGCCTCTCCCAGCTGCCCGAAGGACTGGGGGAGTGGTCGGGTCAGGAGTTCCTGCGGATCCGCTTCGAGGAACCCGACCAGGCCACCTTGACCGAACGGCTCGGCGAGGTCATCGACGAGGCCACGCGCTCGGCCGTCAAGAAGAACAGCACCGCCTCCTTCGGCGAGGGCCGACGCGACGGCATGTCCCTGCTGCTGCGCGGGGTGCAGGCCGCCCTCGAACCCAAGGGGATCTCGGTGGAGATCCTCAAGCCCGACGCCGTGCTGCGCGCCGAACGCGTCCCCGTCGGCCAGATGGGCGACGTGTTCTCCGGCGGCCAGCTGCTCACCGCCGCCATCGCCCTCTACTGCACGATGGCGGCGCTGCGCAGCAACGACCGGGGCCGGGACAAGCACCGGCACGCGGGCACGCTCTTCCTGGACAACCCGATCGGCCGCGCGAACGCCACGTACCTGCTGGAGCTCCAGCGGGCCGTCTCGGACGCGCTCGGCGTCCAGCTCCTCTACACGACGGGCCTCTTCGACACCACCGCCCTGGCGGAGTTCCCGCTGGTCATCCGGCTGCGCAACGACGCGGACCTGAGGGCGGGCCTGAAGTACATCAGCGTGGAGGAGCACCTGCGCCCGGGCCTGCCGCAGCAGTCCCCGGAATCGGAGCCGATCCACGGGGAGATCACGGCGACCCGCATGTTCCGCCGCTCCTGACCCGGGCGCTCCCGGCCGCCCGCCCCGTCCCGCACCGGCGCCCCCGGACCCGCACCCCCGTCGGCTACCGGGGGTGCGGCGCCGGGGCGCGGGAGTCGCGCCGCGCCGCCTTGCCTCCCCGCCCCGGGGAGGCGGCGCTGCTCGGCTCCGACAGGACCCCGTGGCGCTGGTTCCACATCTGCCGGGTGATCAGGACGTCGAGCACCCCCCAGGTCGCCAGCACCGTGCCCGCTATGCCCCCGAGCATCATCGGGAAGGCCAGCCAGGACCCGGTCAGCGCGAGGAAGAACGTGATGGTGGCCTCCGTCAGCGTCACCGCCACGACCAACACCGCCCGCACCGACGCCGTCCGCACCGGATCGGGCATCCGTCGGCGCCGCGCCGGCTCCTCCACCCACAGGCCCCGCCCCGGCGCCTCGTCCGCCGCGCCGTCCTCCGCGTACATCCTCATGGTGCGCTCACTTCCCGCCCCGCGGACCGCCATGCCCGCGTGCCCCTGCGTCCTGTCAGACGACCGGAGGCGTCCGGAGATTCCCGGATCCCGGACATCCGCATCGTCCTCGAACCCCCCGGAACGAAGAATTCCAGCCATCCATGACCGTCGGGTGACCGAGGCCCCACCGAGTGTCATCTGCCACATATCGGGCCGGACTTGACCGGAAGTATCGGACAACTGGTGATCTTCGTCCAGGGGCCAGGCCGAAAACGTCCGGACACGCCTTCGAAGGGACTCCGTGTCAGTAGTAGGCTCACGCCGTTTAAATGACGGAACACCAACCCTGACAACGGGGTTGAGCTGGGGGAGGCTGGGGAGGCCATGCGCTTTCGCGGGAAGTCCATCCGCCGGAAGATCGTGGCGTTGCTCCTGGTGCCGCTCGTCTCCCTGACCGCCCTGTGGGGCTTCTCCACGGCGCTCACCGGACGTGAGGCCGTGCAACTCCTCGACGTCGCCTACGTCATCGGCAAGGTCGGCTACCCCATCGAGGACGTCGTCCGCGTCATCCAGAAGGAACGCCGCCAGACCCTCGTCCTGCTCGGCGACCCCCGCGCGATCGCCGCCTCCACCGAGCTCGCCAAGAGCCGGGGCGCCACCGACCGCGTGGTCCGCGACATCACCGCCAACGCAACGGACCCCGAGGTCGTCGAGGAACTCAACCCCCAGGCCGCGCAACGCCTGCGCTCGATCCTCGACGCCTTCCACGGCATCACCGCGCTGCGCCGCTCCGTCGACCAGAACGCCGTCGACCCGGGACAGGCGCTGGAGCTCTACAGCAGGCTCGTCGACCCCTGCTACGAGTTCCTGATGAACCTCCACGCGCTGGAGAACGTCGAGATGGACAAGCAGGGCCGCGCCCTCGTCGGCATCACCCGCGCCCGCGAGACCCTCTCGCGCGGCGACGCCGTCATCGCCTCGGCCCTCGCCGCCGGCAACGTCAGCTCCACGAACCTCCGCACCGTCTCCGACCTCGCCGCCAACCGCCGCCTGCTCTACGACTTCAACCTCGCGATCCTCCCGGCCGACGAGCGGACCCTCTTCGAGCGGTTCTGGAGCGGCCCCGAGACCAAGGCGCTGCGCGACGCGGAGGAACGGTTCATCACCGGCGGGACCGGCAAGACGAACCGCGCCGTCACCGCCGCCCAGTGGGACGAGGCCGCCAACAAGGTGCTCGGCGACCTCGCCACGATGGGCACCGCAGCCGGAGACCGCTACCAAAAGCGCGTCACGCCCATCGCCACCGGCGTCATGGTCCAGGCGGCCGTCGCCGGCATCCTCGGCTTCCTCGCCCTCGCCGTCTCCCTCCTGCTGTCCGTCCGCATCGGCCGCGACCTGATCCGCGACCTCTCCCGGCTCCGCAAGGACGCCCACGAGGCCTCCGGCGTCCGCCTGCCCAGCGTCATGCGCCGCCTCGCCGCCGGCGAGACGGTCGACGTGGAGACCGAGGCGCCCCACCTGGAGTTCGAGAAGGACGAGGTCGGACAGGTCGGCCAGGCCCTCAACAGCCTCCAGCGCGCCGCCGTCGAGGCCGCCGTCAAGCAGGCCGAGCTGCGCCGCGGCGTCTCCGAGGTGTTCGTCAACCTCGCCCGCCGCAACCAGGTCCTGCTGCACCGCCAGCTGACCCTGCTCGACACCATGGAACGGCGCACCGAGGACACCGAGGAACTCGCCGACCTGTTCCGCCTCGACCACATGACCACCCGCATGCGCCGGCACGCCGAGGGCCTGGTGATCCTCTCCGGCGCCGCCCCCTCCCGCCAGTGGCGCAAGCCCGTCCAGCTGATGGACGTCGTACGGGCCGCCGTCGCCGAGGTCGAGGACTACGAGCGCATCGAGGTCCGACGCCTGGCGCGCATCGGCATCGAGGGACCGGCCGTCGCCGACGTCACCCACCTCGTCGCCGAACTCCTGGAGAACGCCACCGTCTTCTCCCCGCCGCACACCGCCGTCCAGGTCCACGGCGAACGCGTCGCCAACGGCTTCACCCTGGAGATCCACGACCGCGGCCTCGGCATGAACCCCGAGGCGCTCCTCGACGCGAACCTGCGCCTCGCCGAGACCCCCGACTTCGAGCTCTCCGACACCGACCGCCTCGGCCTGTTCGTCGTCAGCCGCCTCGCGCGCCGCCACGGCATCAAGGTCGTCCTCCAGCCCAGCCCCTACGGCGGCACCACCGCGGTGGTCTTCCTGCCCGCGGACCTGCTGACCGAGGCCCCCGACACCAACGGCACCGGCCTGCGCCTGGACACCATCAAGAGCGCCAAGCACCTCAAGGGGGCCCCCGCGGGCAAGAAGCCCGAGCGACGGCCGGCCACCGCCCCGGGCGGACCGTCCGCCCGCTCCCTGCCCACCGGCGTGCTGAACGGCCCCGTCGAGCTGGAGGGCCCCGTCGGCCTCCTCGGTCTGGAGGGGCTGGACACCCTCGACGACACCGGTACGGCCGGACACGGCACGGGAGGCATCGCGGGCCTCACCGGCGTCGGCGGACGCCCCCCGATGGCCAGCCTCGACGACGAGACCCCGCCCGGCGGCATCCCGCGCAGCGCCCTGCTCGGCCTGCGCGCCGGCGACGCCCCCCACGCCGACCCGCACGCCGAACGCGGCGCCTGGAAGGGCGAGCGCGGCGCCGACCGCGACCGCGACAACGGAACGGGCCGCCCCCGCCCCGACCGCGACCCGCAGGCCCCCACCGGCCCGGTCCGGGCCGAACGCCCCCGCGCGGCCGGTGCGCGCCCCGAGGGCGCCCGCGGCGGCGGGACCGTGCCGCTGCCCCGCCGCCGCCCCACCCCCACCCTGGTCGCCGAGCACGGCCGCCGGGTGGAACCCCGCACCACCCCCGCGAAGGTCCCGACGCGATCCCAGGCACCGTCCTCCGGGGAGGCGCCCGCCGCGCCGGCCCCCGGCGGGCTGCCCCGCCGGGTCCGACAGGCGAACCTCGCGCCCCAGCTCAAGAACGGCCCGGCCGCGGCAGCGGCCGAAGCCCCCGCCGAGTCGGTCGCCGACCGCGACGCGGAGGACGTACGTACGCGTATGTCCGCCCTCCAGCGAGGCTGGACGGCGGGCCGCAACCAGCAGCACGCACAGCAGCAGTCCGAGACCGGGGCAGGCACCTCCGCCGCCGACGGCCGCGCGCACGAGAACGAAGGGGACGGTCGATGACCGCACCGCAGACCGGAAACGACACCCGGGGCCGGGGCTCCGGCCCGCTCAACTGGCTCCTCGACGAACTCGTCGACAAGGTCGGCAGCATCCGCAAGGCGGTCGTCCTCTCCGGCGACGGCCTGCCGACCGGCAGCTCCAAGGACCTCACCCGGGAGGACAGCGAGCACCTGGCCGCCGTGGCCTCCGGCTTCCACAGCCTCGCCAAGGGCGTCGGCCGGCACTTCGACTCCGGCCGCGTCCGCCAGACCGTCGTCGAACTGGACGAGGCCTTCCTCTTCGTCATGGCCGCCGGCGACGGCAGCTGCCTGGCCGTGCTCTCCGACGCCGACTCCGACGTCGGCCAGGTCGCCTACGAGATGACGCTGATGGTCAAGCGCGTCGGCGACCACCTGGCGACCGCCCCGCGCACCGGGCTGCCCGCCGGAGGGTGAGTCGGACGGCATGAGCGACCCAGGCCAGGACCACCCCCTCGGCGACCCCGGCACCCCGGGTGTCCCCGACGCGACACCCGAGGCCGGCCACCCGAGCTGGTTCGACGACGAGGCGGGTCCCGTCGTGCGTCCCTACGCGATGACCCGGGGCCGGACCAGCCACGCCGGCCAACACCGCCTCGACCTGATCGCCCTGGTGGTCGCCGAGCCGGCGGCCGACGATCCGGTCTGGGACATGACCCTGTCCCCGGAACACGCCCACATCCTCGGGCTGTGCCGGGAACGCCCCCAGTCGGTGGCGGAACTCTCCGCCGACCTGGACCTCGCCATAGGCGTCGTCCGGGTCCTCATCGGCGACCTCGTCGCCGACGAGCTGGTCCACGTGACCCGGCCGGTACCGCCGGCCGAACTGCCCGACGAATCCATACTGCGTGAGGTGATCGATGGCCTTCGGGCGCTCTAGCCGCACCGGCGCGATGCATGCCGTGTCGCCGGTCGAGCCGCTGACCCTGAAGATCCTGGTCGCGGGCGGCTTCGGGGTGGGCAAGACCACCCTGGTCAGCGCGGTGAGCGAGATACGCCCGCTGCGCACGGAGGAACGGCTCTCCGAACCGGGCGTCGGCATCGACGACACCGGGGGAGTGGAGGGCAAGAGCACCACCACCGTCGCCATGGACTTCGGCCGCATCACGCTGCGCGAGGACCTGGTGCTCTACCTCTTCGGTACGCCCGGCCAGGACCGCTTCTGGTTCCTGTGGGACGAACTGGCCCAGGGGTCGCTGGGGGCCGTCGTGCTCGCCGACACCCGACGGCTCGCCGACTGCTTCGCCGCGATCGACTACTTCGAACGGCGCGGCATTCCCTTCGTCGTCGCCGTCAACTGCTTCGACGGGGCGGCCCGCCATCCGGTGGTGACCGTCCGCGAGGCGCTCGACCTCGACGCCGAGGTGCCGGTGCTGCTCTGCGACGCCCGCGACCGGGAGTCCGTCAAGGACGTGCTCGTCGGGGTGGTGGAACACGCGATGTCGCTGGCCCGCGCCCGCCGCGCGAGCCTCGCCGCCAGGGCCTGACGCCCTCCGGAACAGGGGGTCGACACCCCTCCCGTGACGGCCCGCGGCATGGAGGCGGCCCGTACCCCCGCCGACTGGGGTACGGGCCGCGGCTCACATGGGGGGACACGGGGTCCCGGTCACGGCGCGGGACTGTGGGGAGAGTGTGAACCCGCCGCCGGGGGTCGTCAAGAGCGGTGACAACAGCCCCTGTTCACGGCCCCCGCGGCCCCGCCCCGGCCGCCGTCCCGGGGTCGTCCGTCCGGCGTCCGGTGGCCGCCGACAGCCGTCCGCCGCCACCGGGTCCGCCGCCGTCACGCCCGTCACCGCCACGTCTGCCGCCGTCACGTCCGTCACCGCACGGCGACGACCGCCGAACCGTGCCCGAACAGACCCTGGTTCGCGGTGATGCCGACCCGCGCCCCCCGCACCTGCCGCGCCCCGGCCGTACCCCGCAGCTGCCACGTCAGCTCGCACACCTGGGCGATGGCCTGCGCCGGCACCGCCTCCCCGAACGAGGCCAGCCCCCCGCTCGGGTTCACCGGGATCCGCCCGCCGAGCGCGGTCGCCCCCTCCCGTACGAGCTTCGCGCCCTCGCCCTCCCCGCACAGGCCGATGTCCTCGTACCACTGCAACTCCAGCGCGGTGGACAGGTCGTAGACCTCGGCCAGCGACAGGTCCCCCGGCCCCACCCCGGCCTCCTCGTACGCCGCGGCCGCGATCGAGGCCCGGAACGAACCGGCCGCGCCCCGCGAGGCCACCGAGCAGTCCGTCGCGATGTCCGGCAGGTCCAACACCGTACGGGGATACGTGGGCGTCACCGTCGACACCGCCCGGATCCGCACCGGGTCCGCCACCCCGTGCGCCCGCGCGAACCCCATGCTGCTCAGCACCAGCGCCGCGCCCCCGTCGGAGGTGGCGCAGATGTCCAGCAGCCGCAGCGGATCGGCGACCACCGCCGAGGCCGCGACCTCCTCGGCGGTGACCTCCTTGCGGTAGCGGGCGTTCGGGTTGAGCGCCCCGGCCGCCGCGTTCTTCACCTTGACCAGCGCGAAGTCCTCCAGGCCGTCCCCGTGCAGGGCCATGCGGCGCCGCGCGTACAGCCCGAAGTACGTCGGGTTCGTGGCGCCCAGCACCCTGAAGCGCAGCCAGTCCGGATCGTCGGGCCGCTCACCCCCGGCCGGGGCGAAGAAGCCCTTCGGCGCGGCGTCGGCGCCGACCACGAGCACCACGTCCGCCAGCCCGGCGAGGATCTGGGCGCGGGCGGTCCCGATGGCCTGGGCCCCCGAGGCGCAGGCCGCGTACACGCTGGTCACCCGTGCTCCCTGCCAGCCGAGCGCCTGCGCGAAGGTGGCCCCGGCGACGTAGCCGGGGTAGCCGCCGCGCACCGTGTCGGCGCCCACCACGGACCGTACGTCGGTCCACTCCAGGCCGGCGTCGGCGAGCGCGGCCCGCGCGGCGGCCCGCCCGTACTCGACGAAACTGCGGCCCCACTTGCCCCACGGGTGCATGCCCGCCCCCAGGACGGCGACGTCCCCGCTCACCGCGCCCCTCCCGCCGGCCGGAACCGCCAGGTCGTCCAGAGGGTGGAGGCGTCCTCGTGGAGAACCCCGGGCACCACCTCGACCTCGGTGCCGACGGCCAGGTCCGCCGGCGTCAGCCCCGGCTCCGCCTGCCCCAGCACCACCATCCCCTCGGCCTCCAGCTCCACCGCCACCAGGGTGTACGGCTCCCAGGGCGCCGCCGGATCGGACACGTACGGGGCGGGCGGCCGATAGCGGCCGTCCGTCACGGACCAGACCCGGCCGCGCGCGGACAGCGGCACCTTCGCGAGCTCGCCGCCGCCGGGGCAGCGCGGATTGCGGCAGTACGCCCCCTCGGGCGGGAAGAACACCGCCGTACAGGCCGAACACCGGGTGCCGAGCAGGCGGAAGCCGCCGCCGTCCGGTGCCTCCTCGGTGAACCACCCGCTCACGACGGGTGTGCGTGTGCGCTCCACGTGCCCCTCCCTCATCAGACTTCTGACGGATCGTCAGAAGTCTGTCACGGGCGGGCTTCCCTGGCACGGGTTCTCGACGGGCGACTTCCGCGCGATCACGGCCGCACGGAGGCGACGGAGACGGGGAAGTCGAAGTACGTGTCGGGGAAGGGTTCGGACCGCAGCGTGAAGTGCCACCACTCCTCGCGCAGGTTCACGAAGCCCGCCCCGCCCAGCACCCCCCGCAACAGCCGGCGGTTCGCGCGGGCCGCCTCGGACACCGCTCCGCTGTCCGTGTGCGACGGCGGACCGAAGAAGTCGAAGGGGGTTCCCATGTCCACCTCCCGCCCGCCGACCGGCCAAACCAGCGTGACGTCCACGGTGGCGCCGCGCGAATGCCCGGACCTCTCCGCGATGTAACCCTCGGGAATCAGGCGGCCCTTGTCGACGTCCGGATAGAACTCCGCCTTGGCCGCCGGATCGTCCGGCTCGGCCGCCCACCGCACGAACCGGTCCACCGCCCGCTGCGGCCGGTAACAGTCGTACACCTTCAACCCGTAGCCCCGGCGCAGCAGATCCCGCTGCGCCCGCCGCAACGCCCGCGCCGCCGGACGGGTCAACAGGCACACCGGCTCCGCGTACCCGTCCACGACCCCACCCGTGAAGTTCCGCGTCCCCGCGTACCGGACGTCCTCGGCGATCCCCGGATCCACGTCCCGGAGCGCCACGAACCCCGCGTCCCGCCCCGGCCCGGCCGAACCGGTCGCGGACGAACGAGTCGCGGCCGAACCGCTCGCGGCCGAACCGGTCGCGGCCGAACCGGTCGCCGGCGCGGCGGGCCCGGACGAAGGCACCACCAGAGCGACGAGCACCGCCACCACCACCATCCTCATGCCCCTTGGCATAGCATCACCGCATGCCTCACGACACGGGAAACGCGCACTGCCCCACCTGCGGAAACCGGTTCGACTCCACCGACTGGCCGCGCGCCTGCGCCGCCTGCGGAGCCGTCTCCTACCGCAACCCGCTCCCGGTGGCCGTCGCCCTGCTCCCCGTGGAGGACGCCGACGGCACCGGACTGGTCGTCATCACCCGCACCATCGAACCCGCCCTCGGCGGCGTGGCCCTCCCCGGCGGGTTCGTCGACTTCGGCGAGGACTGGCGCGAGGCCGTCGTCCGCGAACTGCGCGAGGAGACCGGCATCGAGGCCCCCGTCGAGGAGGTCTCCCTCGCCGACGTGCTCAGCTCCCCGGCGGGCCACCTCCTCGTCTTCGGCCTCCTGCCCCCGCGCCCGACCGCCGACCTGCCCCCGTCCACCGCGACCGACGAGACCACCGGCTGGCACGTCCTGCGCGCCCCGGCCGAACTGGCCTTCCCCCTCCACACCCGCGCCGCCGCGTCCTGGTTCGCCGGCCGCTACGCGTAGACCCGCCCGCCCCTCACAGCGGCAGATCGCGCACCACGGCGGCCAGGGCGACCACCCCGACCGTCGTGCACGCGACGACCGCGCCCCGGGCCCACAACACCCGGGCGGCGACCCCGCGCCCGCGCAGCAGCGCGCCCGCCGCCAGCGGCAGCACCGCCCCCGCCGTCGCCAGCGCCCACACCCGGCCGAAGCCCGGCGGCGCACCCGCCAGGGTCCGCAGCCACCAGTGGACCAGCCACGCCGGCGCCGCCGACACCGCCACCGTCAGCACCCCGAGCGCCACCGGCTCCGGCCACGCGCACCACCGCGCCGTCAGGCGCCCCAGTAACGCCAGCGGCTTGACCAGCAGCCACCCGTGCAGGAACCCGGCGGCCGCCCAGACGAGCGCGCCGACCCCGAGCGCGGCGAACGACCCGCCGGCCGTGCCCCCGGTCACCAGCAGCAGCGCCCACACCGTGAGCAGCTGCCAGGTCCCGACGACCTCGGCGCCCGGCGCCGGGTCCCGACGGCGCGCCCCCGGCCGCCGGATCATCGCGTACGGCCGCGCCGCGCTCAACAAGACCACCACTGACTCCGATCCCCACGGTCCACGGCGCCCCCTCGGCGCCGCCGGCAGGGTGCCCCACCCGCCTACCGCCCCCCTATACGCCCCGGACGCGCCCGGCCCGCCACCCGCGCCGCCGGCGCTACGCGAGCCCCCGTACGTCGACCCCCTCCACCACCGCCCCGGCCTCGTCCTCGACCACCACCGCCGCTCCCGCCCACCGCACGGCGTACCGCTCCACCGTGCCCGCCGCGAACCCCGGCCCCGGATCCCGCACCACCACCCCGCCACCGGTCCGCCCGCGCGCCGGGGCCCAGGCCTCCAGGCCGACCGACCCGTCCCCCCGCCGCACCGGGAGCACCGCCCCGGCCCGCGCCAGCACCGGCGTCCGTCCGGGCGGCGCGTCGAGCAACACCTGCCCGGGACCCTCGTACGCCGCCCCCGTGGCCGTGTCGTACCAACGCCCCCGGGGCAACCGCACCGCCCGCCGGTCCGACCCCGGCTCCAACACCGGGGCCACCAGCAACGCGTCCCCCAACAGGAACGCGTCCTCGCAGTCCCGCAACACCCGGTCCTCCGGCGCCCCCCACCACAGCGGACGGACGTACGGAGCCCCCGTGCGCCGCGCCAGGTGCGCCAGCGTCACGAAGTACGGCCGCAGCCGCTCCCGCTCCGCCAACACCCCGGCCGCGAGCCGCTCCACCTCCGGCCCGAACTCCCACGGCTCGCGCCGCCCCGCCCAGATCGCCGCGTGCGTGCGGAACAACGGCAGGTACGCCCCCAGTTGCAGCCACCGCAGGTACAGCTCCGGCGAGGGCGACCCCCCGAACCCCCCGACGTCCGGACCCGAGTAGGGCACCCCGCACAGCCCGAGCCCCAGCACCAGCGCCAACGAGGAACGCAGCCCCTCCCAGCTGGACTCCACGTCCCCCGACCACGTGCCCCCGTACCGCTGCATGCCCGCCCACCCGGAGCGGGAGAACAGGAACGGCCGCTCGTCCGGCCGCAGCCGCACCAACCCCTCCCACCCGGCGCGGGCCATCGCCAGCGCGTACACGTTGTGCGCCTCGCGGTGGTCCCCGCCGGCGCCCTCCAGCACGTGCCGCGCGGACCTCGGCAGCGTCGCGTCCCCCCACGGCACGAAGGACACCGGCTCGTTCATGTCGTGCCAGAAACCCGCGAAGCCCTGCGCGAACCGCTCCTCGTACAGGGCGCCCCACCACTCCCGCACCGCCGGGTCCGTGAAGTCCGGATAGGCGCACTCACCCGGCCAGACCTCGCCGCGCACCTCCTCGCCCCCCGCGCCCCGGACGAACGCACCCCGCCGCCCGACCGCCGATCCGGCCGCGTGCAGCGCGTCCCCCGCCTTCACCGCCGGGTCCACGATCGACACCAGCCGCACCCCCCGCCCCCTCAACTCGCCGGCCAGCCCGGGTAGATCGGGGAACGCGACCCGGTCCACGGTGAACACCCGGTGCGCGTCGTAGTGGTCGATGTCCAGGTGCAGGGCCGACAGCGCGAGCCCCCGGTCCCGGTACCCGTCCGCCACCCGGCGCACCTCCGCCCCGCTCCCGAACCCCCACCGCGCGTGCTGGTAGCCGAGCGCCCACTCCGGCGGCACCGCGGGCGCCCCCGTCAGCCCCGCCCAGCCCCCGAGCACCCGCGCCGGCGTCCCCGTCAACACCCAGCAGCGCGCGGGCCCGCCCTCCATCCGCAGCTCGCTCGACCCCGGCCGGTCGGCGCCCGATCCGGCCCCCTCCTCGCCCTCGCGGACCAGGACGCGCCCGTCCCAGGTGTTGTCGTGGAACGCCAGGTGCGTCCCCGCGTCCGCGACCACCAACTGCACCGGCATCGTGATGTACAGCGGATCGGCGCCCGGCCCGAACCCGCCCTTCGGGTCGGTGTTCCACAGCCGGTACTCCCCGTCCCGCAGCCGGGGCCCCGAGGCCCGCCCGCCCAGCCCGAAGAACCGCGCGTCCGGGGCCACCTCCGCCCGCTGCGCCCACCGCGACCCCCCGGGCGCCGGCGCGCCCCCCGCCCCGTCCCCGTCCGAGGGCGGAGCGTCGACCCCGTCCGCGCCGGCCCCCGCGTCCGCCCCCGCGTCCGCCCCGACCGGATCCCACCACCGCGGCGGCAGCTCCCGCCGCAACACCGCACCGCCCGGGGTCCGCACCTCCACCACCCCGTGCCGCGACACCGCCACCGTCACCCGCTCCGACACCACCCGCCAGCCACCCCCGGTGTCCGGCTCCAGCACCGCCCGCGGATCCGGCTCCGGCCCCCCGCCCACCACCGCGTACGAGGGCTCCGGCCGCGCCCCGTCCCAGCCCCAGAACACGGCGCCGCCCACGGTGACCCGTACCAGCAGCTCCGACCGCGCGAAGCGCAGCAGCCCCCCGCCCGGCAGCTCCCGCGTCCCCTCCAACAGGCCCGGCACCCGTGCCCGCTCCGCACCCCGGGGCGCGAGCCCCCGTGCGTCCGCCCGCCGATGCCGCCAGGCCGAGCGCCAGGCGCGCCGCCCGCGCGCCGTACCGATCTCTTTCACCGCACGCACCAGTTCACGACCGTCCATGCCGATCACCCTGCCACCGGGCCCCGCCCGCGCGCGGTGCGTTCAACTGCCGTTCACCCGGAAAACGATCAATCGCGACCACCCGGGACGGCTCTGGTGCGGATGTCGATCACATGGCATCGTCCCTGTGAGCCGCCACGCGCACACGACGCCGGGGTGGCACCGTACGCACACCAAGCGCGAGCCACAGATTTCGACCGGGAGCCGACCCATGACCTCAGCCATCCAGCCGGAACCCCTCTGGTCCCCGAGCCCCGACAGGATCGCCGCGGCCCGTATCACCGCCTTCCAGGCCTGGGCGGCCGAACGCTTCGACGCCCCCGCCGACGGCGGCTACCCGGCCCTGCACCGCTGGTCCGTCGACGAGCTCGACGTCTTCTGGCAGGCCCTCGCCGAATGGTTCGACGTACGCTTCACCACCCCCTACGAGAGCGTCCTCGCCGACCGCGCCATGCCGGGCGCCCGCTGGTTCACCGGCTCCACCCTCAACTACGCCGAGCACGCCCTGCGCGCCGGCGAGGACGGCGCCCGCGCCGACGAGCCCGCCCTCCTGGCCGTCGACGAGACCCACGAGCCCACCCCCGTGACCTGGTCCGAGCTGCGCCGTCAGGTCGGCTCCCTCGCCGCCGAACTGCGCGCCCTCGGCGTGCGCCCGGGCGACCGCGTCAGCGGCTACCTCCCCAACATCCCCGAGGCCGTCGTCGCCCTCCTCGCCACCGCGGCCGTCGGCGGCGTCTGGACCTCCTGCGCCCCCGACTTCGGCGCCCGCAGCGTCCTCGACCGCTTCCAGCAGGTCGAGCCGGTGGTCCTCTTCACCGTCGACGGCTACCGCTACGGCGGCAAGGAGCACGACCGCCGCGAGACCGTCGCCGAGCTGCGCGCCGAGCTGCCCTCGCTCAAGGCCGTCGTGCACATCCCGCTCCTGGGCACCCCCGCCCCCGAGGGCACCCGCCCCTGGTCCGAGCTGACCTCGAACGACACCGAGCCGGTCTTCGAGCCCGTCCCCTTCGACCACCCGCTGTGGATCCTCTACTCCTCCGGCACGACCGGCGTCCCCAAGGCGATCGTCCAGTCGCAGGGCGGCATCCTCCTGGAGCACCTCAAGCAGCTCGGCCTGCACTGCGACCTGGGCCCGGAGGACCGCTTCTTCTGGTACACCTCCACCGGCTGGATGATGTGGAACTTCCTCGTCTCCGGCCTGCTCACCGGCACGACCGTCGTCCTCTACGACGGCAGCCCCGGCTTCCCCGACACCGGCGCCCAGTGGCGGATCGCCGAGCGCACCGGCGCCACCCTCTACGGCACCTCCGCCGCGTACGTCATGGCCTGCAAGAAGGCCGAGGTCCACCCGGCCCGCGACTTCGACCTCTCCGCCGTGAAGTGCGTGGCCACCACCGGCTCCCCGCTCCCGCCCGACGGCTTCCGCTGGCTCCACGACGAGGTCGCCGCGGACCTGTGGATCGCCTCCGTCAGCGGCGGCACCGACGTGTGCAGCTGCTTCGCCGGCGGCGTCCCCACGCTGCCCGTGCACATCGGCGAACTCCAGGCCCCCTCCCTCGCCACCGACCTCCAGGCCTGGGACCCCGCCGGCAAGCCCCTGACCGGGGAGGTCGGCGAACTGATCGTCGCCGCCCCGCTGCCCTCCATGCCGATCCACTTCTGGAACGACCCGGACGGCGACCGCTACCGCGAGAGCTACTTCGAGATGTTCCCCGGCGCCTGGCGCCACGGGGACTGGATCACGATCACCGACCACGGCTCCGTCGTCATCCACGGCCGCTCCGACTCCACCCTCAACCGGCAGGGCGTCCGCATGGGCTCCGCCGACATCTACGAGGCCGTCGAACGCCTCCCCGAGATCAAGGAATCCCTCGTCATCGGCCTGGAGGAGCCGAACGGCGGCTACTGGATGCCGCTGTTCGTCCACCTCGCCCCCGGGACCGCCCTCGACGACGAGCTCCGCAAGAAGATCAACGCCACCATCCGCGAGCAGCTCTCCCCGCGCCACGTGCCCGACGAGATCATCGAGATCCCGGCCGTCCCGCACACCCTCACCGGCAAGCGCATCGAGGTCCCCGTCAAGCGCCTCCTCCAGGGCACCCCGATGGACAGGGCCGTCAACCCCGGCTCCGTCGACCGCCCCGAACTGCTCGCCTTCTACGAGGAGCTCGCCCGCACTCGGAAGTGACTGTCAGTGCCCGTGATTACTCTGAGTGAGCAAGCCGTTTCGATGCTCGCACCACTCAGGGGGAACCATGAAGGGCACGCCCGGTACGCCGGACACACCACCCGCCTCGCCGCGCCGCACCAAGCGCACCGCCTCGCGGCGCCGTGAGCTGCGCCGCGAGGTCGCCGGCACCGTCGGCCTCCTCGCCGACGCCGGGGACTTCGCGGCCATGCGGGACTACCGCAGCTTCGACTTCGACCACCACGACGACTACACCGACTACCTCGACCACATGGACGCCCTGCTCCGCTCCCTCGCGGCCCAGGGCCTCCACACCACCGTCGCCCTCTTCGACCCCGACGAATACGCCGACTACTGCGCCGACCACGGCCTCGACCCCGACAGCGCGGGCACCCGCACCCGCTTCACCGCCGAACTCGCCGCGTCCGCCGCCGCCCTGCCCTACACCGGCCAACCCATCGCCGAGCTGCTCACGCTCCTCGTCGACGAAGCCGTCCGCCAGGCCACCCGGGAGTACGCGACCACCCTGCTCGCCACCGCCGGCCCCTGCGCCGACTGCGGCCACGACATCGGCCGCGCCTGCCTCGAACGGGCCGCCGAACTGCTCCGCCGCCTCCTCGCCGGAGCCGGCCCCGGCCACCACCACCTGGTGTGCAGCGTCCCGGCCACGGAGGAACAACTCGTCGCGGTCCTGCACGCCCAGGTCCCCGACACCCCGGGCACCCCCTCCGCGCCCCCGCACGTCGACGGCCGCGAGGCCCTCGACTTCACCGCCGTCCTCGCCGCCGGCCTCGCCCTGGGCGGCCCCGGGGGACTGGTGCTGCGCAGCACCACCGAGGGATTCGAGGACCGCGTCCACGGCTGGCGCCTCGACAGGGGCCGCCTGCTCCCGCTCACCGCGGCGGCCGTGTTCGACGCCTACTGCACGGACGCCGACACCGGCGAACCCGTCCCCCCGGAACCCGGCGTCACCCACGCCCCCGGCTACGAGGTGGACCTCCCTGACCCCCACCACGGGAGGTAAGCGCACCCCGGCACCGGGCACGGGAAACGACCGAGGGGCCCCCGCCACCGGCGAAGGCCCCTCGATCGGCGATCACGCCGCCCGGCTACTCGCCGGACAGCACCGCCTGCGCGGCCACACGGGCCTCTTCCGCCGTGTCGGCGGCACGGGCGGCGGCAGCCGCCCGCTCACACTGCGCCAGCGTGTACTTGGCGAGCGTCGCCCGCACGTACGGGATCGAGGCGGCACCCATCGACAGGGAGGTGACACCCAGACCCGTCAGCACACACGCCAGCAGCGGGTCCGAAGCGGCCTCGCCACAGACACCGCAGCTCTTGCCCTCCGCCTTGGCGGCCTCGGCCGACATGGCGATCAGGTCGAGCAGCGCCGGCTGCCACGGGTCCTGGAGCCGGGACACGGCGCCCACCTGACGGTCGGCGGCGAAGGCGTACTGCGCGAGGTCGTTGGTCCCCAGCGAGAGGAACTCCACCTCCTGCAGGATCGAGCGCGCCCGCAGCGCGGCGGAGGGGATCTCCACCATCGCGCCGAACTTCGCCCGCAGCCCCGCCTCACGACAGGCGTCGGCGAAGGCCTTCGCGTCGATCCGGTCGGCCACCATCGGCGCCATGACCTCGAGGTAGACCGGCAGCCCCTCGGCGGCCTTGGCCAGCGCGGTGAGCTGCGTGCGCAGCACCTCCGGGTGGTCCAGCAGGGTGCGCAGACCACGGACGCCAAGAGCTGGGTTCGGCTCGTCGCCCGGGGTCAGGAAGTCGAGCGGCTTGTCGGCGCCCGCGTCCAGCACGCGCACCACGACGCGCCCCTCGGGGAACGCCTCCAGCACCTTGCGGTACGACTCGATCTGCTTCTCCTCGGACGGCGCCTTCTTGCTGTCGTCCAGGAAGAGGAACTCGGTCCGGAAGAGGCCCACGCCCTCGGCCCCGGCCTCCACGGCCGCCGGCACGTCGGCGGGACCGCCGACGTTCGCCAGCAGCGGCACCTTGTGACCGTCGGAGGTCGCGCCCGGACCGGAGGAGGAGGCCAGCGCCGCCTTCCGCTCGGCGGCCGCGGCCTCCAGCTCGGCCCGCTTCTCCGCGGTCGGCTCGACGAACAGGTCGCCGGTGCTGCCGTCGACCGCGATGACCGTGCCCTCGGCGATCTCGCCGGCACCCGGCAGCGCCACGATGGCCGGCACGCCCAGCGCCCGCGCGAGGATCGCGCTGTGGCTGGTCGGACCGCCCTCTTCCGTGACGAACCCGAGCACGAGCGCGGGGTCGAGCAGCGCCGTGTCGGCGGGGGCCAGGTCCCGCGCGATCAGCACGTACGGCTCGTCACTGTCCGGAACACCCGGCATCGGCACGCCCAGCAGCCGGGCGACGATGCGGTTGCGCACGTCGTCCAGGTCCGCCACACGGCCCGCCATGTACTCGCCGGCCCCCGCGAGCAGGTCGCGGTAGGAGGCGAAGGCGTCGTAGACACCGCGCTCGGCGGTGCTGCCGACGGCGATGCGCCGGTCCACGTCAGCCATCAGCTCGGGGTCCGTGGCGATCATCGCCTGGGCCTCCAGCACGTGCTGAGCCTCGCCACCGGCCAGCTGGCCGCGCGCGATCAGGTCGGCCGACACCGCCTCGACGGCCTGACGGGCGCGCCCCTGTTCGCGCTCCGCCTCGTCCGCGGTGATCTGCTTGGCCGGCGGCTCCAGGACCGCCGTACCCATGTGCCGCACCTCGCCGATCGCCACACCGTGGCTCACGCCGACGCCTCGCAGCGTTGTCTCCATTTCACCCGTCTCCGATTGAGCGGCGGGCCCAGCCGCCGCGGTGGATGTCCGACCCGCCCGTACGGGGCGGACGTGTCAGCGCCAGCTGAAGAGAACGTCCCCGGCCTTGACGTCGCCGTCCTCGTTCACGTCGCCGAGGGAATCGGCGGTGGCCTCCAGTGCCACGACGGGGCAGATCGGCGACTTGCCGGCTTCCTCGACGGCCTGCGGGTTCCAGCGGATGACGGCCTGACCGCGGGTCACGGTGTCGCCCTTGTTCACGAGGAGCTCGAAGCCCTCGCCGTTGAGCTGGACGGTGTCGATCCCGAGGTGCGTGAGCACACCGTGGCCCTCGCCGTCGACGACGACGTACGCGTGGGGGTGCAGGGAGACGACCACACCGTCGACGGGGGCCACCGCCTCCGAGGGCTCGCGCACGGGATCAATGGCGGTGCCCGGTCCCACCATCGCGCCGGAGAACACCGGATCCGGCACAGCCGCGAGTCCGATGGCACGCCCGGCAAGTGGGGACGAGACGCTGGTCATGGGGGCCTCCCAGGGGGTGGGGCTTCATCGTGTCGCCGTCACTACGTGTCGCGAACGGCGTACTCGTCAGAAGGATATGTCACTGGATGTTCGGGTTCGCCCGATGTTGGTCCCGATCCGGGCTGGCCCTTTGGCACGGAGACTAGTGGACTAGACCGGTGGACTAGACCATACGCGTGAATCGATTTGCCTGCGCACCACCGGCGCTGTACTGTCGTGACTCCCGCCAGGACGTGCCGCGTGAACAACTCGCGAACAGTCGGTGGACGGGACTCCTTCTCAAGCAGTGATCATCCGGATCTCCGGTTGCCGCTCATTCCGTATGCCCTTTCGGTAAACGGCGAGTGGTCGGAGAGACGAAAGAACGCTGATAGAGTGGGAACCGCCGGAAAGGGAAAGCGCGAAAGCGCAGAACCTGGAAAGCGCCGAGGAAAATCGGGCCCGAAAGAGTCTGATAGAGTCGGAAACGCAAGAACAGAACGAAAGCCCGGAGGAAAGCCCGAGAGGGTGAGTACAAAGGAAGCGTCCGTTCCTTGAGAACTCAACAGCGTGCCAAAAATCAACGCCAG